>NZ_AP027370.1:1182500-1347500 GCF_030296055.1 Hydrogenimonas cancrithermarum
AAAAGGTATAGTCTACGGCATCGACGACGAGGGTATAGCCCATCATCGTTTCGTTGACATTCAGAGCACTTCCGACGGCGAGCATGTTGGCTGTACCGCCCATCCAGCTGCCGCATAGTGCACCGAAAAGACCCGCCTCATCCCGGCCAAATCCAAAACTCCAAAAGACGAGGAAAAACGCGATGCCAATGGAGAGTGTCGCAGCGACGTAGGCAATGAGCAGCGGCCGGCCGAGTTTCAGAAAACGGCGCAGGTCGACGTGCAGAAGCATCAGAAAGAGCATTGCCGGCAAAAGGTTGTTTTTGGCGGTTTTGTAGACGGCGCCGATCGCTTCGTTGCGTTCCCAAAGTCCCGTCTGCGCCGCAACCATCGCCGCCATGTAGATCAAAACGATGGCAGGCAGGTAGGTAAAGTAACGCCGGGTACGATCGAAGCGTTCGGCAATGCCGAAAACGGCGGCGATCGAGGCGATAGAGACGAGATAGAAGAGCGGCGAGGCGATCATGGGGCCGGTTTGAGTGATGGAAAATGGCGGCGAAGGGCTCGCATGAAATCGTTTCCCGGATCGCTCTTGCGTGTACGGTACCCCGCATCTTTCTCACGCCAGAGCGGGTGCCCTTCGAAACGGCGATACTCATGGTGCCCGATCAGATACTCGATGGTCGGGTATTTTTTCATCAGATAACGCACCAGCTCGATATTCGCCTTCAGCTGCGCCGGCGTCAGATCGCCGGGACCGTGAACGCCTCCGACATTTTCGATGCCGATACTGCAGTGGTTGAGACCAATGACATGGCGCGCCATCGTCGTCTCATCCATCAACTTGTAGACGGCCCCGTTGCGATCGACAAGGAAATGGGCCGAAACGTTGAGTGACGAAGCTCCGGCGATGTCGCCTCGGCCCCCGGACAATCTTTCGTCGACGAAACAGCGATAGGCTCCCTCCAAATCCTCCGTCGCCGTATAATGGATGACGATGATTTTAGGGATGATCCCGATCTCTCCCATTTGAATGCCGTAATGGGTTTTCATATAGGCTTTGGTGAGCGCGACGCGTTCCGGACCGAATGCGATGGGTTTGTCGACGATATCGAGCGCAAACAGCGAGACAAGACAAAGAAGCCAAAGCAGCGGGAACCTCAATACGCTACCCTCTTCTTCTGAAACTCAGCGCCTCCAGAAGATGCGCCTTTTCAATGGAATCGCTTCTCTCCAGATCGGCGATGGTGCGCGCCACCTTCTTTACGTTGGCCACGCCGCGGTGGCTCAGGCCGAAACTGTGGACCGCTTTGTGCAAAACCGCTTCCGCTTCACCCTCGAGACGGCAGAAGCTCTCGATCTCCCGCTCCTCCAGCTTGCCGTTAAGACGCCGCTGCCCCCGCTCCATCTGCCGACAGAAGGTGTCGATCACCTTTTGGTGCATCGATGCGGAATCGACCGAAGGCCGGTCGTCCGGGCCACTCTCCTGCATCTGGACGTAGATTTCGATCCGATCGAGCAGCGGGTCGGAGAGGCGCTGTTTATAGCGTTTGATCTCGATATCGCTGCAGCGGCAGGGTTGCACGGAGCTGAGCAGATTGCCGCAGGGACAGGGATTCTGTGCCGCGACAAACATGAAACGGGTCGTATACGCCACTTTACTGTTGACGCGCGAAATGAGCACCCTGTGATCCTGCAGCGGTTCGCGAAGCGCTTCGAGAACGGTTTTGGAGAAGTGGGGAAATTCGTCGAAAAAGAGGATGCCACCGTTTGCGAGGGCAACCTCCCCGATACGCGCCTGGCTCGATCCTCCTCCGAAGACACTCGGTTTGCTCGCCGAGTGGTGCGGGGAACGGAACGGGCGCAGCGGCTTGAATGTGGGCTCTTCGTCTCCCAGCAGCGCATACTGGTTCGCCTGCAGAATCTCATCGAGCGACATCGGCGGTAAAATATGACACAGGCGTTTGGCGATCATACTCTTTCCGCAGCCCGGGCTCCCCTCCATCAGCATATTGTGCATCCCCGCCGCAGCGATCAGTGCAGCCCGCTTGGCCACCTCCTGTCCTTTCACGTCGTGAAAATCTTCCGGGTACTCTCGCAGAAAGTGAAACCTCTCGGGGCCGATTTCGACCGAGTCCCCCTCGATGGGTGTCGCTTTCACCTCTTTGGGGGCCTGTTCATTTTTGCAGACGGCAACCGCCTCCGAAAGCGTCTCGACACCGATATAGGTAATGCCTGGAATGAGCGAGAGTTTTTCAAGCGATTCCACAGGCACCATGGCCTTGGTGACGAGGTTTTGATTTTTAAGAGAAAGCAGGATGGGAAAAATGGAGCGGGTATCTTTGAGCCTGCCGTCGAGCCCGAGCTCGCCAAAAACATAGAGGTTGTCCAGCTCTGTCGGATCGTTTTGAAGCGCGATGACAAGGGCGATGGCCAAGTCCATATGGCTGCCCGTTTTCTGAAGGTCGGAAGGACTCAGGTTCACGGTGATTTTGAGCGGAGGAAACGAAAAACCGTTGGTCAGAAGTGCAGCCTTGACCCTCTCTTTCGCCTCCTGTATAGAAGAACTGGCCAATCCGACGATGCCGAATGCCGGCAGCCCTTTCGTAAAGGTCGCTTCAACGTCGACGGGCTTGGCATCGATGCCGTCAAGCGTCGCGGAAAGCAGCTGCTTCACGCTACTTCTTTTTCTCTTTCAGCTCTTTCAGCTTCTTTTTCCACTCTTTCTCGAACTTCTTGCGCTTGAGGAAAGAGAGCTTTTCGATAAAGAGGTGCCCGTCGAGGTGGTCCATCTCGTGCTGAAAGGCGATGGCAAGCAGCCCGTCGGTTTCGATCTCCCGGCGTTCGCCATGGCGGTCGTAAAACTCCACCTTGACCCACTCGGCACGCTCGACATCGTCGTAGTACTCCGGCACGCTCAGACACCCTTCCGTATAGGTAGTGAAACCCTTCTTCTCGAGAATCACCGGATTGATCACCTCGATCAGGTTTTCGGGGTACTGGTTTCCCTCCTCATCCGGAAGGTTGATCAAAAGGGCGCGCAGCGGCACGCCCACCTGGATGGCGGCCAAGCCGATACCGTTGCTAGCCATCATCGTTTCGTTCATATCGTCGAGCAACGTATGCAGCGTCTCGTCGAACGCCATCACCGGTTTGCTCTGCTGCTTCAGCCGTTTGTCGGGGTAGACGACTATCGGTCGTATCATTTGTTAAATCTCCACATCCTGCGGGCAGATGCCACACGATTCTTCGGTTTTTTTCGCAATGTCAAGTCCGTCGAGTGCACAGACGATCGTCTGCTCGCTCGAGCGGTCTATGTCGATCCGCGCGATTCCGATATCGACATCGAGCATGATCTCCTGATCTCCTACAAAAAAGTTGGTATTACCGACAAGGTCTTTGAGTCTGTCGGCTGCCTGTTTGGCATTCTGTAACGATGTGTGGCGCATGAGAATCGCGAAAATTCCACCCTCGTAATGGGCAACGAGATCGCTTCTGCGTGAAGTTTTCAGCAACAGCCTCGCTACGGTACGAAGGACGAGATGCTGAACCTTCGGGCTACCCACTTCGCGTAAAACTTTGTCGCTGGCACGTACCATCATAAGCGTACTATCATGCCGGAACTCCTGGATTAGCTTCTCTTCCTGATGGATCTTTTTGAGCAGATAGTGCTTTTTATAGACCCCATACTTCTCTTCATGAATGGCATGTTCTTGAACCTCCGAAACGAGTTCGCTCGTTGCTTCGTAGGTCTCTTTCAGCTCCCCCGCCTCTTTTTTTATGATCTTCGTCATCGTGTTAAGATCTTTTTTCATCGCGTCCAGAAGCGTCGCCATTGCACTTTTGTCTGCAATCGCTTCGGCTTCGAACTGGCGCTTTTCAATCACGGTTTCGAGATGGCGAAGATTTTTATAAAGAAGGTTGATATGCTGAAGGAACTTTTTGACATTGACAAACGCATCTTTGAGATACTGCTCAAGCACGCCCTGATGGTCGTCTTCCCCGCCGTCTTCAAGCTCGAGAAGCTTCAGAATACGTTTACGAAACGCAGCGGGCTTGTCATCGAGGAGTTTGTCGAAATAGGCATCGAAGTTGGAAGGCGTGGGCGGAACGCCTTCGCGGATCATCGCTTCGAGAACCTCTTTCGCATAGGTTTCGAGTTCATTGGTCGGCTCGCCAAGGTTCCGTACGCGATATCTTCCGCCCCGCTCCATCTTCGCCTACTTGAAACTGCGCGTCAGTACTTCGTCGATCAGACCGTACTCTTTGGCCTCTTCGGCACTCATGAAGAAGTCGCGTTCCGTATCTTTTTCGATGGTACGGACTGTCTTTCCGGTACGCTCGGACATGATTTTGTTGAGATACTTCTTCAGGCGCAGAATCTCCCTCGCCTGAATCTCGATGTCGGTCGCCTGCCCCTGTGCACCGCCGAGCGGCTGATGGATCATAATACGCGAACTCGGCAAGGCATAGCGCTTGCCGGGTGCGCCGCACGTAAGCAGAAACGCGCCCATCGACGCCGCCTGCCCGATGCAGATTGTAACGATGTCAGGCTTGATGTAGTTCATCGTATCGTAGACACTGAATCCGCTTGTGATCACACCGCCCGGAGAGTTGATATAAAGGTAGATATCTTTGTCGGGATCTTCCGCTTCCAGAAAAAGCATCTGCGCCACGATCGAAGATGCGACAGCATCGTCGATCGGACCGCTCAACATTATGATGCGGTCTTTCAGAAGCCGTGAATAGATGTCGTACGAGCGCTCTCCGCGTCCGCTCTTTTCAATGACGAATGGAACGTAACTCATGCTTCTTCTTTTTCGGTAGTCTCTTCTTTGTTTTCACTTTTGTCGTTTTTGTCGTTGAGCAGTTTGGTCAACAGTCTGTCTTCGATCATCGCCATCTTGATCGCCGGCAAAAGGTTCTGTTTCTGATAGTATTCGAAAGTCTGCTGCGGATCCTGCCCCATGCTCATCGCTTCGTAGTAGATCGTCTGCATCATCTCCTGATCGTTCACTTCGATCCCCTCTTTTTTGGCAAGAGCGTCGACGATAAAGGTCGCTTTGACACTTTTGGCCGCATCGCCGCGAAGTTCGTCGCGAAGCGCTTTGACCTTCTCCTCGTTTTCACGAAGCTCGCCCAGCTCCTCTTCGCTCATCTGTTGGACCTTGTTGCGCAGCGCCATCTCGATCTCCTGCTCGACGACGCTCTCGGGCAGGTCGAACTCGAACTGCTCGACCAGCGCCTCGACCAGTTGCGGCTTCAGCTCCTCGTTGTAGAGTTTGCTCAATTTTTCACTTCGGATCTGCTCTTTCACCTCTTTTTCGAGCTTTTCGAGCGTTCCGTTTTCATCGCCCAGCAGTTTTTTCGCCAGTTCGTCGTCGATTTCGACCGGCTTCTTGGCTTTGATCTCCTTCAGCTTGATCTTGAACTCGACCTCTTTGCCGGCAAGCTCCTTGTTGCGGTAATCTTCGGGAAAGGTGACTTTGATCGTCTTCTCTTCGCCCTTCTTCATCCCCATCATCTGCTCTTCGAAGCCCGGAATGAACTGTCCACTACCGATACGAAGCTCGAAATCTTCGGCTTTGCCACCTTCGAACGGTTCGCCGTTCAAGAACCCTTCGAAATCAAAGACTGCCAGGTCGCCCTCCTGAAGGCCACGATCCTCTTCGACAGATTCAAAAGGCGCCTGCGCTTCGGCAAGCTCTTTGATACGCTCTTCGACCTCTTTTTTAGTCACGCGCGGCGTTTTGACTTCCGGGATGATGTCACTGATATCGCCGATCTCGATCTCGGGGCGGAGGCTCAGTTTCAGTTCCACTTCGATGAACTCTTCGCCACGGTCGAATTTCGTCACAGCAGGCTCTCCGATGATCTTTTCGGCATCGAGTTCCAGCTCTTTGGAAGCTGTGTTGAGCACTTCGCGAAGCGCTTCGGCTTCAGCATCCTGAACCAGGCGGTCACCGAGACGTTTTTTGACGACCGATACCGGCGCTTTTCCCGGACGGAACCCGTCGATCTTCATCTGTTTCGCCGCCTGCTTGGCGATCTTCTCAACTTTCTTATCGATGTCGGTTTTGGCGATTTTCGCTTCGACACTTACATTGGCACTGTCGGTTTTTTTGGCAGTCACTTCCATAAATTCACATTCCTTCGAAAAAATTAATGCATTATTTTACCCAAAAGTGGCTTCATAAGTCTACAATCATAAATAGAGCTGTTTTTTTACCCAAAAATCGATATACTTAAAGCAAAAAAGCGAGTAGCGTATGTCAAGTGAAAAAGCGAAAAAATTTGAAGAAGCGGTCAAAACGATCCTGGAACTGATCGGAGAAGACCCGAGCCGCGAAGGGCTCGTCAAAACACCGCACCGTGTCTACAAAGCCTTCGACCATCTGTGCGAAGGGTATCGGATGGATCCCAAAAAAGTGCTGAACGACGCTTTGTTCGAGAGCAGCAACGACGAAATGGTTCTGGTTCGCGACATCGAGTTCTATTCCATGTGTGAACACCATATGCTTCCAATCATCGGACGGGTACATGTGGCCTACATTCCAGACGGGAAAGTGGTAGGACTCAGCAAAATCCCGCGCATGGTCAATATCTTTGCACGCCGGTTGCAGATTCAAGAACAGATGACCGAGCAGATCGCGGATGCGATTTTGGAGACGATCCAGCCCAAAGGGGTCGGCGTCGTCGTCGAAGCGCGCCATATGTGCATGGAGATGCGCGGTGTGGAGAAGATCAACTCCACAACGGTAAGCTCGGCACTGAGGGGACTCTTCAAACGCGATGCCAAGACGCGCGAAGAGTTTATGAGCATGGTCAACGCACCCCTTCGCCCACGCTACTGATGCCACTCAAATCACTTCGAAAGCGCATCAAGAGCACGGCGCTCTCCCCTGCATACGGGATGATTCAGAGTATCAACGCCAATGCCATCGTCGCGACGGGACTGAAAGTGAGTATCGGGCAGAGCGTTACGATACTCGCCGGCGACGAACGGCGCCTTGGGATGGTGACCTCCCTGGGAGCAGAGAGTTTTACGATCACTCCGTTCGGTTTCATCGAGGGCATGAAAGTGGGCGATCGCGTCCTTTTGAACCGAAGAAGCCTCGATATCCCGGTCGGCGAGAAGCTTCTAGGCCGCGTCGTCGACCCGTTCATGAATCCGATCGACGGAAAAGGAGCGATCCATCTCGACGATTATGAGCCGATCATGAAGTCACCGATGGATGCGATGAAACGCGGACTCATCGACGAGCACTTCAGTGTCGGTATCAAAAGTATCGACGGGCTGCTAACCAGCGGGAAAGGACAGAAAGTCGGGATTTTCGCCGGCAGCGGGGTCGGAAAGTCGACGCTGATGGGAATGATCGTCAAAGGGAGTGAAGCGACAATCAAAGTGGTGGCGCTCATCGGGGAACGGGGAAGGGAAGTGCCCGAATTCATCGCCAAAAACTTGGGCAACGACCTGACCAACACCGTCATCGTCGTCGCGACGAGCGATGACAGCGCACTGATGCGCAAATATGGCGCCTTCAGCGCGATGAGTGTCGCGGAATACTTCAAGCGCAAAGGCCATGACGTTCTTTTCATGATGGACTCGGTTACCCGTTTCGCGATGGCGCAGCGTGAAATCGGTCTCGCGCTCGGCGAACCGCCTACCTCCAAAGGGTATCCGCCCTCATCTTTGACACTGCTGCCCCAGCTGATGGAGAGGGCTGGAAAAGAGGATGGCCAGGGTTCCATCACCGCCTTTTTTACAGTACTCGTCGAAGGAGACGACCTCAGCGATCCAATCGCCGATCAGAGCCGCAGTATTCTCGACGGCCATATTGTACTCAGCCGTGAACTGACCGACAGAGGTATCTATCCGCCGGTCGACATCCTCTCCTCAGCTTCACGGGTCATCGACGACGTCACGACGCCGGAGCACCTTGCAGCCGCCAGAAAATTTCGGCATCTACTGGCACTGCTCAAAGAAAACGAGATGCTTGTCCGCATCGGCGCCTATCAACGCGGCACCGATCCGCAGCTCGACGAAGCGCTGGCGAAAAAGGAACGGATGGAGGATTTTCTGCGTCAGAGTGCACAGGAGGTACTGCCTTTCGATCAAACCGTCGAAATGCTGAAAGAAGTCGTCAGCTGAGGCGTTCCCTCAGCCGTTTCTCGAAAGGTGCGAAATCGGGAAGTTCGAGTGTTCCCGCCCTTTGCTTTTTACCCCACATCGGCTCCGGGAAATAGCTGTCGTTTTCAAACCGTGCCATCACGTGAATGTGGACCCGGGGCACGTAGTTTCCAAACGAAGCCATATTGATCTTGCTTGGATTGAAATAGTCGATCATCTCTTTTTCGACCACCTCGTAGATGTTCCACAGCTTTGCACGCAATGGCGCGGGCACGTCGGTCAGCTCTTTGTAGGGCTCTTTCGTAAAAATCTTGATCCACGGAATCTCGCTCTCTTCCCATTCAAGATAGATATCGGCATCTTCATAGATCATGATCAAAGCAAATCCCTGATGCCGATGGCATACCAGACAATGACGAGATTGAGCAGAAAGATCAACATCGAACTGCCGCGCGAAACGATGTTCTGGAGTGTTGTCCGCTCGACATTATGCGTTTTGAAGGCAATCGCCATATGGATGATCGTCAGACACGTCAAGACGCCGACGATCATCAGTTTCACACCCATCAGCCTGGCCAGGTCCGAATCGGAAGCATGGGACATTACGTCATCGATACCGAAATGAAAAAACATCGTCAGCCCCGTTGCCCAGAGCAGCACGAGCCAAAAGGTTTCGAAATAACCGTAGATAGGGCCAAGATGGGCATATACGTTTTTCTGTGCCTGCTTGTCCCTCAGCAGGATACCGAGCGCAAAGAGCAGCAGCGAGCCGCCAACCCATGCCGTCGCAGAGAGGATATGGACATACAAAACCGCTTTAATCAATAGAGCCGCCTTTTCGGGTTGTTCATGATATCTTCTGGTTTGATACCGGTCCATTCACGTATTTTTTCCCGATCTTCGGGTGAAAGTTTTGCCTGAGGATGTGCCTGCACATACATACCCAGGGGCATCGCGAGACCGATAGCTGTGAAGATCATCTCTTTCAACTTCTTTTTCTTCGCTTCGTCGTAGCTCTCCCACTCACTGAAGTTGAGCCACTGCCGCCCCACTCTTACATCACGTGCGATGAACCATTTCATCGGTGCGATGTTGCTGTACCAGGGCCAGCGGGTTTTGTTGGAGTGGCAATCGTAGCACGACCGTTCGAAAATTTCCTTGACTTCGGTCGGGGCTTTGATTTCCAATGCCGGATCGCTTTTCGGATTGCTTCGTTCGACCGGAATCAGCTGAATCATGGAAAATCCGATCAAAAATATCAGTCCGAGCATTTTTCCTGCAGACATTTCTCTCCCTTTTATCTCTTTTTATAGGTGCTATTGTAATGAAAACCATAAAATTTTGTGAACAAAATTAAAATTTGTCTCCAACTTTTAGTTAGACCTAAATTTCCGCTCCGTGAATACCTTGAAGTCCTGTGTACAGCATTTACCCTGTGGATTGCGAAGCGAACAGTTGCATCCGGCGGTTTTCGTCTTTGCATTGCGTGCCTCGAACGAGTCGGGCGTGATATTGCCTTTCGTATAGCCGAAACAGTAACAGATACAGGCATCTTCGGAACTGTAGCTTTTGACTCCGATTTCACGTATCATCTCGTCGTGTAGAAACTCATTTTCAAGACTGAAATAGACCACTTCACACTCGGGCGTTCTACAGAAGAAGTACTCCGCGTCATCGAGTTTTGAAAGATCCTTCACATGAACGGCCATCGTCTCTTTTTTAACGCCGCTCCCTTTCCCTTTACACCGGGGGCATATCCCCGGGGCTTTGAAAACAAACATCGCTATAACTTCCTTTCACATAGCTGCACAACCGGACATTCGCTGCAGATCGGTTTTACTGGTCTGCATAGTACCTGCCCGAAACTCACAAGCAGCTTATTCAACCCCTTCTGTTCAGCCGGAGTGAGTTTTTCTTTGAGTATTTTGAGACTCTCTTCCGGTGTTTTCGTGCTGACGAACCCCCACCGGTTCAGAATGCGGTGAACATGGATGTCCACCGCCACGGTTTCCACTCCGAAAGCCGATTCGAGGATGATGTTGGCAGCCTTCGGGCCGATTCCCTTGATTCCCAGCAGTTCCGCCTCGCTTCGGGGTACCTCTCCTTTGAATCGTTCCAAAACGGTATGCGAAATATCCAGAATCGTCTGGGCCTTTTTACGATAGAACCCGACAGGATAGATCACTTTTTCGATCTCTTGCCGGCTCAATTTCACCATCTTTTCAGGCGTGTCGGCCAGCGCGAAGAGCTTCTTGTCCGCAGCCAGCGTCACCTCGTCTTTGGTCCGAAAACTGAGAACAACAGAGATCATGATCGTATAGGGCGTTCGTCTGTATCCTCTCTCGAACCGTTTGGCGGGGGCATCCCAATCTTCATAGGCTTCCTCGAGAAGCTTTACCGCTTTAGCAAAATTTATCTTATTCATAAACGCATTATAATTCAGCTTTAATAAATATTCTTGTAACATTGGAGCAAACGGGGAGAGATTTCTATCGAAAAGGGAATATTATGGTAAAAAAAACGGTACTGGTTCTGGCAGTCGGGAGTCTGCTCTTTACGGGGTGTGCACAGAAAAACCTTGAAGGTACGGCCATATCGGGAAGCGGAACGGAAATGATGATCGAAAAGCGGTTGGAGCACCGTGTCGATGCGGAAAAACTCAAAAATGCCATCGTCAAAGCGGCCAAAAGTATCGGTTGGATGACGACACCGCTGGGTGAACGCAAAATCATCGCCGAAAAGTATTTCAGTGAAACCAAAAACATCGCTGCGGAGATCAGTCTCGGTGCCGAAGGCTACACGATCGAATACAGCAGCGGACAGAATGTTGAAAGCGAAGCGGCGGACCTTCTCGAAGATCTCGAAAATGCAATCGAGAAGGAACTGAAAAAAGAGAGTGAACACGGCCACTGAGAAAATCTCAGTACACCTTTTGATACTCTTCATGGTTGACCGCGACCTTGTAGGTCGGGTCGTCCTCTTCATAGGTACAGTATTTGCCCGCACGCTTGAGCAGCTTCTTGCAATCGTCACTCAGATGGCGGATCGTAAGCTTCTTGCCTGCTTCCTCGTAGCGGCGTGTAATCTTGTCGATCGCCTCGACACCACTTGAGTCCATGACGCGGGCGCGCTTGAAATCCATCACCACTTCATCGGGATCGTTTGCTACATCGAACTGATCCAAAAAACCCTGAACCGAACCGAAAAAGAGCGGACCGTCGAATTCGTAGATTTTGCGCCGTCCCTCGACATAGGTACGCGTATAGACACGCGCATGCTGCCATGCAAAGACGAGCGCCGAAATGATGACACCGATGATGACGGCCATCGCCAGATCGGTGAAGATCGTGACGATCGTGACGGTGGCGAGAATAAAAGCGTCGGTTTTCGGCATCCGGCGCAACCGGTCGATACTCGCCCACTCGAAGGTCTCCACACTCACCATAAACATGATCCCTACGAGTACGGCGATCGGAATCTGCCCGATATAATCGCTCAGCGCCACGACAAAGAGAATGAGTAAAACCGCCGCCGTCACCCCGGAAAGGCGCCCACGTCCGCCGGAAGTGAAGTTGATGATACTCTGTCCGATCATCGCACAGCCCGCCATACCGCCGAAGAGACCGCAGGTTGCGTTGCCTGCACCAAGTGCCACTGCCTCTTTGTTCGCGTTGCCTTTCTCACCGCTCATCTCATCAAGTACCGAAAGGGTCAACAGCGACTCGATCAGGCCGACAGCCGCCATGACCGCCGCATAGGGGAGCACAATCTTGAAGGTTTCGAAACCGAGCGGAACCTCCGGCCAGTGAAAACTCGGAAGGTCCCCTGCAATGCTTCCAAGGTCGGCCACACGTTTGGTATCGAGGTCGAAGATAACGGTGATGAGGCTCAAGACGATGATCGCCACCAAACCCGCCGGGACCGCTTTCGTGATTTTGGGCAAGAAAACCATCGTCGCCATCGTCGCGAAGACGAGGATATACATCACCGGCCCTTCCCCTTCGAACATCGGCAGCTGCGCCAATGCAATGACGATCGCCAGGCCATTGACGAACCCGAGAATCGCCGGCTGCGGTACGAGCCGGATAAATTTGGCCAGCTTCATCAGCCCGAACGCCACCTGGATAAGCCCCGTCAGAATCGTCGCGAAAAAAAGGTACTCCACGCCGTGTGACGCCACCAGTGCGACCATAACGACGGCGACACTACCTGTCGCACCGCTGATCATCCCCGGTTTTCCGCCAACAAGCGCGGTAATGAGTCCCAACAAAAAGGCCGTATAGAGCCCGACAAGCGGAGATACGCCTGCAATCAGCGAAAAAGCGATCGCTTCGGGAACCAGCGCAATCGCAACGACAGCACCCGAAAGAACGTCGTTTTTGACACTGTGGCCCGAATAGGCTTTGAGTAGTTGTGCGAACATGGAAAACCTTTAATGAGTCGTCAGCCGCAACTTTTTCCGAAAGATTCTTGCGACCTGGGGTATGCCGGTGCCGTGCTTGCGACTTGTGGCTAAAATAGGCGCGATTATAGGCTAAATGCTCTTAAAAAGGCTTAAGCTGATTAATGTATAATTATACCTCTCCAAAGGCTCCGGAATCATTATACTTTATAATTCAGCAAATCTTAAACAAACTTGATTTATCATGCAGTAAGTTAATTAAGACAAAAATTGTCCTAATTAGAATTTAGGAGTTTTTATTATGATGAAAGTCTATCTCGACAACAATGCGACCACAATGGTCGATCCCGAAGTCAAAGCTGCGATGGATCCCTACTTTACGGAGATCTATGGCAACCCGAACTCGCTGCACGATTTCGGAACCGCGTGCCATCCGGCATTGCGAAAAGCGATGGATCATATGTACGAGGCACTCGGCGCACGCGACGAGGATGACATCGTCGTCACCTCCTGTGCAACCGAGTCGAACAACTGGGTCCTCAAAGGCATCTATTTCGACCTGATCAAAAATGGCGAAAAAGATCACATCATCACGACGGAAGTCGAGCACCCTTCCATCACTGCGGTCTGCCGATGGCTCGAAGAGCAGGGTGTGCATGTAACCTATCTGCCGGTCAATCAGGACGGTATCGTCGAAGCGCATACGGTTCGTGACTTCATTACCGACAAAACGGCACTCGTGTCCATCATGTGGGCGAACAACGAAACGGGAGCGATCTTTCCGATCGAGCAGATTGCCGAGGTCTGCAAAGAAAAAGGTGTCCTGTTCCACACGGACGGTGTGCAGGCAGTTGGAAAGATTCCCGTCGACGTCATCAAAGCGGGCGTTGACTTCATGAGCTTTTCGGCCCACAAATTTCACGGACCTAAAGGAGTCGGCGGCCTCTACATCCGAAACGGGCATCCGCTGACATCGCTGCTGCATGGGGGAGAACATATGGGCGGACGCCGCTCTGGAACGCTCAACGTTCCGGGAATCGTCGGCATGGGAAAAGCGATGGAGCTTGCGACCTACTACCTCAAATTTGAAGAGGAAAATGTCCGCCGACTGCGCGACAAACTCGAGGATGCGATTCTGGAGCTTCCGGACATCTACAGTGTCGGGCCGCGTGAAAACCGAACACCGAATACGATTCTCGTCTCCGTTCGCGGCGTCGAGGGCGAAGCGATGCTTTGGGACCTCAACCGTGCCGGTATCGCGGCGAGCACCGGAAGCGCGTGTGCGAGCGAAGACCTGGAGGCGAACCCGATCATGACGGCCGTAGGCGCCGACAGTGAGCTGGCCCATACCGCCGTCCGTCTGAGTCTCAGCCGATTTACGACGGAAGACGAGGTAGACTATACGATAGAACAATTCAAAAAGGCGGTCGAACGACTTCGATCGATTTCGAGTTCGTACGCCTATATGCCCGAAAGCATGAAAGATAAGCAAGGAGAAGGAGCGACACATGGCTAAGCAAGATTTGATAGGCGGTAGCATCTGGGAAGAGTACAGCCAAAAAGTACAGGATTTGATGAACAACCCCAAAAACCAGGGGGAACTGACCGAAGAGGATGCCAAGCGTCTCGGCGGCGAACTGATCGTCGCCGACTTCGGAGCAGAAAGCTGCGGCGATGCCGTACGCCTCTACTGGATCGTCGACCCGAAAACCGACAAAATCCTCGAGGCGAAATTCAAGAGTTTCGGTTGCGGTACCGCGATCGCGAGTTCCGACACGATGGTCGAGCTCTGCAAGGGCAAGACAGTCGACGAAGCGGTGAAGATCACCAACATCGACGTCGAGAAAGCGATGCGCGACACACCTGAAACACCGGCCGTTCCACCGCAGAAGATGCACTGTTCGGTTATGGCGTACGACGTCATCAAAAAAGCGGCGTCACTCTACAAGGGTGTCGACATGGAGAGTTTCGAAGACGAAATCATCGTCTGCGAATGTGCACGCGTCAGCCTGCAGACACTCAAAGAAGTGATCAGACTCAACGACCTCAAAACCGTCGAAGAGATCACCGACTATACCAAAGCGGGTGCATTTTGTAAAAGCTGTATCAAACCGGGCGGCCACGAAGAGCGCGAATACTACCTCGTCGACATTCTGGCCGAGACCCGCAAAGAGATGGAAGAAGAGAAGCTCAAAGCGACAGCCGACAAACAGGCCAGCGGCGAAGAGATCTCATTTAACGATATGACGCTCGTTCAAAAGATCAAAGCGATCGACAGCGTCATCGACGAGAGTGTCCGCCAGTACCTCATCATGGACGGCGGAAACATGGAAGTTCTGGACGTCAAACAAAACGGCCAGTACACCGATGTCTACATCCGCTATCTGGGTGCATGTTCCGGATGTGCCAGTTCGACAACGGGCACCCTCTATGCGATCGAGTCGGTCCTGAAAGAGAAACTCGACCCGAACATTCGCGTTCTGCCGATCTAACAAACCTTCCGAAGGTGGAGTTTTTCTCCGCCTTCGGCCCCTCTTTTTCCACTATAATACTCCAGATGGAATACCCACGCTTTTTACCGACATCACAAATCTCGCCTTCAGGCGAAATTTCAGTGAAAGGAATTGCTTCGTGGACACTTGTCTCCGTGAAGAGAGGAGAGACCAAACAATGAAAAAGAATATAGGAATTTTTTTGCTATTCGCCAGCATGGCGCTTTTCTACTGGGGCTATCACGAGTCGCAGCTTGTCAGCGAACCCGTTGCCGGTCTTTTTCAAAAGGACAACGGGACACGACATATTCTCTACATCAACATGCTTGCCATAGCTGTTCTGCTGGTAGGGGGCTACCTGTCGATGGATGAATACAGGTAAACCGTTTCACCCCTGATAAAAGTTGAGTACCATCTTCTGCATGATCGTGATGAGACGGGTCTGCTGCAAGGCGATGTAGCTCTCGATCTTCTGTTTGAAAAAGTGGTTGGGATAGATCGAAAAGATGAGCTGGCCATCTTTTTTCGCCCGAAGGAGCGCCGAAATACGGATATGCGTTTTTCGTTTTTCGCGTTCGGGTAGATCGAACGACAGAACGACATGCCGGTTCTCCTCCTCAAAACATAGCTTTGCCAGATTCTCATCCTCCAGCTTGACCGCGACGGAGTTGACCGCCAGAGAGTGGACGGTTCCGATAAGCTCCTCCCCGTTGGCGCACTCGATCGAGACCTCGATCCGCTCATCGGGCGTCACGCGGATGTTTTCGCGGTCCACAGGCGATTTATCGATAAATCTCAAATTGGTCAGCACGACCTCCGCACGATTGGGAACGGCATTGACGATATCGGCTTTGATCGTATCGGGCAGCAGCGGATGTTTTAGAAAGGTAAAGGGTTCACTCTTCAAAAAAGCGGCCCTGGCAAGCGACGTTTTGATTCGAAGCACCCCGTTTTGATAAGAGAGCACCTTCACCTCTTCGCTGAGCGGCATGCCATTGTAGAAGTTGTAGAGGGTTATGGCGTCATACTCGTCGAAAAAGTTGGCAAATATCTCCTCTTCCCCTCCTTCGGTGCAAAAATCATATTTCGCCGTTCCATAGCATATCTTGCCATTGCCGATCGCTTCGGCCCGGGAGAGATAACGCCGAAGACGTGCGATCAACGCGTCATAATCGTCCTGCTTGTCGATCATCGTCAACGCGCCGTAGGCGATCCCGACATCGAGCTCTTTTTTCAGCATCTCCTGCAGATTCTTTACCATCTGCACACACCGGTGCAGCTGCATATCTTTGATGAACGTCAACAGCGTTCCTTCGTCACAAAGCATAAGCGGTGCAAAGTCCGTCTGCTCCTGGAGTATCATAACGAGACTTTCGACCCTCTCATCCGAGAGTTCAGGCAGGGCCGGCGCCAAACACAAAAGTGCCATCGGAACGCCGCTTTTTTCGACGAATCTCAGATGGGATCCGATAATCCCCCGCTCCATAGCTTTTTGGTTTATGCGCGCCACCCGGTTCATATCGGTTTGACCACCACCATGATGACGATAACGATCATCAGTATGGTCGGGACCTCGTTGTAGGCACGGAAAAATTTTCCGCTTTTGGTGCATGTGCCTTCATGCAGACGCTTTTTGAGCCAACCGAGCGAAAAGTGGTAGGCCACCAGCAGCAGCGCCGCCGTCAACTTCACATGCAGCCACATCCCGGTTTGAAAAAGCTCCGGTGCCAGTGCGATCATCGCGCTTCCGCTAACAATCGTCGCCCACATCGCCGGAACGCCGATAAAGTGGTAGAGCTTGTTCTCCTGGATCTTCACCACTTCGATAAAGCCTCCGTTGTCGGCATGCTCCCGGTGGTAGACATAGAGCCGCGGCTGATAAAAGAGCATCGCCATCCAGCTGATGAAACTCATCACGTGAAATGCCAATATCCATGTATAGTATTCCATCTACTTTTCCCTTTCCAATATCTTCCCGAGAAGCCCGACAAACAGACGGATCATCAGCAGAAGCAAATAGACACCGGCCGTGATATAGATCGGATGCAGCACTCCCAGAGGGCTTCCCGACAACGCGCTCAGGTGCGCAACCGGATGGTCCATCCACTCCTTGAAGTGCATCCCGAGCGCGAGAAGTACAAACAGCCCAAAAAAGACAACAAGCTCTCTTTTCAACCGCTTCATTCACATCCCTTGGTCAATGATTTTTTATACGGTAGCATTTAGCGCGTTAGTTTCTCTTGAATCGATTAAAGTACTCTACCGCCATTTAGGATAGATGTGCATTTTGAGCGCATCTTTGAAGGGAACATCCGGCAGCCGGATGGCATCGTCTTCGATACGGCCTTTGAGAATATCCGGATGGCATGCGTCACAGCTGTACTTCGAATCGACCGCTTTCGATTTGAAAACTTTTGTGGGAATCTCTTTGTGCCGCTTTCTCCAATAGGGTGTCCGTACGATCGAAAGTACGTTTTCTCTGCCTTTTACCGAGGCGAGAACCTTGACGGCCGCTTCCCGTGTGGAGCGTTCGGCACTGTGCCGAAGAAGATAGGCACGGATCGTTTCGGCATCTTCGGTATCGAGATCGAGTTCCTCTCCATAGTGATCCTCCGGTGTATCCATAATGATTTTCCATGACTTTTCCGGAAGAAGGTAGGCAGGAAAGACGATATGGCAATCCCCGCACTCCAGCGCCAGTACAGGTTGCGCCTTTTCATAATCGATATCCGCAAAGCGGCTTTTCACCAATGCATTGTCAGGGGTATGAACGATATAGTAGTAGATCCATACCGAGCCGAAAAGAAAAAAGGCGGCAAAAAAATTCTGTTTCCAGTCGAGATGGACATCGATTCCCTCGGTATCGTACTTGTATCCCGTGAACATCGACCAGATGATCCCCGTATGGTGATAGAGTTGCTCGAAGACCACACCCCCGATATGAATCATCACGACCGCGAGCAGAAGGTAAGCCGAAAAGGTATGGATCAGGCCAATCTGATCCATATAACCGAAAAAGTAGGGGTTCAGAAACGATACGATGCCTCGCCCTTCCTGAATCCCATAGAGCAGAAGTCCGGTCATACCGAGAAGAAACCCCAATACCAGCATCACCATCGCACCCCAGCTCGAGGCAGGATTGTGTCCGGGTGTCTTCTCCTTCTGGCCGAAAAGATGGAGTATGTAGTTGACGAGATGATCGCCTTGGAAATCGAAACAGCGGAAGTTGGAATAGAGTGGACCTATGATGCCCCAGGAGAGCCGGAAAAGTGCCAGAAGTAGAAAGACCATGCCGAATGCCACATGCAGTGTCAAGAGGTTTTCGAACCAGACCAACACGAATGCGGCAAAGAAAGAGAGGGCATAGAGCCAGTGAAATGTACGGATACATAGCGGCCAGACATAAATCTTTCGTTTCAATCACCCTCCCTCGCCGATCTGGCAGATTGTGTAGATTATTCCAAATCCTCCGGTGCGGGGAACTCCACGACGATCGCTCCGCGCAAATCGCCGGAATGAAACCCGTACCCTCTGTCTTGCGGATATTTTTTTGCGAAATAGTTTACAATTTTGGGATCAATCGCCGCTTTGTCGCCATGGCACTTTTTACAGGCTCGGCTATTCATTATCAAAGGAGCATAAAGTTTGAAACTCCCGTCCTCTTTCGCTTGCACGACAGTTTTCGGCATGAACGCTCCGGCTTTCGCCATCATATCCAATGCCTTGAGCATCATCTCTTCATCCTTTTTCGGCGCATTTTTCGGATTTCTGTTGCCAAAACTGATGCGTTTGACATGCAGATCGATTCCATATTTTTCCCCAATGGCTTCAATATCTTTAAAAGAGTTTTCGGCACAATATTCGGCCATCGCTTCGAGCCCGCCGCTCTTTTTAGCCTTTTTCAATTTGCGTTTCATCGTCTTTTTGATCTCTTTGACAATTTTCCCGCCAATCTTCTCGACATCCTTCAGCGAATACTCCGTCGCGCCGGCGATACCGACAATCAACACCGAAAAAAGCAACAGCCGTAATAATCCTCTCATTCCTACTCCTTCAGGCCGACCCACCCCAACAGGAGCCGATCGGCGATATTCATTAATGGTGTTCCGGCATGCTGTCCAGATCGAAAAGTTTCGTGCCCAGGAAATAGAGAATCAGACACAGACCGATCCCTCCGAATCCGATCATCATCTCGGTCAATGACGGAAAATAGTCGACAAAGGAGGGCGGCAGTTGATACTCTCTGATTTTCAGCGTCTGCATCGGAAAGAGCTGCGCATCGTGCACCAGGTCGTAACGCATATAGAAGATCCCGATCATTCCGATGAACGATGCCCAGACCATGCTTTTGATCGCCGTACCCTTGCTCTTGAGAATGACCAGAAAAGGTATCACCATACCACACAGAACCTCTCCGAGCCAGAACGATTTGGTATGCAGAATATGCATGATGGTATCGGCACGCTCAGGCATTCCACCATAGACTCCAGTCAACATTTTCCATGTTTCGAAAAACATCAAAATTGCGAGTAGCAACCCCTGTATTTTAGCGAAATTCGTCAAAGCTTTCGCTACATCTTCAGGGAACGGTTGCCCGCGATATTTGTATCCGTACATCAAAAAGATCAGATAGATACCGGTGATGAACGCCGTCAAAATGAAATAGGTCGGATAGAAAACACCGTTCGCGACAACACGCGCATTCAGGAAACCGAAAACACCTCCGAGGTTGGAGTGTGCCGCAAGACCGACCAGCAGCCCGATCAAACCAAAGATTTTCGCACGCTTCATATCGTTGCGCATCAGGAAGACAAACTCGATGACCATGAAAGTGAGGTAGATACCGTAGAGTGTACCCATCCACCAGATGGCCGATGTAAGGCCCGGACTGATCACATTGTAGATCATCATTCTGACCGGATGCCCGATCTCGAACGCGATGACGGCAAAGCCGGAAAGGATCGTGATGATCGATCCGAAAATCGCACGTTTGCTGACGGCCATATAATCTTTGAAACCGAAAACGTCACCGAACGATCCGACGATACAGAGCCCCGTACTCGAAACGACGAAAAAGATATACATCGCGATCAGAAGCCCCCATGGATGCTCACGTGTAACACCATAGGCGTGATGTCCATGCACCAGATAGATCATGACACCGATCAGAAAGAGCGCCGTAAGCACAATGGCGACCAATGCCATAAATTTATTTTCAGGTACCAGCAGCTCTTTGAGAGACAATTTTCTATACGGAATAATTTTTTGCAAATCCATTATCCACCCCTTAAATCAAATAGAAGAGTTTGGGTTTGGTACCCAGATGGGTTTTGAGCGTAAAATGTTCTCGCTCCCTTAAAACCTGACTGATTTCGCTGTTCGGATCGTCAAGATCACCGAAAATACGTACTTTTGTCGGACAGGTTGCCTGACATGCCGTCGTTACCTCTCCGCGAGCCAAACGCGTATCCGAGCAGAAGTTACATTTGTCGACCGTAACAGTACGGTCGTCGACATAGCGTGCATCGTACGGACAGGCATTCATGCAGTAGCTGCAGAGAATACATTTATCACTGTCGACCCGGACAACACCGTTTTCATCGTAGTAGGTCGCATGCGTTGGGCATACCTCTTCACACGGAGCATTGTCACAATGCTGGCATTGGCTCGGCATGAATGTATTGGAAGCGATGCTCAGCAGAGGAAACTCCCCTTCGATCTCCTTGACACCAACCCAGATGCGGTGTTTATCCGCTCCGAGCAACACACCGTTCTCCTCCTTGCATGCCACTTCGCACGCCTTGCAGTTGATGCAGTTTTTGTAATCCAGGGCCATTCCATATCGTGCCATTTCTTACACCTTTCTTATTTCAACATTGGTTTCATGCATTGCCGCACCGCCATACACCGGTTCTACGGCATCTTCAATCACGGCATTGTCGTTACCGCCACTGCGATACGCCCAGGTCAGAGCCTCCGACTCTTCACCGAAGCCGTGAATGAAAAAGACCTGATCGGGTGCGATCTTCTCCGTCGGATACGCTTTGATGCGCGTTTTTCCGGCACGACTGGAGACTTCGATCAGATCGCCGAACCTGATCCCCATCTTTTTCGCGACACGTTTGTTGATCCAGATGTAGTTTTCATGGATCAGGTCGTGCAGCATCGCATTGTTGGCCGTACCGCTCTGCGTGAACTGTGCATGACGCCCCGTCAGCATCCTGAATTTTCCTTCCGGGACGGTGTATTCGTACTCTTTGCGCCAGGTCGGCATCGGGTCGACACCCTTCTTGGCTATACTTCTGAGATTGCACTCCACCTTTCCTGAAGGCGTTTTCGGTGCACCGCCCTGAACGGAGTAGGCTTTTTTCTCCTCCGGGTAGTAGACATGTTCATTGACCGAAACCTGCTTGAAATACTCTTCGATTTTCGGGTAGAAGACACCGTGCTCTTTCAACGCTTCGTAGGCGCCGGGATAGCCGGAGACCGCATGCTCGTTCAACTCTTCCTGGCTCTGCTTGAACGGAATCGTCAAGTCGTACTCTTTGTAGACATCCTCTTCTCCCCTATCGGCAATCTCGTCCTGCACATCCTCATCATACTTTTTCGTAATTTCGAAGAGCGGTTTGGAGATCTTTTCAGTCAATCCTCTCAAAATCTCGATGACCGGCTTGGTTTCGAACATCGGATCGATCACTTTGTTTCGCACAGCGATCGCCGGTTCGGCACCACCGAACGTTTTGACAGGATCGGTTCGCTCGAGATAGGTGCACTCCGGCAGTACGACATCGGCGTACATCACAGTATCGCTCGGCATCGTATCGATCGTAACGATTAGATCGAGCCCTTTGAGGAATTTGGCGGTCTTCGCGGTATTGGGCATATTCATCATCGGATTGTGTTTGTAGACGAACAACCCTCTGACGGGATAGAGGCTTCTGCCCTCCAACACCCTGTTTCTGAAAGGAACCCATCCGCCGCCGCCGGAGACGATGGCGCAGTCGGCATATCCCGGTTTGCCTTTGGTACGGTCGACATCCACGCCCTCTGCCTGTGCGTACATCGGTGCGACCGTTTCATGCCCTTTGAGAGGAAGTTTCTTTCCGAAAATCAGTCCCCCTTTCGTATCGATACCGCCACCGAGTGCCTGGAAAATCGCCATGGCACGTCGAAGCTGGAAGTCATTTTTCGCAAAGGTACTTCGCCGTCCCGGATAATAGACCGCTTTTGGTGCATACGCCATGAAGTCACGTGCGATTTCATAGATATCTTTGGCGGCAATTCCCGTAATCTTCTCTGCCCATTCCGGCGTATATCCTTCGGCATAGATATGGTTTTTGTAAACATCGAAAGATTTGAAATATTTTTCGACATACGCTTTGTCGTAGAGTTCTTCGTTCAAAACGACATAGGTAAGCGCGAGAACGAACGCCAAGTCTGTACCCGGTTTGATTGGAAGCCACTTGTCCGCTTTCGCCGCAGTATTGGTGAATCGCGGATCGATGCAAATCAGTTTGGCACCGCGTCCCTTCGTCCGCTTGAAGAAATCCATCGTGTCGGGTGTAACGATCGCTTCGGCACGGTTGGCTCCCGCCATGATGATATACTCCGCATTCTCGAGATCCGCCTGAGGGTACGTTCCCAGTGTGACGCCATAGCCTGAAACCACGGTCCTGAGACAGAGCGAGGCATGATTGAGCCAGTTGGAGGAGCCGAAACCTGTATAGAAGTTTTTAAAGGTATGTTCCGCCATACCTTCACCGGCACAGAAGACAAATGTCGAACGGTTGTCCTTCTCTTCCTCCAAAATCTGCTTCATCCCTTTGAACTTGTCGGTACCATTCCAAATCGCATCGTACGCTTCATCCCACGTCACGCGTTTGAATTTTCCCTCTCCTTTTTCGCCGATACGGATCATCGGGTACTTCAGCCTATCAGGGTCATAAAGTGCCTGGATACCGGCATTCCCGCGTGGACAGAGCATATTGCGCGACTTCGGGAACATCGGATTGGGGTTCAATTTTGTGACAACACCGTCTTCGACACGTGCAATCGCCGCACATTTGTTGACACACATTTCGCACAGGGTCGGAACGAGCACAGCCTTGCCCGTTCCTGTCTTCGTTGTAATAGAGAGCTCACCCTTCTCTTTCTCGTTGGAAAAAAGGTTGCTCGGCGCCATCGACATCCCGCCCAGTACGGTCATGGCGACGCTTCCTTGCAGAAAGCGTCTTCTGGAAACTTCGACCGCCATATCTCCTCCTTTTTAATAATTAAATAATAAATAAGATATATTTAATCTTATTTATAATCTCAACTTAAATTTTAGTACAAATAAGCTTATACTATTCTTCTTATAACTTTTATCAAAAAAATTGATTATATAGAAAATTATTCAAAAGAATTCTTGATCAAAAGAATGACAGTTTTCAAAATTATTTATGAATAAACCGATATCAACGAAACATCATCGCTTTAAACTCGAAAAGAAACCGTTGGCGACGAGGCGAATCTTCGCGAAGACGGGCCACTTGTCGTACATGCATGCACTCTCTATCAGAACATCACGTCAAGAATGTGCGAATGAGGATGATTTTTAGTAAATGGTATGTATTCCGCTACGACGTCCGGATACTCTCAAAACTACCGGTAGTATCCACCGCATAACATAAAACATAAATAAAAATAAACGCGGCAGTTCATCAGGACTGCCGCTGGTTGAGGGAAAATCGTTATTTCGCGTGGGGATTGAAAGAGTAGTAGAGATATTTTGCCATGGACTGAGGATCGACTTTGATACCCTTCTTTCTTTCGAGTACTTTTAAGTTATGGGCCATTGCTTCATGCTGGGTGCCCTCAAAACTTTTCTCTTCGACATCCATCAAATCGTCGAAGAGTTCATTGATATCCTTGTCGTTGAGTGCCGGTCCTTTTTTTGCCGGATTTCCCTCTCCGTTTGAACCATGGCATTTTTTACAGAATTTCGCATAGATCTGTGCATTACTCATCTCGGCTGCCATCGCGCCGGCACTCAGTGCCGTCAAACATGCAACCGCTCCAACTATTTTACTGATTCGCATCTTTTCTCCTTCTTCGGAAATATTTTTCATTTTAACGTTCAATCGTGTAATCATCGTGAATGATGTTCTCTTACATCAAGCCCCGCATCATCAGATTCCAATACATCGGCTTGAGCATATAGAGGTCGAAAGCCCACCAAATCCATCGCGGTTCGCTCGGGTCGAGAGGGAAAGAGGGAGCAGGACCGTCATAGTTGAACTCCGCCAGCATGATTTTGCCATACTGTGTCTTGAGAGGGCAGACGGTATATCCATCAAATTTGGCAGTCGGTTCTTTGCCCTCCATCACGGCGATCAGGTTGTCTTGCAGAACCGGTCCATGGTGACGAGCCGATCCACCCGTTTTTCCGAGAGGAATTCCCAGAATATCTCCGATTCCGAAAACATTTTTGTATTTGATGTGCTGGAGCGTGTAGCGGTCCGCCGCCATCCATCCTTTTGCCGTTCCCTTCTGCCATCCGATCGGAGAATTCGCGACGGCGTCCACCGCTTTCATCGGAGGAACGATATGGATAAAGTCATATTTCATCTGCACTTTTTTGACCATCGGGATAACCTCGAACTCTTCGAGGTCCTCGTCCCACTCCCCTTTTTCGAGATAGTGGTAATTGTATGTCGCCATCTTTTTATCTGCGTCGATTCCGATCAGGTCGTAGCCGAATGCATCTTCGATGTTGCCGTAATCGACGGTGAGTTTCAGAAGTGTCTGGTTGTAGGATTTGATACCGAAAAGCTTTCCACCCTTTTTCGTAAAGGTGAATTTCGCATTGTCGTGGATATCCTTTCCTCCGAGCGGGCTGTTGCCGCGAAGCATATCGTCACACAGATAGAGGATCTTCTGGGGTGCACCACCACACTTGATCGGCGTACTCGGCTGCGTACAGATGATCTGCAGCGGGTTGCCCGAATCTCTCTTTTCGGCCGCAGCGCGTACCTGCTTGAACCACTCCCATGTTGCGGTACCCCCTTTTGCCGTTCCGGCTTTCGGATCATTGAGGTAGACACTCGAAATCCCTTTCTGGCCGACGAGCTCGGGAGACATTCCCTCGATACGCTCGTAATCGTACTGCAGGCCCGTCGCGACCACGAGAAAATCGTAGTTTATTTTTCCGTTTTTCGCCGTTTCGACCAGATTGCTGTCAGGATCGAACGTTTTGACTTCGTCTTTGACCCATTTCACACCATCGGGCATCAGATCGCTGTTGGGCTTCTTGATATCCTCTTCCGTATAGAGGCCGGCCGCCATGAAGACCTGGCCCGGCTGGTAGAGATGAACGTCGTTCGGAGCGATCAGAACGATCTCGGCATTGGGAGCCGCTTTTCTCAGACGTGCCGCCGCCATGATACCGCCGGCTCCGCCACCGACGATAACGATTTTGGCCTTCTTGTCGCTGGAAGCCATCGCCGCCGTCGCCGCACTCGCGGAAGTGGGTGCCGTTCCCATCATAGTCGCCGCACCGCCGAGTCCCATCAGTTTTAGAGCGTCACGCCGGCTCATGCCATCTTTTTTCATGAGTTCCTCGATAACCTCTTGGCTATGTTTTAACATTTTTTTATCCATACCATAACTCCTGTTTTTGTAACGAATGTTAATATTATATTCATACTAGGTAAAAATTATCTTATTTCTTCATCAATGTATTTTATCGATGAGCATCTGAACCGACCGTTTGTTGTTGAATTCATTGATCTGCAAAGAGCCCGTAACTGCGACTTTCTGACCGATTTCGACCATTTTTTCGTATCCAAATTGAATCGCCTGGAGCTTTCTATCCGAACTTCCGAGAATCAGTTTCAGATGATTTTTTTCTGCACCGATCACTCTTGCATCAATTATACTGATATCTTTAATAAGAAATCTTGGCTTGATATTGGCCTCACCATAAGGCTCGAATCTGGAGAGAATCTCCATCAACTCCCAATCCACTTCGGTGATGGGGAGTTCTCCCATCAGATGCTCTTTCGGAAAGAAGAGTTCCGGATCGAGCGCAGAAGCCGTTTTACACAATGCGGCACGGAAAGCATCCACCCTCTCGGCATCGAGCCTCAATCCGGCCGCCATTTTATGCCCTCCGAAACCATCGAGATATCCGCTGCAATCGTCGAGAAGGGAAAAAAGGTCGACCTCGCCGATACTTCTGCCGCTTCCTTTGGCCACACCATTCTCTATGGAAAGGACGATGGCCGGCTTTTTGAAACGATCCACCAGTCGGGATGCCACGATACCGACGACACCGTCGTGCCACCCCTCCCCTGCCACGACGATGACAGAATCGGACGGATTGGCCATGGCGAAAGCTGCTTCGGTCGTCTCCGTTTCGATTCGCCTTCGCATCTGGTTGAGATTGTCGAGCTCCATCCACTCCCTGCTCGCATCGCTGAGCGTTTTGGCTCTCAAAAACCTCAGCGCGATCGACGCATCCTCCATTCGTCCTGCACTATTGATGCGGGGAGCGATGCCATAACCGATATCTTCTGCACCGAAACGGCTCTTGCCAAGATAGGCGCGTACCGCTTCGAAAGCGGGGCGCTGCGATATCGAGAGCATCTCGATCCCCTTTTTCACGAGTGGCCGGTTGATCGATGTCAGCGGCATCACATCGGCGACGATCGCCAATGCGAGCAGATCGAGAAATCTCCCCATCCTAAGATCGAGGCCCAACCGCTGTTTCAGCGCACCGATCAGAAACCATGCCACCTGCGCCCCACAGATTTCGGGATAGGCGAAACTGCACTCCTCTTTTTTTGGATTGACGATGGCATAGGCATCGGGAAGCGTTTCGGAAGGGGTGTGGTGGTCCGTAATGATCAAATCGATACCGCGCCTTCTGCAAACCTCCGCCGCATCGATCGCGGTGATGCCGTTGTCGACAGTCATCACGACATCCGCATCGACCCTCTCCAGGATTTTCGGAGAAATGCCGTATCCGTCACGGAACCGGTTGGGGATAATCACTTCGACCGGATATCCGATGATTTCGAAAAACTCCTCCATCAGTGCCGAAGAGACGACACCGTCGACATCGTAGTCGCCAATGACGACGATGCGCTCTTTGCGTTCGATCGCCTTCACGATGCGTTCGGCGGCACGTTCCATGTCGTGAAGTTCGAAAGGGCTGGGGAGCTCTTTGAGGGTTTTGAAGCCATCATCGAATCGCGCCGCGAGAAGTGCGGCGATCTTCGCTTTTGTCAAACGCGGCAGATTACTCATTCTCGGCGTTTTTCGCCGTCAATGCCGCATTGGCAAATGCGAGGATGGAAGGGTTGGGATTTTGCAGGCGCGAAGTGAATTCGGGATGAAACTGCACACCCAGGAACCATGGATGCTCTTTCACTTCCACAGCCTCGATCAGGCCGTTGGATTCACCGGAAACGATCATGCCCGCATTTTCGAGTCGCTCGCGGTAAGCCGGGTTCGCTTCGTAGCGATGGCGGTGGCGCTCGTAGATGATCTTTTTGCCACCGTAAGCCTCAAAGAGTTTCGTCCCCTCCTTGATCTCGCATGGGTAGGCACCCAGACGCATCGTGCCACCAAGCGGGCTTTTGTGGGTACGCACCTGTTTCTCTCCGGACTGGTCGATGAATTCGTCGATCAGATAGATAACCGGCTCTTTGGTTTCGGGATCGAACTCGACCGAGTTGGCCTCTTCGATACCGAGGACGTTGCGTGCGTACTCGATAAGGCTGAGCTGCATGCCCAGACAGATTCCGAGATAGGGAATCTTGTTCTCCCTGGCATGGCGAATCGCCATTATCTTTCCTTCGACACCCCGAACACCGAAACCGCCGGCGACCAGAATGCCGTCCACTTCGCCGATCGTCTCCTCGATCCCCTTCTCCTCGACATCTTCACTGTCGACCCAGTGGATGTTGATTTTCGTATCGAGTGCCGCACCGGCATGGATCAGCGCTTCGGTCAAAGATTTATAAGACTCTTTGAGATTCAGATATTTGCCGACGAAAGCAATCGTGATCTCGTCACGCGGCGCGATGATACGCTTGACCAGAATGTCCCACTCTTCCATATTGGGTTCTTTGTCGGCCAGGTGGAAACGTTTGGTCAGCGGATGCATAATCCCGTCTTTGAGGAAGTTGAGCGGCACCTGATAGATCGTCGGCGCATCCATACACTCGATGACGCTGTCCATATCGACGTCGCAGCTCATCGCGATCTTGCGGCGAAGCTCTTTGGGCAGCGGTTTTTCACAGCGCGCGATGATCATATGCGGGGTGATACCGATACGGCGGAGCTCCTGCACACTGTGCTGGGTCGGCTTCGTTTTCAGTTCGCCCGCCGCTTTGATGTAAGGCACGAGCGTGACGTGGATGTTGATGACACGTTCACTACCGAGTTCATGCTTGATCTGACGGATCGTCTCGAGAAACGGCAGCCCCTCGATATCGCCGACCGTTCCGCCGAGCTCCACGATCAAGACGTCTTTGCCTTTTCCGGCATCGAAGATGCGCTGCTTCACTTCACCGACAATGTGCGGGACAACCTGGATCGTCTTGCCCAGATACTCCCCTTTGCGCTCCTTCGTCAAAACGGTATGATAGATCTGGCCGGTCGTGAAGTTGTTCTTTTTGCTCAGATCGACGTTCAAAAAGCGTTCGTAATGCCCCAGGTCGAGGTCTGTCTCCGCGCCGTCTGCGGTGACGAAAACCTCGCCGTGCTCAAGTGGGCTCATCGTGCCCGGGTCCATATTCAGATATGGATCCATCTTCAGAATGGAGACATCGAGTCCCGTCTGCTTCAGAAGCGTTCCCACGCTCGCTGCCGTGATCCCTTTTCCAAGAGAGCTGAGAACCCCACCGGTTACAAAGATATATTTGGTCATGTACGCCTCGCCATAAAGTAGTTGGGTTATTTTAACAAACCGCCACTAAGAGACGCCTTGCACAAAAAGCAGCCAGTAGACGCCAAGCCCCATCAGCGATGTAAGGGCCATGCCGACAAAAACCCACCGGCCGATACGTCTATGGGCAGCGAACATCGGCTGCCGCTGTCGAAACGTTTTGAGCGAACGGATCACCAAGTAACCCCACGCGACAACGGCAACCAGTGCAACGGTGACATGGACGACCATGTAAAGTGCCATGGCCGTTTCGGGTATCGATGTCCGGGCGATGTAGTATCGATATCCGCCATCGATGCGCACGCCCACTTCGAAAAAGAGCACCATCGCCATTGTCGCTGCGAACAGTGCTGTCTGCATATGGGCATGCAGACGCAACCGCCGTCGGACCGCAAGCATGACAGCACCGCCCATCAGCAACGGAAGCAGTGTAAAATAGAGTGTCGCCAAATCCATGTAAAACGGTGCAGCGGTACCGAAAAATCCCGTTTCGAACATCTCAACTCTTCGGCTGCGCGATGCCGAGCCGGCACCGCATCGCTTCGGCAACGAGCAGCCTCGCCATCTCCCTGCTTTCGACAAGGATATGGTCGATATTCAAATCACGAATCATCTCGGCTTCCTCTTCGCAGTGCACCTTGACAACGACATTTGCATGTGGCGCGACCTGCATCAGCGCTTCGCAGATAAGACGCAGATGCCGGATATGGTCGACGGCGACGATCACGGCGCTCGCACGTCCCACGTCGAAATGTTTGAGAACCTCTTCGTTCGCAGCATTGGCGAAGAAGATCGGTTCGCCCATCTTCCGTCCCCACTCCATTCTCTGAATGTCATGCTCGAGAATCAGGTAGGTCACCCCCTGGCGCTTCAGTTCCACCGCCACCTTCCGCCCCAACGGTCCGAACCCGCAGACGATGACATGGTCGGAAAATCCCGTCGATTCAACCTTGACGATCTCCGGTTCCGGTTCGGGGATGAACCTGTCCGCAATGTCACGGACACGGCTCAGAATGAAGACGGAGAGGATCATCGAAATCACGACGGCACTGAGCAGGATCTGCGTCTGTGTATTGCCGATGAGCCGATTCGCCTGCGCCAGGGCGAAGACCGCCAGGGCGAATTCGCCTACCTGTGCCAGTGCCAGCGCCGTTTTGAGCGCGACACGGGGGCGTGTGAAAAAGCGCATGAAAAGAAAAATGACCCCGAATTTCACGACCATGACGACAAGTGCCACCAGAAAAATTGTGACGATGCTGTGTGCGACCTCCTGCAGATCGATCTGCATACCGACCGTAACGAAAAAGAGTCCCAGAAGCAGATCACGAAACGGCACCAGTTCCGCTTCGATCTGGTACTTGTAGTGTGTCTCCGCCAGCATCATCCCCGCCAAAAAAGCGCCAAGCGAATAGGTGAACCCGAACAGATGTGCCAGCTCCGCCGATCCGACCACGAGAAAGAGTACCGTGCCCAGGAAAATTTCCGACGAATTGGCCCGCGTCACCCACCCGAGCAGCCATTCGATCATATACTTCCCGACCAGGTAGATGATGATCCCCACGACCACCGCATCGAGCAGGATGGTTTTGAGCATCGCGAAGATATCGCTGTTTTCGGAGGAGAAGATCGTCACCGTCAACAAGATCGGGATAACGGCCAGATCCTGAAAAATGAGAATCCCGACCGCTTTGCGGCCATACGGGGTCTGCACATCGCCGCTTTCGTTCAGTGCCTTCAGAACGATCGCCGTGGAAGAGAGCCCAAGCGCCAATCCCGTAATGATCGCACCCTCGGCAGCCATACCGAAAAGATGGGCCGCCAGCCCAAAGAGCAGAGCACTGAAACCCATCTGAAGCGAACCGTAGAGCATCACCTCTTTGCGCATCGCCACAAGCTGGCGGAACGAAAACTCCAGCCCGATCGTGAACATCAAAAAGACGATGCCGAATTCGGCGATCTCGCTAAGTTCATGATAATGGTCATGATGAAGAGCGAATACCGCAGAGATTGCGATACCCGTCGCGATATAGCCGATGACAGTGGGGATACCCACGCGTTTCAAAAGAGAGTTGATGGCCACCGAAAAAAAGATGCCCGCGAGAATGATCGGTAGATAGGTCACGACACGCCTTTTTGCTGAGGATATCACTCTTTTGATCGATTATATCAAAGGTGGCGCAAAAGGGTATGCAAAAGGTCGTTCAGTCCGCCGAAAACAAGCGGACCGAAAAAGAGGAGTCGAAAAAATTTTGGAGAACGGATCAGGCGTTTTTGAGTGCTTTCGCCCATGATTCCATCGCATTGTTCGCCTGCGGATTGGGCGCTTCCATGAAGATGACGACAAATTTGTCACCCATATCGCTGACGCCGATGGAACGCGGGCGCACAGCCATCACTTCCGGCGTCGGAAGCTCCTTGCCAAAGCAGAAGACAATGTTTTTCGCCCCTTTGATCTTTTCGTTGATCTCGCCTTCGGCCAAACCGCTGGTATGGGCATAGTGATCGAATGTCGCGATGTAAGCCGCAACCGGATGCTCCTCGATTTTCGCTTTGAAGTAGTCGATCACATCATCGACCGTTTTGCATGTCGTCTCCTCTTTGTCGATGATCAGTTCGAAAATCGGATACTTCTCTTTGAATACTTTCTGGGTCACTGGTAGCTCCTTCTATTTGATTTTGGGGAGTTTATTCTATCCTTATCTATATTCAAAGAAAATAATTGTCATAAGTTCGTTTTTTAATCTTCAGAATTGCCTTTGGCTGTTTCCGCCCTGAAAATCATCGGGTGGAAGGCTTTGGAGACGATCTGGATCCGGCTGCCGATACGCAGTCCTTCGCGTTCACGCTCTGTAGCCATGATTTTGACGATCTGCGTTCCGACGGCAACGGTCAGCAGATAGACCATTTCGCACGGTTCGATGGCGAGCACTTCACCAACGAATTTGAAGCTGCTGCTGATGCGCTCTTTGACAAAGACCTCCGAAGGGGTGCCCACCTCTTTTATCTCTCCGCGCTCGAGGCGATAAACGCTCCCGCAGAGGCGGAAGATTTCGCTCGGATCATGACTCACAAGGATCGTTGTCAGTTTGAACCGCTTATGGATCTCGGCAAGCTCGTCCTGGAGTCTGATACGCATCGCATGATCGAGTGCCGAGAGCGGTTCGTCGAGCAGAAGCAGGCGGGGGCGGCGCACCAGTGCACGCGCCACCGCAACACGCTGCTGCTGGCCGCCGGAGAGCTGTGAGGGGAGGCGATCGGCGAGCTCACGCAACCCAATCGTTTCGATAAGCTCATCGACAATCACGGGATTCTCCCCTTTTTGCAAGGCAAAGCGAAGATTCTCCGCGACCGTCATATTGGGGAAGAGCGCGTAATCTTGAAAAACGAATCCTATTTTGCGTTTTGCGGGCGGCAGGTCGATCTTTTTTCGACTGTCGAACCATGTTTCGCCGTCCACGACGATGCGGCCGGCATCGGGTGTTTCGAGCCCTGCGATCATCCGCAGTACCGTCGTCTTTCCGGCTCCGGACTCACCGAAAAAAGCGACGAACTCGCCATTCTCGATGGTTGTCTTAATGCTGAGCTCCAGCTCTCCTTCGGTAGAGAGCAGCTTTTTTTTGAGTGCAAGTTCTATCATCGTTACATCTTTTGCATGAACGAACGGTTCACGAGATAGACCACCAGCAGAATCGAAAAGGTGACTGCAAAGAGGATCAGTGCGTAGTGGTTGGCGATATCGTAGTTGAGTGCCTCGACTTCGTCGTAGATGGCGATGGAGGCGACGCGCGTTTCGCCGGGGATGTTGCCGCCGATCATCAAGACCACGCCGAATTCTCCGACCGTGTGGGCGAAGGTGATGACGATGCCCGTCAATAGCGAGGGTTTGATATTGGGCAGCAGCACGCGAAAGAGGATGGACGTGCGGGATTTGCCGAGCATCTGCGCCGCTTCGGTGAGCGATTTGGGCAGATTCTGCAGGCCCGCCTGGATCGGGTGCACCATAAAGGGAAGACTGAAAATAGCCGAACCGAGCACTAGTCCCTCGAAAGTGAAGGGGAGACGAAAACCCAGCACCTCTTCGCAGAATTTTCCAAAGGCGTGTTCGCTGCTGAACGCCACTAGTAGATAAAAACCCAGTACCGTCGGCGGCAGAACCAGCGGCATACTGACGACGGTTTCGATGATCGGCTTGAATCGTGAGCGGGTCGAGGCGAGAAAATAGGCGAGCGGCACGCCGATAAAGAGCAGAATGATCGTCGTGACGACGGCAAGCTTGAACGTCAACGCCATCGTCGTCCAAAACTGTGCATCCATCAATCACTCTCCATCAGCGTTATTTCGTTGGCTTTGACCAGCGCCGTGACGCGGTCACCGACTTTCAGTTCCATCGCTTCACAGGCGCGGCGGCTGATGATCGAAACGATCGTATCGCCCGCGTAAGCCAGCGTCACCTCCGCCAGCAGATCGCCGAGGACGATCTTTCCGATACGACCCTCAAAACGGTTACGAAGACTCAAGGCCCCGCTGAAACCTTTGGCGAGCGCCACTTCGCTCTCCTTGAAAAGCACCCAGACATCGCTGCCGACCGCCACACCCGGATTTTCGTTGGGTTTCCCGAGCATAAACGCCGTCAAACCCGTGTTGCCGCATGCGATATCCACCTGTGAAAGTTCGCCTGAACATTGTATCGCGGTGACGCTGCCTTTCAAGCGGTTCATGGTGTGATATAGCCGTATGTTTTGAAAATTTTTCTGCCTTGTGGGCTGAAAAGAAAGTCGTAAAAGGCCCGGACGGCGTTGGGATGGTTTTTCTCGCCGTGCTTGAGGATCACGACGCCCTGCTGGATCGGGGAGTAGAGTGCGGGATCGACATCGACAAAGCTACCTTTGCCTGCCACCTTGGGCGAAAGCACGACCGATTTGGCCGTCATACCGATATCGGCGGCTTTGGAGACGATGTACTGATTGGTCTGCGATACGCTCTCCGCATAGATCAGTTTGGATTTGACTGCATCGTAAACACCTGCATTCTGCATCGCTTTGAGTGCCTGAATGCCGTAGGGGGCGTTTTTGGGGTTGGGGATGGCGATGCGTTCGGCCGCAGGATTCGTCAAAGATTTCAGACCCGCTTTCGTATCGATCGGTTTGAGCGTCCAGATGACCAGTGAACCGTAAGCGTAGACCCTGGGTTCGGTGACGGCGAACCCATGTTTACGCAGGTACTCGGGATACTTCATATTGGCGGACAAAAAGAGGTCGAAAGGCGCGCCGCTTTTGATCTGTGCGGTCAGTTTCCCCGAAGAGGAGATGACGGTACGGACCGTAATCCCGGTCTCTTTCTCGAATGTTTTTTGCAGTTCGGCCATGGCGAACTGGACGTTGGCCGCCGTGGCAACGGTGATCTCTTCGGCGACGGCACCCATGGCGGCCAGTGAAACCAAAAATAGCAACAGACTCTTTTTCATGATATCACTCCTTGTCGGTTGCCAGAATGACGCTGCCGGCTTTAAATACGGCACAAACTTCGCTGCCGCCCTCGATCTTCATGGCCAAAGCCGATTCGCGGGTCACGATTACGCTGATGACGTCGCCGTTGGCTGTTTGCAAGATCACCTCGGTATTGACTGCCCCCTCTTTGACGGCACTGACGGTCCCGCAGATTTTGTTGCGCGCGCTGATCGAACGGACGGACGGTTCGGCCAGCATAATCCACGACGCTTTCAAGATCGCCAGGCATGGTTTGCCGGGGGCGAGCCCGAGAGATTCCGCGCTTTCATCGGTGATGATGGCACACAGGGGCGTTCCATTCTCGAGCGCCATTTCGACTTCAGTGTTGACCGCGCCCCGTTTCAGGCCGGTCACGGTGCATTTGAACGCATTTCTCGCGCTGATTTTCATGGAACACTCCTTTTAGAAAAGGTAGTTCGGTCGAAGTTGCAGATGCATAAAAGAGCCCCTGAAAAAATGGAACCATCGATCGTTATATTTAAATATATACAACGAAATTGTAATAATCTGCTACATAATTTTCGCTTAAAGCCATCTGTTTCAGCGCGCCAAAAGCACGTGTGAGGATTGAAAGACGGCGTAGGCTGTATCGCCTTCGCAAAACTTCAGTTCATTGAGCGATTCGGAGGTAATGACGGCGGTAATGGTATTGTCGCCTTGAAGCTGGAGTGTGACTTCGGAAAGCAGACCGTCGTTTTGGATGCTGACGATGGTGCCCTTCAGGCAATTTCTGGCACTGAGTGTCGGCGGTTCGGTCGCCAGAAGCACCCAGTTGCTTTTAATGAGCGCGAATAAATCTGTGCCGACGTCGATTCCCATGGCTTTGGCGCTTTTATGGGTGATTGAGGCATAGATGGTCTCTTTTCCGCCAAGCGTCAATTCGACTTCACACGTCACGGCGGAACTCTTCATTGAAGTTACCGTGCCGTGGTATTGATTGCGCGCACTGGTCTGCAGGGTCAAACGGCGTCCGAATGACAGAAGGTTTTCAAGGGCGTCTCCTTGTTCACCGAGCAAGTCGAAGAGCTTTTGCTGCAGTGTGGAGATCTCTTTGTACATACGGATATACTCGTGCCCCTTGGCGGTTAGACGCGTACCGCCGCCCCCTTTACCGCCGGTTTCTCGGACAACGATCGGCTCCGCACTGAGATTGTTCATCTCGTTGACGGCATCCCATGCGGCTTTATAGCTCATTTTCATCGCTTTGGCCGCTTTGGAAATCGACCCATAGCGGTCGATCTGCTCGAGAAGTTCGATGCGCCCTTTTCCGAAAAAAGCCTTTTGTTCGTTTTCGAACCAGAGGTTGCTTTTGATTTTCATGGGGTCATTATAGCCTTGCAACCCTTCAAAAGCCCCACGTGCGCGGAGCCTTCGATCAAAAAGAGTTACATTCCGGGGATACGCGGAATTTTGCCCAGTTTGGAGTTGCGGCAGTACCAGCCCCACCCTTTTTTCAGCCAGTGGCCGATCACGGGCATCGGAATCATTTTGCCACCCTTGTTGTCGCGGTAAACAAACGCGGCACCGTCCCCACTGTCCATGACGCAAAGTATATTGAGATGATCGAGATACCCTTTACGCTCTTCGCTCCCCTTTGCGATCGCATCGATGTTGAACGCGACATTGCGCGCCATCACTTCGGCGATATGCCCCTGTTTCGCACGCCAGTCCGGACCATCGAGCGCGACCGAGTCACCAATGGCGAAGACATTGTATTTTTCCGGTGTCTCATCGTAGTCATGCATCACTTCACAATAGTCGTTGACTTTGATCAGCCCCGCTTCGTTGAGCGGCAGATCGGAGTTTCTGAAAACGGGATGGCCGTCGCCCGCGGGAATGAACATCGTAAAATCGCTCTCGAGTTTGCTATCGTCTTCGAAAACGATACCGTCCGCTTCGAAACGCTTGATCTTTTTGCCAAAATGTTTATGAATATTGAGTTTGTTGAAAAACAGATCCATCATTTTGAGAGCCTGCGGCCCCATCCGCGCACCCGGTTTTTCCATCGGTGCAAAAAAAGTCAGCTCGAACTTGTCCCGAATCCCTTTCTTTTTCAATTCGTTATGGACATTGAAAAGCACTTCGAATGCCGGACCGCCCCGCACGTTGCTCGGATCTTTCGGATTGCCGCCAAATCCCATCGCGATCTTTCCACCCCCTTTTTCTATCAACGCATCGATACGCTCCTTGATTTCGAGCGACTCTTCGGGTTTACCGCAGATCGAGAGGAAATGCTCGCTCCCTTCGTGTTTCACTTTGCCGCTACCGATTGCGATAACGAGATACTCGCAGCGGTATTCGCCGTTGGCGCAGACAACACGCCGCTCTTTGGAGTGGATCTCCTTCACCTCATCGATGATCAACTCGAATCCATGAGCCTCCTGCAGATCTTTGAGCGGAACGCAGATATCTTCGAACTCCGCTTCACCCGTTGGGATCCAGATCGATGTGGGATAGATGTAGAAATAGTCCCTATCGGAAATCAGAGTCACCGAATACCCTTTTTTGCGAAGAAAAATCGCCGCTTCCACACCAGCGAATCCTCCACCAAGAATCAAAACCTTTTTCATCGCACTTCTCCTTTGTCAGTGATGCGTAAACCGCATGACATTTTCGATCGTAATCTCTTCAAGTTCATCGTTTTTCAATTTATCAAGGGCTTCCGAAACGAGGATGCGCCCCTCTCCCGGGTAGTAGAGGCGGACACCCGCATCCTTCAGAAACATGAATGGATTGCCCCCGATATGAGGGGTGACGATCTCTTTGACACCATTTTCGATAAGCCAGGCAACCGTCTTCGGCCCGGCACCCGCGAAGGGGTTTTCACGAATCACGACCTTTCCGTTTCCATCGGCGAAGACAAACCACTTCGCCTTCCCGAAAACCGTGGTCAGCGGCGGATCCTCTCTGTTCATCTTTACCGGCATCGCGACCATGAGGCTACTCCGCCTTTTTCAAATGTTTTTGCGCGATGTCCCAACGGGGATAGACGAAGACTGTATGGCGTTCGACGACGATCTTTTCGGGATCGTCCACCGCATAGGCTTTGATCGTGATCGGAATCGGCGTATCTTTTCGCGTATCTTTCGCCAGCGGCTTGGTCGCCTCCAGCTGTACGATCTTTTTCGCTTTCTTGCCTGCCGCCAGTTTGAACGGCTTACTCGGCTTGACGATCTTGATCTCCGGGTGTCCCTCCACTTCGAAGTAGTACGTGTGCTCTTTGCTATCCGTATTCTGGAAGAGGAACGTATAGTCGTTGACGATCCTTCCGTCATGGGTGAACCGGTAGAGTTGTGCCGTCTTGTTGATATTGAGCAGCATATGCTCTTTTTTGGTCCCCATCACCAGCAGCGCGACGAAGACGATCGTCAGGGCCACGGCGTACGCGATCGTCCGCGGCCGTATGTAGTGGGTCTTTTCACCCTGTTCGATCTCTCTCGGGGAACTCCACACCACGAGGCTCGGTTTACCCAGTGCGCCCATCACTTTGGTACAGGCGTCGACACATTCGAGGCAGTTGATACATTCAAGCTGCATCCCCTGGCGGATATCGATATGGGTCGGGCAGACCTTCACGCAGCTTTCACAAGCCGTACACTCCGCCTCGGGCTCTCTTTCATGCAGCTCTTTGACGTTGTGAACCAGCTTTTTCGCATCCTGCCCCTCATGGTCGTAGATATGCCCTCCGCGGTGCACATTGTAGATCGCCATGATCGTATCGTCGTCGTACATGACCGACTGCACCCTGCTGTAGGGGCAGATATAGACACAGAAATTCTCTTTAAGCCACACCACATCGACGATCAGAAACAGCGCGATACCGATCCAGAAGCCGATGAGCACGGGGTGCTCACCGGGGTTCTGGATATACTGGAAAAAATCCTCCGGCGGAACGAAGTACCAGACGAAGTCCGCGGCCGCAATGAGGGCCAGCACGGACCACAACCCGATCGCGATCGCCTCTTTCGCCTTGTTCTCCGGTTTGGACCAGTCGGGCTCTTGCTGTTTGTTCGTGATACGTTTACGCAGGTGCAGCAGTTTCGTCTCGAACAGGTCACGGTAGATGACGCGGAAAATCGTCTGCGGGCACGCCCATCCGCACCAGACGCGTCCTCCGAGCGTCGTCATGAAAAAGATCCCCAAAAACAGCAACATCAACAGAAACGGCATCAGGTAGAGCTCCTGCATATCGAAGCGCACGAACAGAAAATGGAGCTGCTTGTGGTCGAAGTTCAGCAGGAAAAAGTGGTTGCCGTTGATCTTGATGAACGGCAGCACGAGTGCAACGATCGTTACGATACCGAAGAGCCAGTACCGCTTTATTCGGTACGGTACCCAGTTCTTCAGGTACTCTTTGGCTCTGTTTCTCTTTTTTGCACCCACCGCTCCCGTCATTGCCTATGCCTTACTTCTCGAATTTATATTTGTGGAGGGTATCTCCACCCACCGGATTACCGTGGATAATGACATGCGTCTCGTTCTCGAGGTTAGGTCCAACCATTTTAATACCGAGAGGATCAACGATCTCATACGACTGCTGCGCCGTTGCCTGCTGTGTAGCGATTGCAGCATAGGTCAATCCCGCAAGCGTTGAAAGCAATATTCCCGTCGCAATCAAAAATCCGGTAATTCCGTGAATTCCGAATGGGCTTCCTTGTTTTTCCATCATTTACTCCTTATTCGCCACGTGAAAGGCTGAGGATATAGGTACCGACAGCTTTTTCTTGAATCGGTGTCAATCGGCCTTTGAAACTGACCATCGTACCGATAAAACCTTTTTTACCACGGTTGAGTACATCCGCGACAAAGTCAGGGGTTCCGTATTTGGACAAATCCGGTGCCATACCGCCCATACCTTTTCCGTCCGCTCCATGACATCCTGCGCATGTCGCGAACTCGGCAGGCTGCTCGCCTTTCATGCCATTGGCGACATACTCTGCAACTTTCTGAGCCGCGTCACCACTAAGCATACCGGCTGGCATTTCCCCCATAGGATATCCAAGACCTTTCGATCCGTTTTTGATCGTCTCAAGAACTCCTGCAGCGGATCCCCACACAGTCAAGTCTGCCGCTTTGCCACCCATACCATCACCGGCAATACCATGACACGGTGCACACTGAACGAGGTAAACACCTTCACCCATCTCCTGAAGAGTCTGGCTGTCCGCGCTGGCCCATTTGCTTTCGAATCTTTGTGTATGTGCAGCGACCTCTTGATTGTATTCACCGATCTGGGAATATCCGTCGACAGGATATCCTGCAATCATATACCACATGCCCCAAATGATCGTACCAAGAAACGTATAGGCCCATCCAGCAGGGAGTTCGTTCTTGTATTCACCAATGCCATCCCAATTCTCTTCGGCAAGCTCACCCGTCGACTTCTCCGTCTTCATCTGTTTGATATATTTACCAGCGACGTAAATAGTCAGGATGAGGATAACGGCTGCACCGATCAGGGCGAGCTGATTGACATTATCGCTTAACCAGTTCATTTTTGCTCCTTGTTTTCATTCATCTCATCAGAATTCTCATTGGGTTCAACTGGCTTACTGTCGAGTTCATCGTCCAGCGCCAGATTCCCATATTTCTCATAATTTCTCGTGCCTTTTTTTTCGGCACGGTAGAGATGCAGGATATAGGCGTAAAGAACCACCACCAAAAAGACGGTGAAGAAAAAGTATCCAAATGCCTGCAATTCTCTAATATTTTCCATGCCGATCCTTAATGAAGGCTGTTCAGATATGCGATCAATGCAACGATTTCAGGAATTTCACCACGTGCTACCGCATCTTTGACATCCTGATTTTTCATGTCGTCAGCAACCTTTTTCGCCTCTTCGAGCGCCTCTTTTTTCGCCTCTTCCCATGTCCCGAGTTTAGTATGGCCCGGCTTGTCATAAGGGACGTTGAAAACTTTCTTGACCGTCAATGCTTCCGCATAAGCCGTCTCAAGATCGACATTTTGATGAAACATATGTTTATATGCTGGCATGATGGAACCAGGAACGACAGATGTCGGTTCCCACATGTGGTTCTCGTGCCAATCAGTCGTACGATACTCGCCAACACGGTGAAGGTCCGGACCTGTACGTTTTGAGCCCCACAGGAACGGTCGATCATACGCATACTCCCCACTTAGGCTGTACGGACCGTAACGGTCGGTTTCAGACTTGAATGGACGGATGAGCTGTGAATGACATGCATTACAGCTGTCTTTGATATAGACATGGCGCCCTGCAAGCTGAAGCAGTGTATAGGGTTGTTTACCTGCCACTGGACGGGAAGCCTGTGCAAAATCAGGCACGATCTCGATAAGTCCAGCGAACGCGATGACGAGGAACAGAACTACCGAAAAGAAAAACGGTCTTTTTTCTAGCCAATGAAACATTCTACCCTCCTCTTATGCGCCCATAGGCGATGCAAATGCAGGCTCTTTTTCAAGCACTTTGTCGCTTTGCATTGTTTTAACGAAGTTGTAAGCCCACATAAAGAGACCCACAACAAACAGCAGGCCGCCGATTGCACGAATCGTATAGTACGGATGCAGTACGGTGACCGTATCGATAAATGAATATGCCAGGTTTCCATATTGGTCGACCGCTCGCCACATCATACCTTGCGTAATACCAGCAATCCACATACTGGAGAAGTAGAGAACGATACCTGTCGTTTGAATCCAGAACTGCATCTCCATCAGTTTTTTACTATAAATCTCACGCTTGTAGAAACGCGGAGCCATATGGAGTGATGCGGCGATAATCATAAATGCAACCCAACCGAGTGTACCGTCATGAACGTGTCCCGGAATCCAGTCAGTGAAGTGTGCGAGTGCATTGACCGACTTGATCGCCTGAATCGGACCTTCGAGTGTCGAAAGCATATAGAATGTCGAAGCAAGGACCATGAACTTGATAAGCGGAGACTCTTTCAACTGGTTCCATTCACCCTTCATCGTAAGAAGCATGTTGATCGCAGAACCCCATGAAGGCAGGATTAGAATAACCGAGAAAATAGATCCCATTGTCTGCATCCAGTCAGGCACTGTCGAATAGATCAAGTGGTGTCCACCAGCCCACAGATAGACGAACATCAATCCCCAGAAAGAGAGCAGTGAAAGCTTGTAAGAGAAGACAGGCTGACCGGACTCTTTCGGAAGGAAGTAGTAGATGATCGCGATGATCGGCACGGTAAAGACGAATGCGACCGCATTGTGTCCATACCACCACTGAACGAGTGCATCATTGGTACCGGAGTACATGGAAACGGAGTGCATCCAGCTACCCATACCTGTCACGAAATAGGTCGGGACTTCCATGTTGTTGAAGAGATAGAGCATGGCAACACCGAGGAATGTCGCAATGTAGTACCACATGGAAATGTAAAGTGTTTTCTCACGTCGCATACCGATGAGACCGAACATCGCAGTACCCCAAAGAACCCAGACTACGACGGTCAACAGGTCAAGAGGCCACTCCATTTCGGCATACTCTTTGGATGTCGTAAATCCGAGAAGCTCGGAAACGACCATCCATGCAGCGAGCGCGAGGTAGAGCCAGAAATGAAGTTTTCCGACGCCATGAACGAATTTCGATTCGGCGATGGAAACTTTCAGAACACGCTGTGCTACATAGTAGAAAGTCGCGAAAATACCGCTCAGCGTAAAGCCGAACGCCACCACATTCGTATGGATCGGTCGAAGACGGCTGAATGTTCCATACTGGCCGAACAGATTGTTCAGTTCAGGGAACGCCAGTTCAAACGCGATATACGTACCAATTGTCATACCGACAATACCGAAAGTAATGGCCAGATAAGTGAACCATTTCGCGACGGTATAGTCGTATTCCAACGCTGCATTTTGCATGCAAACCTCCTTTGATTTATTGTCTTGACAGAACTCAAGAGAATATTACAGTGACATCATAGTGACATTTTTATGAAGATAGGCTTAAAATCTGTTAACCTTGAATTAACTTTTTTATTAAGGCAGATTTTATTAATGTGGTATTTTTCCGTCAGGGGAGTGCCCTGACAAGAGGTATTAAAATTGATAAGTTAGATTGCAGTAGTAGTAGCGGCCCGGTTCGTTCAAAAGCATTGGCTCATCATTCGTGCCCGTAACCAGGATCATGTCGGCATAAGTGTTTGTGATTGCATATGTGTGATCCAGTATATTGTCGATACCAGCCGTAATCTCGAAATGTCGGCTTACGTCTTTTCTTAATTTAAAATTGAAAACCGCATACCCTGGAAGCTCCTGTTCTCCATTTTCGTAATCGACATCTTTCCATCGACTCGCAGCGATCATACTCAGCCTCATCGTCAATGAATCGTCATAATCATAACCCAAGGCGATATTCGCCTTCAATGGCAAAATATTCGGCATATTCATTCCGCTTTGCCCTTCCAGAGGATTCTCTTTCTCACCGCGTTGATACGCAACACCGAAATCGGTGTAAAGCTGTTCTGTAATCAAATATGTACCGTCAAAAGAGACACCATATAATGTAGCATCAACATTTTCATATTTATTCGTTGTCTTCTCTTTATTGAAAGCAATAAAGTTATCTAATTTGCTATAAAAACCTTTAAGCCGTAAATGCGCCGAATCGAACAGATCTTTTTCGATTCCTATATCCACTTGATAGTTGGTTGTCTGATCGAGATCCGGTGTTCCTATATAAACGCCGGTTTTATCCTGAAAATAGAGTTCTTTGCCATCGGGAACACGGGAAGATTTTCCGATTCCTGCGAAAATTTTCGTACTTTCATCCATAGAATAGGTTCCAAAAACAAAAGCATTTACGGCAGTATAGTCGTTCGAAGCGGCCGTAGGGTCTTCGTTGCTTACAGAAGTGTCGTCATATCTCAACCCCATTTGAAAATCCATGCTTCCGAAACGTTTGTCATACTCCGCAAAAAGCGCACCGTTTTTGGTTTCGGCATAATTGATACTGTAAATAGGAGTGGGAATACCGTTTTTGACATAGCGCCCATCCCATTTTCTTTTACTGGCATCGATACCATAAGTCAGTATACCTTCCGCAAGATCCATTTTGTTTTTGATTTTACCACCATAGATACGGGAGTTCATCACATTCTCAAATACCGTATTCGTCATAACGGCAGAAACTCTGTAATATGTACCCATCGGATGGTAGACCCATGAGTTGTAAAATTCGAAATCGAGCTCTTTTGAAAAATATCCAAGATTCTTGACAACGTATTTTGCATTGAAAAGGTTGGAATCATCTTTAAGCGCATCCATCGGGGAGTTGGGATACAAAACATCTTCACTACGATTTGCCGTATAGCTAAGTTTCAATTCCTGATTATCTGTAATGTTTGCAAATAATTTCAGCATCGCCGTTTTTTTATTATACGCATCCATATCGTGATAAGGTGTAGAATATTTTCTTCCACCCTGGTCCGGATTGTCCGCGATATAGGCATCGACCTGTTCGGCAAGTGTAAGGCCATCTCCATCTTCATATTGGCCACTGCTTTCCGTGGAGGCTCCGACAAATACACGGAACTTCTCGTTTCCTCCACTTGCCTGAACTCCGATCTTTCTATATCCCCAGCTTCCGATATTCAAGTTTCCTTCACCGTGGAACCCCTGCTCCGGTTCAAGCGTCTCGACCTCGACGAGCCCGCTGAGCGTTCCGAAATTCTCCACATCGTAAGGTCCCTCTTTGACAACGATCTCTTTCACGTTGTTGGCGAGGACATGGGAAAGAGGAGGGTCCATGCGGTTGGGGCAGCCCCCATAAATTTTTCCGCCATCGATCAATACATTGATATCGTCTTTGCGCATACCGCGTATGATAATATCGTTGGCGATACCGCTCCGCCGGATCAACTGAATGTCTGGATCCAATTTGTAAAGTGAATCTGCCAGATCGGCGGAACGAACCTCTTCACCGGCGACATCTTTGACGATCGTCATATCGACCGTCTCTTCGACTTCGATTGTTTCCAGTGCCACATCTTCGGCATACAAAGAGAGTGACGCCGCCAACGAAATAGCACCGATGCTCAAGACTTTTTTCATCATTCGGTTCCTTCAGATAAAGTACCGCTTCAATAAAGGGAGTAGAAGTGGAGTTTTATGAAGCGGTTCTGAAAGGAAATTATAAAACAGTGTTGTTAAGTTAATGTTAACTACAAGAAGCGATGGAAGCGGAGTGCTATCTCCGCTCGATCATTTGAAGGAATTCGCCGAAAACGTATCGGCTCTCATGTGGCCCGGGTGACGCTTCGGGATGGTGTTGTACCGAGATGATCGGGCTCTCTTTGTACCGAACCCCTTCGATCGTCCCGTCGAAGAGATTGGTATGGGTCACGTCGGCGATTTCGGTGATGGAATCGGGAACGTTGTAGTTATGGTTCTGTGCGGTAATCTCGACAACACCCGTCTCGACATTTTTGACCGGATGGTTTCCACCGTGGTGGCCGAACTTCAGCTTGAAGGTATCGTACCCGTGCGCGATGGAGAGAAGCTGATGCCCGAGACAGATACCGAACATCGGCACTTTCGCCTCGATAAGTTTTCGGATTTTCACCTGCTCCTCTTTGAGGATCAGTGGGTCTCCGGGACCGTTGGAGAGAAAAAGGCCGTCGATATCGCCGCTTTCGTAGCGCGCGATCAGTTCATCGGCATCGACCGTGTTGGGTACCACTTCGACGGCCATACCGGCCTGTGTGAGCTCGTTGAGGATATTCCGCTTGACTCCGAAATCGAGCGCGACGATTTTCGCTTTCGGTTCGGGAGCTTCGTTGTAACGGTAACGCGAGGCATCGTACTGGCCGGTTTTGTGGAGGTAGGGCTCTTTTGTGCTGACAGCTTCGATATAGTTGACCTCACTGATATGCGGCGCATCGGAAAGCATTCGTGCAAGCTCCTCTTTTTCGCATACCTCGGTCGATGCGATCATCATCATCGCACCCTCTTCCCGAAGCATTTTGGTCAGAAACCGCGTATCGATATCGCAAATACCGAGGATTCCGAAACGATTCAGAAGTTCATGCAGCGGCTCTTCGCTCCTGAAATTGGAAGGCTCCTCCTGGTATTGCCGGACGATAATCCCTTTGCACCACGCCGCTTTCGACTCCATGTCTTCCGCGTTGCAGCCGACGTTTCCGATCTCGGGCATCGTGAAGGTAACGAACTGTCCGGCATAGCTTGGATCGGTTACGATCTCCTGATACCCCGTCATCGAAGTGTTGAAAACGATCTCACCGACGCGCGTTCCTTCGGCACCGAAGCTCTTCGCTTCCAAAAAAGTTCCGTTTTCCAGATAGATATAGATTGGTTGCAAAGTCATATTACATCATCCCCCGTTTGCGAAGCTCCTCTTCGTAGAGGCGCTCGAAAATAAGATCGTACTCTTCGGTACCCGGATGCAGCTCGCGCTTGTAGTGCGACATTTTCTCGAGTACCGCATCTTCGATCTGCTCGAACGATTTCATATAATCTTCTATCGCTTTGAAGATCACCCCGCGCACCTGATTTTCACTCACCGTATAGTCGATGAGATCCTCTTCCCAGAGCTCGTTCAGAATCTTGTGCGAAAGGTCGCTGTAGCGTTCTTCATTATTGAGGATGACACCATATTCCGGAGCCAGCTTCTTTTTGATCATCCAGAAAAGCTGGCGTACATCGGCCCGCATGAACTCGATCTCGTCCTCTTTCTCTTCCAGCAACTCGTTGACACGCTCTTCGAGTGCGCGCTCGTTCTTGATATCCGCTTCGATCACCTCTTTGGCTTTTTCGATCACCGGTTCAAGTCCCCGCTTGATCTCCACAAAAGGTGCGTTCGCCAGATCGATCCCGATTTTGTTGGCTATATAGGGAGCATGGGCTAAATTCAACTTCATAACGCGCCTTTGTCCTGCCCGCTTCTAAAGATACGGGCATAATTTTTTGATAGTTTATCGAAAGATATGTAAGAGATTGATGAAAGTTTGATAGTGAGTCATGGAAAAGGCCGAAAAACGCTCCATTTTCTACTTTTTCATATCGCCTTCAAGCAGCAGCGTGATCTTTGAAGCCTTTTGCGGATTCATTTTCGAAAGAATCTGGCCGACCGTTTTCGGCTTGAGAGTAGCGAGAATGCGAGCTGCCTCTTTCGGTTCCATCTGTTCGAGAATCTGTGCCGCGGCGGAGGCTTTCATCTTTGCATAGGTCTGGGAAACTTTGCCCGCTTTGGCCTCTTTGATCGCTTTGAGCAACGCTTCGTTTTGCGCAATGAGCTCTTCGATCGCTTTGCGCTCGGCTTCGAGTTTTTCACGTGTCGCATTGAGCTCACGCTCCTTTTGCCTCAGCATCTGCTCTTTGCGTTTGAACATCGATTCCGTCGCATCTTTGAGTGCTTCATACGCCTGACGCGCTTCATCGATCTCTTCGAGTTTGAGCTCGAGCTCCTGTTTGCGCTCTTCAAATATTTTGTTGCACTCCAGAAGTTGAGAGGTCTGGGCGAAGAGTATCATCGGCAGCAGCATAAAAAAGAAGCTCTTCATTTCCGCTCCTTCTTTCCCATATCCCGGTCACGCCAAAACCGCTGCGATGCAATTTCGTCAAGCCGCCCCGCTTCGTCGCGCTTCCGCTTCGCCATCATCTTTTGTATCGCTTGCGATTCGATACTCTTGGCCTGTTCGTAAGCGATATGTGCCGCTTTCAACAACTTTCTCTTCTCCTCTTTGAAGCGCCTTGCCGCATCGATCCGATACTCGAGCGCCTCGAGCGCAGACTTGATCGCACGTTTTTGATCGAGTAGAGCAGCGAGCTGCCTACCGGTCCCCGAAGCTGGCGGTTCGATCGCTCGTTCGTCGGAACGCAGTGCCTCCTTTTCGTCCAACAGCCGGATAAGCGCTCTCCCGGCTGCCGCCATTTCCTGTTCCGCACGTTCGAACTGCTGTCTTCTCAGTTTTGTCAACGCACGGTAATTTTTCGACACGAGAGAGGCCTTACCCTTATCTTACGATCGTATCGTTACGATCCGGGCTGGTCGATATGATACCAACTTTCACGCCGCTGACCCGCTCGATCGTCTCAATGTAGGCTTTGGCCGAATCCGGAAGCGCATCGTACTCGCTGATCCCTTCGACCTTTTCCCATCCCGGGAAGGTTTCATAGATCGGCTTGACACGCTCCAGATCGTAAGGGACATAGTCGATCACCTCCCCTTCGAACTCGTAGCCGGTACATATTTTTATCTCGTCGAACCCGTCTAAAACGTCAAGCTTCATCAATGAAATCTGATCGCATCCATTGAGTGCACAAGCGTGGCGGATCGCGACCGCGTCGAACCAGCCGCAACGCCTCGGTCTACCGGTCGTCGTCCCGAACTCATGCCCCTGCTGACGCAGCCGCTCACCTTCCGGACCGAACTCTTCACTCGGGAAAGGACCGTTGCCGACGCGTGTGCAATAGGCTTTGGCTATGCCGGTAACTTTGCCGATCGTTTTTGGCGAAAGCCCCATGCCTGTGCATGCACCACCGGCAACGGTATTGGAACTTGTAACGTAGGGATAGGTGCCATGGTCGATATCGAGCATCGTCCCCTGTGCCCCTTCCAGCAGTATCTTTTTGCCCGCATCGAGATATTTCCAGATCATCTGCGTCGTATCGGCGATGTAGGGCATCAAGCCGTCACGGTAACACTTCAAATCTTCTTTCAGTGAAGATTCTGTCGGAATCTCGACCCCCATCGCATCGAAAACAGGCTTGTTCTGCTTCAGATAGTCGACGATCTTTTCAAAGAGCGTATCGATATCTTTTAACTCCCCGACACGGTGGCCGGATCGTGAAATCTTGTCGGCGTAGGCAGGCCCGATGCCACGTCCGGTGGTACCGATCGCCTTGTCGCCTCGCATCCGCTCTTTCGCCTGATCGATCAATTGATGGTAGGGCAGAATCAGGTGCGCTTTGTCGCTGAGCCATAGACGCCCTTCGAGGTTGTCGAACTGCGACATCTCCTTCATCAAATTGGTCGGGCAGACAACGACACCATTTCCGATGATGTTGACCGCCTCGGGATTGAGAATGCCCGAAGGGATCAGGTGAAGCGCATACTTTTTGCCGTCGGTGACGATCGTGTGGCCGGCGTTGTGGCCGCCCGCGAAGCGTGCCACCACCTCATACTTCTGGGCCAGCATATCGACGATCTTGCCTTTTCCTTCATCACCCCACTGGAGTCCGACTATCAAATCAGCTTTTTGCAAATCTGCCTGGTTCATTTTACATTCCCTTTGAGCCGCGCCTCGATCAGCGCATCGGTATAGAGCGCAAATCCGGCTGCGGAGATGTCATCGTTTATAAAGTGCCCGCCGGAAGCCAGCGGCGTATTGTTTTTAAAGCATTGGAAAAAGAGTCCGTCATAGTAACGCATCTTCGCATAATAGAGTGGTGACAGCACACACTGCTCACATTGGCACGCCTCCGTCAGTTCTTTCATCTTTTCGAGTTCCGGCCGGAGAATCTGCGGAACATGTTCCATCACGGCATCGAGCTGCTCCATGTGTTGCACGCGTGCCAGCTCCCCCAACCACGCGTACTCGGTTCCAAGCAGCTTTTCGATCTGCATCGATGCGAACCACTCGAGAGGAATGCCAAATTCAAACGAGATAAGCACTGGAATCTGGATGTTCGAGATCTGCAGTACCGGCTTGACGTCCAGTGCGTCGAAGAGCGACATCGTCACATCGAGTACGTCCGCCAGCTTCCCATCGAGCCACTCGGCCCCTACCTGATTGATCTCGCGAGTCGGGTAGCGAAAGACGGGCTGGATGTAGAACCACTTCTTCTGCCCGGTCGAACGCCCCAGACGCTTCGTGACCAGCCGCACAACGTCGATCGTGCTGTCTGCACGCAGCGTCACTTCGCGGTTTTGCGGGTCGCCGAGGCGGATCAGCTCGTGGCGGTCTCGGATACTCTGGTGCTGGTGGTACGAGAAAAGAGGCGTCGCGATCTCCTCGAACCCCTCTCTTTGCAGTAGGTCGCTGGCGATCCGTTCGATCTCGCGCTTGGCCCTGGCGCTCTCGCCAAAATAGAGGCGGCTGCCCGCCGGGATTTCGTGTTCGAAAATCATAGCGTCTCGTTTGCGTAGTAGACTTCGTTGAAGACTTTCGAAGCCAGGCCGTCGTAGGGACGGCGGTCGAGTTTGTCATAGGCCCACTCGATCGCGTTGACAACCCAGGCACTCTCGTAGACCGGGATCAGCCCCATCTGATTGATACGGAAGAGCTTGCCCTTGAGGTGATCCTGACCACCCGCGATATTGACGCCGAACTCCGTTTTGAGAATGGAGCGAACGGCATTGGCCTCCTCGTCGTAGACCGCACTCATGGAGAGCGCCGGTGCCTTGGGGTAGAGCTGGCATCCGATCGCCTCCAATGCCGCACGTGTCGCCAGCGCACGTGCCTTCGTATCACGGTAGAATGCGTCGTACCCTTCCGCCTCGATGAGCTCGAGCATCTTGTTCAGCCCGATGATCAACGTTGTCGGTGCCGTGTAGGCAGTAGTGTTCTGGCGCTGCTTCTTGATTTCGGATGCGAGGTTGAAGTAGTAGCCGCTCCCTTCGCCGATCTTTTTGACCGCCGCGTCGCTGAGGCCGATCATCGCCATCCCCGGCGGCAGCATCAGCGCTTTCTGGCTTCCGGCGATCAGCGCGTCGATGCACGTCGTATCGATCGGCTCTACACCTACGGCTGTGATACCATCGGCGATCACCATGATCTCAGGGTTGATCGCTTTGATCGCCGCTGCAATCTCTTCGACCGGGTGGCGCAGACCCCCCGCACTCTCGCTCACCTGGATACAGAAGGCGTCGATAGCGGGATCGTCCGCCAGGGCCGCCTTGACATCCTCTACATTCGCTGGAGTATCCCAGGCATATTTGAGCTCCACATGCTCCAGGCCGAACGCCTGGACGATCTTTCCGAAACGCTCACCGAACTTTCCGGCATTGACCGTCAGCGCTTTTTTTGTGCATAGATTCGACACACACGCTTCCATCGCACCCGTACCGCTCGATGCAAGCATGACACACTCGTCCATGCCGAAAAGGCGCATCAGCCGTGTTCGTGCCTCTTTGAAGATCGCTTCGAATTCGGGAGTTCTATGGTGAATCGTGGGGCCTGCCATCGCCATGCGGACAGCTTCGGGAACCGGCGTCGGGCCGGGAGTAAAAAGCAGCATACGCCTACCTTTAAAACAGAAATTTTGGGTGATTATAGCAAATGTCTACTGAAAGGAGCGTGACCGGTAAAGAGGGCCGCAGAAACGGCAGCGGCCCGACAAAGCATAAAAAACTATTGACAGCGTCTCTTCGTCTTGATATCGAACGCGATCTTCACATCCTGCCAAGTTTTTCCTTTGTGAAGGTCGTAACAGGCTTTGTTGATGCTTTCCAGCGATGGCAGCATATCGAAATCGCCCAGATCGAGGTACCCTTCCGCCTGGACTTCATCTTCGTCGAATTCGACTTTCATCGGAACGATCTTCGTGATACCGTTCATCGTGACTTCGACATTCGCCACATCTTTTTCGATGCTCTTGATTTCGGCCGTAATCGTCTCGACACCCTGTATATGGAAGAAAAACTTCACCAGCTTGGCATCACGCCCCTTGTTTTTGGAATCGACACTCCGCGTATCGATCACCACTCTCGCACCCTCGAGCAGCCCTTTTTCCGTCTTGTCCGGCATCGCGTTCAGTTTGATCGCGTCGAACGTTCCGCCGACTCCGATTTTGAGCGGTGTTTTGTAGGCTTTCCACTCGACGTCGATATCTTTGACACTGTAGGTACATTCACCTGCGAAAAGTCCCACCGCCATAACGATTCCCATCACAAAATATTTCATCATCTTCCTTGTTTTATCGATCGAGATATTGCATGGTACTACGATTTGGATGGATGCACCTTTAAACAAAAAAACTATTTCCGCGCATCGACTCCTTTGGCGCGGATCTTTCTCCCCTCTTCATACCAAACCTGCCGGACAAGCCTGCTGCGCCACCTGCCGTCGACGCGTTCTATGTCGTAACCTTCCCGGTACAAAAGTTTTCCGGAGGGAAGATAGTCCGTCCGTTCGAGCAAAAGCTCCCTTCGGGTTTTGTCTCTGTCGATTTTTCCGAGAGAAACGAGCTCCACCGTTCCGCCTCCGGGAAGAAAGTGGGTCGTAATGATCTTGGCGGGGCTGAGCCTGTTTTTCAGATAGATGAAATGCTTGTGCATGCGCATCTCTCCGATGTCGGAGAAGTGCCAGATGTTGGAAGGGACCGGTATAAAATGGCCGGGTTTGTAGTTGATCAAACGATACTCCATAATCAGCGGTTCGCCGACAAACGAATAGAGTTCGACGGGATAGTAGCTCTTTCCGTCGCTCAGGTAGAGAATCCTCGACGAAAGAGACTCCTTCGCTTCCATTCTGAATCCTTCCGGAAGCGGCAGAATCTCCGTCTCGTTTCGATCGCGGATCCGCAGAGGAAGCTTCAGGCCGTGAAGCGAGCCAAGCGCTTCCAGCGAAACCCGCATGGGGCCCGGCAGCTGTGTCGGAGCACGAAAGATTCCGCTATCCTCATCACGAAGCGATCCTCTTCTTTTCCTGGATACCTCCGGCAGATCGAAAGAAGCTGCCGTCTGCGCGACGATTCGTGATGCGAAGTCGACTTTCTCGTTCAGACCGAAACGCTCCAGATTTTTCTGCAGAAGTACACGGTTGAGTTCATAGCTCCTTTGCAAAGCGGCGTGTTGCGCGGAAGAGGTGCCGATTTTCGAAGTTCGGTTCTCCTCGGGCAGGGAAGCCGCAGCGGCCGCCGGGGATGCCTTCGCTACAGAAATTTCCGCAGGGGCCTGCTTGTTTTCATAGAGCCATTTGGCTGTCAAAAAACCGCTCATGAAGATGAAGGCCACCGTGACCGCCGCACCGAGGATGTAGGCATACCGCTTCAAGGAATCCTCACTGGTCGGGTTTTTCGGCGGAATCGGTGCTTGCGGCGATTCGCTCTTTTTGCGATAGGCCAGGTACTTTTCAAGCAGATAGTCCCGTTCGGTCGCCAGACTCTTTTTGCCGAAATATTTCGAAGCGATGTCGGAAGGGAGATAGGCGTTTAGCAGCAAATCATATACCTTCTCGACAATCTTGACGTTGGACATCAGGGGAATGTCGTTGGCGACGAAATGCGATACCAGCCCCAATGCACGCTTCTCGCTGGCACCCCACGATTCATGCTTCAAGACGCGCTGCAGATCTTCCGTATTGGAAAATAGGGCGATAATCCGCTCCATTTTCGTCTGCAGAGGAATACCTTCTTCCGCATCCGCTTTTTCTCCATCCAAATGAATCCGCAAAATCGCATGTGCCCATGCGATGAGATTTTCATCGGGTGTGGAGTTTTGGAGTGTTCTGGAAGCATCGAGAAGCAGATACGCCTCTACACCGCTCAGAAGATAGCGCCGTTTTATCTCGTCCACCTCTTTTTCGGAGGGGATGGTCTCCATAAGGAATTTTACTTTTTCATCGAACGTCACACTTCTTCCTTTTCGAACCACGACGACAGCCCAGAGGAGTGTCGGGATTGGAATTTCAGAAGTGTATCAGCCATGAACTAAAAAAAACTTTTATTGCTGCTATGCTTCCTCGAATGGCATCGTCTCCTGCCCAATTTCCAGATAGCGGTTCCAGTAGTGGTCGACAAAGGTACGGACCGTTTCATTTTTGGGCAGCCAAACACCATCTTTTTTCTCGACATAACTCGCCAGGAATCCACCTGCATCACGTTTGGGAAGGTAGAACCCGTGCACGAGACGGATATAGCGTGCCCGATAGAGCGCTTTTTGCCTGCGATAGGCTCCGTCACTCAGATCGATCGAGAGTTTTTCGCCGTCGAACCCCAGTACTCCCGCTTCGAAGAGAATGTCGAGATGCAGCAACCCTTCGACATAATAGGGCTCCACCTCGCCCGTCTTGCGCCAGCTCATCAGGCTTACCGCACGGGCCACCGTATCGCGCAGGATCTCCTCTTGAAGCGTTTCGTCTTCGTGCATGAAAAATGCCATCAGCCCGCCTGTCGTCGCCTTGAACTCTTCGACGTTTTTATAGTTCCCGCTGCCGTTCATCTTCGTTTCGGTATCGTCGTCGACCCAGAGTACGTGGCCGTACTCGTGGCCAATCGTCGTGATCTCGTAAACTTTGTGCCAAAGTTCCGGTTTTTCAAGCATCACGGTACGCTGATGCAGAACAAAATCATCACCGAAGGTTTCGCGCGCAATGCGCATCACCGGACGCGCCTTTTTGGATTCGAGCACGTTGTCGGCGAACGCGAATATCTTTTTGCCGAGTTCACGGCTCACCTCCGTGTCGTTGGGGACCACCTGCGCCGAGAAGAGCCCCTGGAACTCCGCTCCGTAAAAGAGTGCCGGAATGCCGATGTAGAGCTGCGTACGCTCCACCTGCCTTGCACAGTTTTCATTAACCTCTCTTGCCTCTTCGCCAAATTCGTGGGCCAGCGCTTCGCTCATCTCGAGGATCCGGGCGGGGATCTTCGTCTCCTGCATCAGTTTCGGCGATGCCAGCCGGACGTCCCATTCCAATGCCACTGCCTTGCGGTAGTGATCTTCATAATACTCGAGAGGATGGCCGATCTGGATCGGTGCCGTGATCGCCATCCATTTTCGGTCTACTTCGGCCCACTTTTTGATCAGCCCTTCGGTTTCGGTATGGGAAAAAGCGTCGATAAGCGCATCGATATAGGCGAGCCACTCGGCCTGCTGGCCGAAGACCTCATCCTCCATCGTCGCCAATACGCCGCGCATATTGGTCAACTTGTTCACAACCTCCTGCACCTCCATCCGAAAGGCTTTCGCGTAAGGGACGCTTTTAAATCCTTTGCGCGTCTTCTTGAGTACCGAATAGCAGCGGTCGCCCACACACCCCTCTTCACGAAGATCGAGCAGATCTTCGGACTCCAGCATCTCGTAAATCTTCTCTTCATCCCCATTGAAGAGCTCGAAGAGTTCACGGTTGACACCGTGGATAATATGTGCCGTCCAGGCGCTCTGCCATGTGCTCATCGCTTCACCCACCCGGTGCGCCTCTTTCAAAATTTCGCGATAAAACGGTGTCAACAGCGCTTCATCCTCGATCCAGTCGAGCAGCTCCAGATGACGTTTCAGGTAGAAGTCGGCCACCATCTTGTAGGCACTCTCTTTCGCTTCGATGATCGCCTTTTCCTCGCGCCCCTCTTTTTCCAGCACCTGGGCCAGTGCATCGTCACGCAGGCCGATCAATCGCGTCAGCGCCGCCATCCGGGTCTCCGGCGTCTCGGGCAACTCGAGGCGTCTCAGGAAATCACCGATCCATGCCTCCGCCTCGGCATGGCCGCTCCCGAGCAGATCGTAGTAGCTTCCCAGCTCTTTTTGCCGCCGCAGGATTTCGTTATAGAGTGTTTGAAGATCCTCCATAAAGACCTCGTAGTAAGTTTCACGCATGCTGACTCCTGAGCATTTCAATAATCGGTTTCGCCAGTTTCAATGCCTTACTGCGGTGCGAAAGCTCTTTCTTGATCGCCGGATCGAGCTCCCCGATCGTTTCGTCGAACCCTTCGGGAACGAATATCGGATCGTAACCGAACCCCCCTTCGCCCCGCGGCGTGTCGATCGCCTTTCCGTGCATCCAACCGTGCACCACATATTCGGCATTTGGCGCGACGATGGCAATGGCTGCCGTATAGAAGGCCGGTGCCTCCTTCATGCCTCTCTTTTTCAATTCATCGACCAGTTTGCTCAGGTTATCCTTGTCGCTGGCACCTGCACCTGCATATCGTGCACTGTAGATACCAGGTTCACCGTTCACGGCCGGTACGGTAATCCCGCTGTCATCACTGATGACGATCGCGTCGTCTCGTCCGAGCTTTTCGAAGATCGTCCTGGCTTTGATCAATGCGTTTTCGGCGAAGGTCGAACCGTTCTCCTCGATCTCCATCGGTCCGAGAAGTTCGCTGAAGGGGACCACTTCGTCCTTTTCGAAGAGCGACTGAATCTCTCTTACTTTACCCTTGTTTGAAGTGGCGAGTATAATTTGCATTCTTTTCAATCCTTTTTTAATGATAGGAGTATAATTTTTGCAAAATTCTACCATAAGGAAAACAAAGTGAAAGAGATTTTCAAGAAGGTACTCCCTTTAAGTCTCATCGTCGCGCTGAGATTTTTCGGTCTCTTCATCGTATTGTCGGTACTATCGCAGTATGCGGTGGAGCTTCCGGGCGGTACGGCGTTTCTCGCCGGTGTCGCCGTCGGCGGATACGCCCTCACCCAGGCGGTACTGCAGGTTCCGTTCGGCGTGCTGAGTGACAAGATCGGGCGTAAAAAGACGCTGCTCATCGGTCTGCTCATCTTCGCGGCGGGATCGGTCATCTGTGCCGTCGCCGACAACATCTACATACTTCTGCTCGGGCGGTTCCTCCAAGGAGCCGGTGCGATCGGTTCGGTCGTCACGGCGATGATCGCCGACCATGTCCGTGAAGACCAGCGCGCCCATGCGATGGCTGTCATGGGAATGACGATCGCGATGAGCTTCGCCGCAGCGATGATCATCGGACCGATCATCGGCGGGTTCTACTCCGTCAGCGCCCTCTTCTGGCTCACGGCGATTCTCGCGATTCTGGCCCTTGCGATTCTCTTCACAGCCGTTCCGGAACCCCCAAAGATCATTCACAGCTACTCCGAAGAGGAGGCGAAGATCAAGCATGTCTTCAAAGACAAAGACCTTGTACGTATGTATATCACATTCCTCTTTCACAGTTCGACGATGGCGATCGCCTTTTTCCTGATTCCACTGGTGATGAAGCAGAAGTTCGGCCTGGAACCGGAGAGCTACTGGAAAATCTACCTGCCGGCCGTCTTCTTCGGCATCATCGCCATGGGGCCGGCGGCGGTATTCGGCGAAAAATATGGCAAAGGCAAAGAGGTCTTTCTGGTCTCCATCGCATTCATCGCCGCCGCCTTCGCTCTGATGGGATGGAGCAGTTCGGTCGTCTGGTTCGGCGTGGGTGCCACCTTCTTCTTCATCGGATTCAACATGTTCGAGCCGCTGCTGCAGAGTTTCGTCAGCAAGTTCGCAAAAGTCCATCAAAAGGGTGCGGCACTGGGTGTGGCCAACACCTTCGCCTATGTCGGGATCTTCCTCGGCGGTGCGATCGGCGGCTGGCTCTACCAAAAATTCGGCGCAAGCGGTGTTTCGATATTCGTCCTGTTCCTCACCATTTTCTGGGCGCTCTGGATCTTCACGATGCGAAGCCCCGGCGTGCGCGACAACCTCTTTTTACCGTATGTGGAATATGATAAAGAGAAAGTAGACGGGTTGAAACTGATCAACGGCGTGACCGATTTCTACCTCAACGAAACCGAGCAGATCATCGTCGTCAAATTCGACAACGAGATTGTCAGTGCGGAAGTGATCGAAACGTTTTTGAAGAAGTGAGAAATGGGTGGGCTTTGCCCACCGTCAGTATTGGGTGTTGAGGATTGAGTATTGAGCGTTGAGGGTTGAGAATTTAACTTGACCGGAGCTCGGCGAGCTACGCTCGCCTACTTCTCACTTCTCACTTCTCACTTCTCACTTCTCACTTCAGCGAAACCACCCGCACACGGTCACCCGCCTCTTTGTCACCCTCATCGGCATTCAGCCACAATAACCCCACGTCTCCCAGCATATTGGTCATGATGGCACTGCTGCCGCTGCGTTTTCCTTCGAAGTCGCACAGATACTCGCCATCTTCGAGCCACAAATTGCACGCTGCGAACTCCGTTTTGTTCTTCGTCTTCTTTCTGTAACCGTCGAGAATGCGGGCCGTCACGACCGGTATCGTGTATTCTCGCCCCTGCAAACGATAGAGAATCGGCAGGACATAGAGGATAAAAGTGACGGTGGAGGAGTAGGCGAAGCCGGGGAGTGCCACGATGAATTTATTACCTCTTTTCGCCACCATAATATGCTGCCCCGGTTTGATCAGCACCCCCTTGAAAGCGACATCGCACCCAAGCTCGTCGCGTATGACATCCTTGACGAAATCGTAGTCGCCTACGCTCACACCGCCGGTGGTGACGACGATGTCGGCACTTCGAAGTGCCTCTTTCATCGCGAAGGTAATGGCGGCACGCTCATCGTGGACGCTACCCATTTGCACCGGCTCCCCGCCGTGCTGTTTTACGAGCGCTTCAAGTGTGTAGTTGTTGGAACTTCGAATCTGCGCGGGGTTGTCACTGCACTCGCCAAGTTCCAGTACTTCACTGCCCGTGGCGAGAATGGCGACTTTGGGCTTTTGTACCACCAAAGGGGCCACGACGTTGAGGCTCGCCATAACGCCAACCTCGGCAAAGCCGATCGTACTCCCCTTTTTGACGAGTACTTCGCCTCTTTTGAAGTTCTCACCGACCGGTCGGACCGAAAAGCCCTCCGGCACCGGTTCATCGATACGTATGGCACCCCCTTCGACCGTCACATTTTCAATGGGAATCAGTGTATCGGCCCCTTCCGGCATCAGTGCACCCGTAAAAGTCTTTATGGCCGTTCCGGGTACGACACGCAATCCTTCCGTATCGCTGCCGGCGGGATTCTCTTCGATAATCTCCAGCCGCCCCAGAGATTGGTCGCTTCCGATAATCGCATACCCGTCCATCGCCGAAGTCGGATACTCCGGGGAGTTCTCCTGCGCGACGATATTTTCCGCCAGCACACGCCCCTGCGCGTTCGGCAGATAGACCTTCTCCACGCCGACCGCTTCGACAATCAGGCTATTCAACTTCTCCATTGATTCTTCGAAATCTATCATGATAATGTTGCCTTTTTAATTTCGGGATGTAAAACACGTGCAATTTATCTGCAATCGGACACCCACAAAGGGGCTGCTCATTTGAGCAAAAGCCCACTGCCATTCATGGGGGTCGAGCGTTTTTCGGCATAGATACGTTTGCCGTCGATCACGTCATATTTCCAGATCGGAGCGTTGGCTTTGAAATCTTCGACGAAGGCATCGAGCATCTCGAGTGCCACACGCCGCTTGGGACTGAAAATGGCGCAGGCGAAGGAAGATTTATGCACCGGAACATCGCCTTCGCTATGGGCCATCGCGAGCAACGCACCCTCTTTGGCCAGTTTCTCTTTCCATCTGCCGAACCACTGTTCGAGCACCGGACGGTAAATATCGAAACTCAGCGCTTCGATACCCCCTTCTTCACGGATCGTTCCAACGAAACTCACCATCGCACCGAAGTTTTTGTCGTGCTCCGCATCGTACCAGCGGCTCAGCAACTCCTCGACATCGATCGGTCCTTTGTATATCAACACCATCGCTCACCCGCCGCATACCGGAGGAAGAAGCGATATTCTATCCCCCTCTTTCAATTCGATATCGAGCGTGTTGACCATCGTGTCGTTGACGGCGACGGCGGACTGCTCGAGCCATTTCGCGATCTCGGGGTCCCTCTTCAGGACTTCGGCCACATCGGCGAGTGTTTTGGCGTCTATTTCGATCGGGGCTTTGCCGATTGGCCCCAAAAATTCCACTTTGACCATCATTTTCCCTCAATTTTTTGGAACGATTATAGCACAGTGGGTATAATGGCACTATGATTTTTGGAAAAATAGAATATCTCAACCTGCTGCCCTTTCATCTCTTTTTGAAACGCGCTTTACGCCACGGTATAGAGAAGAAAGCGTGGCAGAAACGCGGTTCGGTCCCCTCCCGGATCAACCGTGCATTCGAAGCAAGACGGGTCGATGCGGCCGTCATCTCCAGCATCAAAAGCAGAGGAAGAGAATGCACCGATTTCGGTATCGTCGCTGACGGCGAGGTGATGAGCGTTCTCGTTCTGCCGGGAAAAAGCCGCCGAGACACGGATTCGGACACATCCAACGCGCTGGCGAGCCTTCTGGGGATCGAGGGAGAGGTGATGATAGGGGACAAGGCACTGCGATATCGGCTCGCCAATCCGGGCGAAGGTATCGACCTCGCCGAAGCATGGAAAGAGCGGACTGGCCTCCCTTTTGTTTTCGCGAGGTTGTGCGCCCATTCCAGACATATCCGGCGTCTCAGACGGCTGACGCAACGCTTTTTCACCTCTCCTCCAAAAATTCCCTACCGAATCCTGAGGAGAGAGGCGAAGGCCCGCGGATTGAACGCTGCGGAACTTCGGAATTATCTGAATAAAATCTACTACCGGCTTGGCTGGCGGGAAAAAAGGGCGCTCAAACGCTTTTTACGAAACGAACGAAGAGGCAGAAGAAAAAGATGAAAATGAAATATACGCTTCTTTTTATACTTTTGATAGGAGGTGCGCTTCATCTATCGGCGGACGAACCGATTCAACCCATCCCTAAAACCATTCCCTACGATCACAAAAAAGCGGAACTCGGCAGGCTGCTTTTCATGGATCCGATGCTCTCTTCCGACGGTACGGTTAGCTGCCACAGCTGCCACGATTTCGACCATGGCGGAGCGGACCCGAGACCCGTTTCGATCGGCGTACACGGGAAGCCCGGCAATGTCAACGCCCCGACGGTCTTCAACAGCTACTTCAACTTCCGCCAGTTCTGGAACGGCCGCGCCAAAGACCTGAAAGACCAGGCCAACGGACCGCTCCACAATCCCGTCGAGATGGATATGATTCCCAAAGAGATCGAAACCTACATATCGAAAAACGGATACTACAACAGACTCTTCCGCGAAGTTTTTCACTCCGAACCCTCCTACCCGAAAGCGCTCGAAGCGATCGCGGAGTTCGAAAAGGCGCTCATCACGCCCAATTGCCGTTTTGACCGATACATGAGAGGAGAAATTGAACTCTCCGCTATGGAGAAAAAAGGGTACAGGCTCTTCAAAACCCTCGGATGCATCACCTGCCACAACGGAATCAACGTCGGAGGCAACAGCTACCAGAAATTCGGTCTCATCTTCCCTTACGTCTGGAGAGCGGAAAATCCCGACAGATATGCCATCACCCACGATCCGAAAGACAAGAATGTCTACAAAGTCCCGACGCTCAGAAACATCGCGCTCACAGCCCCCTACTTTCACGACGGGAGCGCGAAGAGTCTCGAAGAGTCTCTTCGTAAAATGGGCCACCACAATCTCGGTTTCGAACTGGAAGAGGAGGAGATCACGGCTCTGAAAGCTTTCTTGAACGCTCTCACCGGCGAAAAACCCGCCATTTTGCGAGAGGGCGGGCGAAAGCGATGAACCGGCTCTTCGCGAAAGTTGGCATCGCCCTGACGGCCGCGCTGCTCGGCATCGGCATCATCCTCTATCAGCAAAATTCTCTCAAAGAGAGTTTCGGTCGGATCGAATCGACCAACCAGACCTTCCAGAAACTCCATACCGACATCGTGACGCTCCAGCATACGGTTCTTCAGGCCAACTATTTTCTCTATTTCAACACCGACAGGATTCTTCAGGAGAGCAAAACCATCACAAACGAACTCCAATCGCTCGAAAAAAAGATCCGTGACAACGCCGACTACTATCCCTATACCCTTCACCATTTGCGAAAGACCCAAGCGCTTTTCGCAAAGCGGGTCGAAACGATCCACGATTTTCTGACCCTGAACGCCTCCTTGAAAAACAGTTTCGTCTATCTGCCGACACTGGCACGCAAAGCCTATACGCTCTTCGATATCACGAAACCGCTGGACCGGGAAATCATCCTGCTCCTTTCGAAAATCAACACCAGCCTTTTTCTCGCGAAAAACGCGCTCGACGAATCGTTCGTCGAAGAGCTGCACACGTACGAAAAGGAGCTGGCCGGCTATCTGAGACGTATCGGCGAGAAACGGAAAGCGCGTCTGCTGGAAGCCTCATACAGGCATCTCAATGTCTTCGTCTCCTATTTTCCGAGGTTTCATAAAGAGTTGAACGAAATTCTCGACAAATCGATGGTGCACAGCCTCGAGAAGACCTTCCGTCTCTTTTCGAAAGAGAGCAAAAAGGAGCTGGACCACATCAATACGATTGGAAACGTTTTCCTGCTCATCTATCTCGGCACCATTCTGGTCGTGATCTATTTCATTATCCATTCCGAAAAAGAGAATATCCGGTTGAAGAAGATGCGCGATTGGCTGGAAAAGTCGCTCGTGACCGATCCGCTTACGGGCCTTTTGAACAGAGAGGCGTACCATCACCGTAAGAACCTTCTATCGAAACCCGCACTGATTTTGCTCAATATCGACCGCTTCAAACATATCAACGAGTTTTACGGCGCCGCCATCGGCGATGCCGTCTTGCAAGAGTGCACCAAACGACTCAAAACCCTCCTTCAGACATCACAGAAAGCGTCTCTCTACCGTCTGGGAGGAGACGATTTCGGCGTTTTGTTCGAGTATGAAAACCAGGATGAGATCGAAGCGCTGATCGGAGAGATATTCGACAGCTGCGACAACACCTCCTTCGAGATAAACGGACTCGTTATCGATATCTCCATGTCCGCAGGCGCCAGCACGGCAAAAGAGCGCCTCCTGGAAACGGCGGACATGGCCCTCAAGGCGGCCAAATCATCCAGGCGTAGCCGCTATCTGATCTTCAATCCCTCCATGGACGTCTCCGAAACGATCGCCCGCAACATCCATGCCATTCAACAGCTCAAAACCGCCATCGCGAATGATGAAATTTTCCCCTATTTCCAGCCGATCGTCGATCTCGAAAGCGGAAAAACGGTCAAATACGAAGCCCTTGCACGCATGCGAACCGCGAGCAAAGAGGTTCTCACACCCTACCACTTTCTCGAAGCGGCGAAACAGGCGAAACTGAGCGGGACCATCACCGCAACCATTCTGCGCCAGACACTCGAAACGGCGCGCCAAAGCGGCGCGCACTTCAGCGTCAATATCTCGTCGGGAGATATCGCGAGCAGCTACGATAAAAAGATCATCTGTGGTCTTTTGCATGAATACGAAGAGATTGCGGACCGGATCACTTTTGAGATACTCGAAAGCGAAGAGATCGAGGATTACGAACTGGTGGCCGATTTTCTCAACCGGGTCAGACATCACGGCTGCAAGATCGCCATCGACGATTTCGGAAGCGGCTACTCCAATTTCGAAAAACTGCTGCAGCTCGATATCGATTTTCTGAAAATCGACGGTTCACTCATCAAAAATATCGACCACGACACCCACGCCGAACTCATCGTCCGAACCATCGTCGAATTCGCCAAAGGCGCGGGCATCGAAACGGTCGCGGAGTTCGTCCACTCCGAAGCGGTATTGAGAAAGGTGAAAAGCCTGGGCATCGGGTTTGGACAGGGCTTTTTTCTCGGCAAGCCACTCCCTTTTTCGGATTGTCCGGAGTGCCAAATAAAAGATTCATGATTTTCAGCTAAAATCACCTATACGCGATAGAATCTGGATGTTTCATTTTCCGCCCTCAGACAGAGCCAAACGAATGGAAGCTTCACCGAAGCCGGCTTTGTCAAAAAATTTCAGACAAAAGGTAAACCATGGATTTGGATCAACGATACGCCAATACCTGCCTACAGATACTAAGAAGTGACGACCTCACGCTTCCGGAGACGATCGAAAAAGAGCTTTCAACCCACCCCTTCGCAGCGGAGTTTATCGAAGACGAGAATGGTGCGCTCTATCTGAAGATCTACAGCACACACCATTTTATGTTGACGCAGATCGTACCACTTCTGAAAAATATCGGTCTGGCCGTCCACAGTGAAATCACCTACGAAATCCCTTTCGGAGAAAAAAAGATATCGGTCAGCCGCTATCGGATCGGAAACGAGCGTGTCGACGATATCAAGCGGACGAAAAAGAATATTCTCGAGCTTCTGGAAACGATGCTCTGCCACCCGAAACTCCCCAACACACCGCTTTTGCAGCTCACTCTGCTCGAAAATTTTTCCCCCCGGGAACTCGAGTTGCTCAACGCACTGATCGATTTCGAAAACCAGTTGGTCCTCTCCTTCAACCGCGTGACGATCACCGATGTTCTCATCAAACATCACCAAATCACCAAATCGCTTCTGACCTACTTCTATTTGAAATTCAACCCTGCCCTCAAACGCAGAAAAGAGCAGATGAACGAGAGCGAAAAGAGGATCGAAAAGATGCTCCATCCCATTACCCACATCACGGAAGATATGGTCATCCGTATGCTCTTCGAGATGATCCGACAGATGGTAAGAACCAACTTTTTTCTCGAAAAGGAGACGATCGCATTCAAAACACACACGGATCGAATCCAAGGCAAACTGGAGGGGATCCAGCCCCACATCGAAGCTTTCGTCCACCACTATCGTCTCAGCGGGGTCCATCTACGCATGGGAAAAGTGAGCAGGGGGGGAATCCGCTGGAGCGATCGATTCGAAGATTTCCGCGTCGAAATCCACTCTTTGATGCTTACGCAGGAGGGGAAAAATGCCGTCATCATTCCCCGTGGTGCAAAAGGAGGGTTTATCATACGTCTTCCGAGAGAAGAGATCGACCGCAATACTTTTAAACATTTCTACGAACTCTATATCGATGCCCTACTCGACCTTGTCGACAATCAGGAGGAGGGAAGAACGATCGTCAATCCGAAAATCGTCCGATACGATGGAGACGACACCTATCTTGTCGTCGCGGCCGACAAAGGAACCGCCCATATGAGCGATACCGCCAACGCGATCGCGCTAAAAAGAGCGTTCTGGCTGGGCGATGCGTTTGCGAGCGGAGGAAGCAACGGATACAACCACAAAGAACTCGGCATTACCGCCAAAGGAGCGATGCGTTCCGTGGAGCGCTTTTTTATCGAACGGGGCATCAACTTCTACGAAACACCGATAACCGTCGTCGGCATCGGGTCGATGAATGGGGATGTCTTCGGCAACGGTATGCTGCTGAGCCGCCATTTCAGGTTGCTGGCGGCCATAAGCCATAACGAAATCTTCATCGATCCAGACCCCGACCCGGAGATCTCCTACCAGGAGAGAAAACGCCTCTTCGCCGCGAGCCCCAAAGGGGGATGGCGATACTACGATCCTGAAAAGATCAGCGAAGGTGGCGGTGTCTTCGGACGCGACGAAAAGGAGATCCTGCTTTCGAACGCGATGCAGAAACTCTTCCGGACGACACGCCAGAGTATGAGCGGTGAAGAGATCGTGCAGGCCGTCTTGCGCTTGAAAGCGGATATGCTCTTCAACGGTGGCGTCGGAACTTACGTCAAAGCGAGTTGGGAGAGCAATCTCGACGTCGGCGACAAAGCGAACGAAAATGTCCGCATCGACGCGTCCGACCTGAAGGTTCATGCCGTTTGCGAAGGGGGAAATCTCGGATTCACGCTTCCTGCACGGATCGAATATGCGAAAGCGGGCGGCTTCATCAATCTCGACGCCATCGACAACTCCGCCGGCGTCAATACCAGCGATTACGAGGTCAATCTGAAAATCACGCTCGGTGCACTTGTAAGAAAGGGACAGCTGGACGACAAGAGCCGCCTCGAAGCGCTACAGCACCAGGCGGAAATGGTCACCAACAGGGTACTCTGGACCAACTACCACCAGTCGCTCGCCATTTCACTCGACTATCGCCGAAGCCAGCGCGATATGGTGCCGTTTCTACAGGCGATCGCCCTGCTCGAACGCGAACTTCCCGTCTTCAGCCGAAAACAGTTCCACATCCCCAAAGACGAAAAAATCGAGCAAGTACTCGATTCAAACCAGGGGCTCGTTCGTCCCCTACTCGGCACACTTCTCTCCTACGCCAAAATATTTCTGAAACGCCAGCTTCTCGAAAGCGACCTACTCGAAGAGTCGTTCGCCCAGGAGTACCTGCTCAAATATTTCCCAAAAACCTTTACCACCATCTACGAAGACGAAATACTCGGCCATCCCCTAAGGCGCGAAATCGCCGCTACCGTTATGGCCAACAGGGTCGTCAACAATGCAGGGGTCACCTTCGTCAGCGATTTCGACGAACTCGGCAACGAACGTTTCGTATCGAAAGTCAAAAGTTATCTGATATGCAACCAACTCTTCGGCTCCAACGATATCCGGTTCGAAATCTTCCGTCACGATTATGCGATGGAGGCCCAAAAGCAGTATGAACTGCTCTTCGAAATCGAGACGACGCTGGAGTTCAGCGTCAACTGGATGATACGCCATCTCTCACCCGAGCAGATCCATGCGCCGACACTTCTTCGGTACAAGAGCGAACTGGCGACCCTGATGGAGATGACACCGGATGAAAACATCGTTCCGATCGTCAACGAAAAGAGCCCGATCAACCGCTTTTTTCACCATCTTCCCTACATGAAATTCACTGTTGCCGCGATCATTCTGCATGAAAAGAACCACCGCCGCTTCGACGAAACGGCGAAGCTGATGTACGCCATCATCAAAGAGCTTCATATCAACGAAATCATGGAAGCACTGGAAAATTACCGTCCGAAAAACAAAGAGGAGCATACGATCAAAAAGCAGCTCGAAGAGTTCATCGAGTTCGCCGTCACCTCTCTGAGCGAAAAAGTGATCCACTACCAGAGAAAGAACGAAACGATGGAAGAGGCACTCAAAAGCTACCTTCACGATTGCGAAGAACGGTACACTTTCCTTCAGGAGAGTTTTGGAAAATTCATGGAACAGCCCGTCATCGAAAGGCTCGAGGATATCGCGATCCTCGTCAACAGCCTGATCCAGATGACCGTGGAGAATCCCATTTAAAAATGGGGAGATACGCCTCTATTCGCAGGGATCGGCGAGTATGAGTCCGATATCGGCGGCGAGCTTGGTGCGGTATTTGCAGTAGTCGAAACTCTCCACCTGCGCCACACCCTCTTCCACCGCCGCTCTCGCCACGGCCGCGGATTCCCAAAGCAATACCCGCTTGTCGAACGGTTTGGGGATCAGATAGTCGGGGCCGAAAGCGAGCTCCTCCCCACCGTAGGCATCTTTGACATATTGGGGAACCGGCTCTTTCGCCAGATCCGCAAGCGCTTTGGCCGCCGCCATCTTCATCCCCTCCGTGATCGCCGTCGCACGGACATCGAGCGCGCCTCGGAAAATGAAAGGAAATCCCAAAACGTTGTTGACCTGATTCGGGTAGTCGCTGCGGCCCGTACCCATCATCGCATCGTCACGCACTTCGGCGACCACTTCGGGCAAAATCTCCGGTACGGGATTCGCCAGGGCGAAGATGATGGGATCGGGTGCCATCGAAGCGACCATCTCTTTGGTCACGAGCCCCGCCCGAGAAAGGCCCAGCACCATGTCGGCACCGCGCATCGCATCTTCGAGGGTTCTGTCGGTGGTATCGAGTGCGAACTCGGCTTTGTAGGGGTTCAGGTCGTCACGTCCGCTGTGGATGACCCCTTTGGAGTCGAGCATCACGATCTCTTCGGCACCGAGCTGGCGGTACATCTTCGCACATGCAATACCCGCGGCGCCTGCACCGATGACGACGATCTTCATCTTCGAAATATCCTTTCCCGTCAACTCCAGTGCGTTCATGAGCCCCGCGCTCGTGATGATCGCCGTACCGTGCTGATCGTCGTGCATCACCGGAATGTTGGTAATTTTCTTCAGCTTCTCCTCGATTTCGAAACACTCCGGGGCTTTGATATCTTCGAGATTGATCCCGCCGAACGTCGGTTCGAGCGCTTTGCAGATCGCGATCAGCTTCTGCGGATCTTTTTCGTCGATCTCGATGTCGAAAGCGTCGACATTGGCGAACTTCTTGAAAAGGACCGACTTTCCCTCCATCACGGGCTTGCTCGCCCAGGGTCCGATATCGCCGAGTCCCAGCACCGCCGTTCCGTTCGTGATGACGGCGACGAGATTGGCTTTGTTGGTGTAGCGGTATGCCAATGCCGGGTCCTTCTCGATCGCCAGGCACGGCTCCGCCACGCCCGGAGTGTAGGCCATCGAAAGGTCTCGGGCGCTGTCGCAAGGCTTGGTGATCGCGATACCGATCTTGCCGCCTTCATGGTATTTTAGGACTTCGTCTTTTGTGATGCTATGAGGCACTGGATTCCTTTATGGTGTTCAATAGTTTTTCGATGCGCGCAACGGTCTCTTGTTTGCCGACGATACTCATCACATCGCTCAGATCGGGGCCGCCGAGGCGACCGATAAGTGCGACGCGAAGCGGCATGCCGATCTTGCCGAAACCGATCTCTTTTTCCTTGACGAAATTCTCCATCAGTGCATGGTAATCGGTCGGAAGATGCAACTCTCCGGCGGCATCTTCGATTTTCTGCACAAACGCTCTGAGAATCTCGGCGGCATTGCCTTTCATCGCCTTCTTGAGCGCTTTTTCATCGTAGCTTTCAGGTGTTTCGATCACCTCTTTGATCTGCTCCGCCATCTCTGCCAGCGTTTTGCATCGCTCTTTGAAAATGTCGAGCAGAATCTCGCGCTTGTCGTGGCTGAGCAGATAGAGGCCGAAATCTTCCAGCAGTTTCGCCAGACGCTCGTTGGAGCTGTTTTTGATGTAGTGGGCGTTGAGCCAGAGCAGCTTGTCCGGGTTGTACTGCGACGCGGAGGCGTTGATATCGGTCGGATCGAAGTGCTCGAGCATCTCCTCCATACTGAAAATCTCCTGGTCGCCGTGACTCCATCCCAGGCGTACGAGGAAGTTGAGCAGCGCTTCGGGAAGATAGCCGGCACGCTTGTAGTCCATGACATCGGCCGCGCCGTCGCGTTTGGAGAGCTTCTTTCCCCCTTCGCCCAGGATCATCGGCACATGATAGAAACGCGGCAGTTCGAAGCCGAGCGCTTCGTAGACGATGATCTGCTTGGGCGTGTTGTAGAGGTGGTCGTCACCGCGGATAACGTCGGTCATCCCCATCAGCGCGTCGTCGATCGCGACAACGAAGTTGTAGGTCGGAGTCCCGTCGCTTCGGGCGATGATGAAGTCATCGACTTCATCGGCTTTGATCGTGATGGTCCCTTTGATCCCGTCTTCGAAAACGATTTCGCCCTCCAGCGGCGCCTTGATGCGCACGACCGGTTCGACCCCCTTCGGCGGCGTTCCGGTGAAATCACGATAGCGCCCGTCGTAGCGCGGCCGCTCTTTTTTCGCCATCTGCTCTTCGCGGAGCTTGTCGAGCTCCTCTTTGCTCATGTAGCAGTAGTAGGCCTTCCCCTCGTCGAGCAGCTTCAGGATGTAGCTTTTGTAGAGGTCGAACCGGTCGGACTGATAGACGGGTTCGCCGTCGTAGTAGAGGCCGACCCAGTCGAACGCCTCGAGGATCGCTTTCGTCGCTTCGGCCGAGTTGCGGCTCTGGTCGGTATCTTCGATACGCAGCTTGAACTCCCCGCCGTTCCTCCGTGCCCAAAGATAGTTGAAAAGTGCGGTTCTCAGCCCGCCGATATGCAAAAATCCCGTTGGTGACGGGGCAAAACGTGTCACTACCATAATTTGTCCACCTTTGAAAATAGTTGGGCCATTATAGTTTCTTTTAGATAAAAAGCTGATACAATATCGGCTATAACTATTGTGAGGTATCCACCGAGATGATAAAACCGTTACGCCTTCTCCTTTCGGCATGTTTGATTTCCGCCACAACGATCTACGCCGGCCTTGTGGACGCCATCAGCATCGTTGTCGACGACCAGCCCATCACCCTGTACGAGATCTACAAAGCCCAGAAACAGCTGGGTCTGTCGAAAGAGAAAGCGGTCGAATACCTGATCAAGCAGCGCCTCAAAGACGAGGAGCTGAAGCGTCTGGGCATTCAGGTCGACGATTTCGACGTCAATCAGGAGATCGAACGCATTGCGCAGCAGAACAACATCGACTCGCTGAAGATGCGCACGATCCTGGCCAATCAGGGGGTCGACTGGGACGCATACAAAAAGAGGGTCAAGGAGAAACTGCTGCAGGAACGGCTCTACCGCCAGATCCTCAGCACCAAAATCCAGCCGCCGAGCGATACGACACTCGAAGAGTACTATCGTCTGCACATCGACGAATTTTCCATCCCTGAAGCGATACGCGCGATCCAGTACTCCGCCCCTTCCAGGCAGGCACTTCAAAAGGCGATGAAAAATCCGATGGCGGCCGTTCCGGGCGTCACCCAGACCGCCCAGACGATCCCCACGAACAAGCTCGACCCCCAGCTCCTCTATCTTCTGACACAGACACCCAAAGGGCAGTTCACACAAATCATCCCCGCAGGCGGGCAATTCGTCACATTTCTGATTCAGGAGCTCGTCAACCCAAGGCCGCTTCCGTTCGAACAGGTCAAGCAGAAAGTCTATGCCAAATGGATGGAGGAGAAACGCAAAGAGGCGATCGAAAGCCACTTTGAAAAACTCCGCGCCGCCGCCAACGTCAAAATCCTTCGCGCTCCCTGACCGTCATGATCCGGCATCTGCTCACGGCACTGCTCTGCCTTTTCGCCGCTCCCCTTTTCGCCTATGTCGATATCTCTCCCATCGAAATCGGGGAGCATCCCGGAACAAGCGGTTCACTGGCCCTTTCGCTCTCCAACCAGCGCGGCAATACGGAAAAAACGGAGATAGGGCTCGATCTCGACCTTCGCTACGACAGCAACGCCAGCTATGCCATCTGGGCGCTTGGCGGCTACAACTACACCGACACGCTCGGAGCGCAGATCGAGAACAAAGGATTCGCCCACCTGCGTTATCTTTACAAAATCAGTGATCCGTTCTATGCCGAAGCCTATATCCAGACCGAAAGCAACAAACTCAGAGAGATCGAGAACCGATCGCTGGCAGGAGCGGGGGTTCGCTACCGGTTCTATGACGACAGAACCTATGGGCGTATCTACTTTGGGATGGGCCTGCTCTACGAACGGTTGCGATTCAGCAATCCGGAGATCGATCCGGACGAATACAATACCCGTTTCAGCGGCTACCTCCACTACTCAAAAAACTTTTCCAACAAAACGGAGATCAACGCCTATCTCTTCTATCAGCCAAAAATCGATGCATGGGAGGACTATACGGTCCACTCCATCGCGGAACTGCAGACACCGATCTTCGAAAATTTCTACCTCCTGCTTCGCCTTATCAACAATTACGACTCCACGCCGCCCAAAAACAACGATGTCAAAACATACGACGTAGCGCAGAAAGTTTCACTGATGTGGAAGTTTTGAGAGAAAAGAGAGCGACAGAGTAACGAAAAAAACGGCCCGAAAAGGGGCCGCTTCCTACATGTGGGATTCGAGGTATTTGGTATCGAAGCGGTTTTCGATGAAATCGGGGTTGCGCATCATACGGCGGTGAAAATCGATGACGGTTTTGACGCCACCGATCTCGAACTCGTCCATCGCACGGCGCATCTTTTTGATCGCACGGGCACGGTCTTTGTCCCATACGATCACTTTTCCGATCATCGAGTCGTAATGCTGCGGGATAATGTAACCCGCATGGGCATGGCTGTCGATACGCACATCTTTTCCGCCTGGCGCGATCCATTTGCTGATCTTTCCGGGACAGGGGATGAAGTTGACCGGATCTTCGGCCGTGATGCGGCACTCGATCGCGTGACCCTCGAGTCGTACGTCGCTCTGGTCGAAAAGCCTCTCCCCTTCGGCGATGCGGATCATCCATTCGATGATGTCGATGCCGCTCACCATCTCGCTGACGCAGTGCTCTACCTGAAGACGGGTGTTCATCTCCATAAAATAGAAGTTTTTGTGTTTGTCGACCAGAAACTCGAAGGTTCCTGCACTCTCGTAGCCGATATGCTTCGTCGCCTTGACCGCCGCTTCATGCAGCTTCGCCCGCGTCTCGTCATCGAGGAACATCGCCGGCGACTCTTCGATCAACTTCTGGTGACGTCGCTGCATCGAGCAGTCACGTTCGCCGATATGAACGGCATTGCCGTGGCTGTCGGCAAGCACTTGGACTTCGATATGGCGCGGATTTTCGATAAATTTCTCCATGTAGATCGTCCCATCGCCGAATGCCGTGATCGCTTCGCTTTCGGCCGCGAGGAAGGCGTTCTCGACATAGCTCTCGTCTTCGACGACACGCATCCCGCGGCCGCCGCCGCCGGCTGCGGCTTTAAGAATAACTGGGAAACCCATCTCTTTGGCGAGTTTTTTCGCCTCTTCGACCGTTTCGACGGCCCCGTCGCTTCCCGGGATGACCGGAACGCCCGCCTCTTTCATCACCTGCTTCGCTTTGCTTTTGTCGCTCATCAGTGCCATGACGTCGACGCTGGGGCCGATAAACTTGATATCGTGAAACTGGCAGATCTCGACGAAATTCTGGTTTTCGCTCAAAAAGCCGTAACCGGGAAAGATCGCGTCGCACTCGCTCACTTCCGCCGCCGCGATGATCGCCGGAATATGCAGATAGCTCTCGCCGCTTTTTGCGCCGCCAATGCAGATCGTCGCATCGGCAAGCCGCAGGTAGCTGGCATCTTTGTCGGCCGTGGAGTATACGGCGACCGCCTCCTTGCCCATCTCTTTGATCGTTCGAATCGCCCGAAGCGCGATTTCACCGCGGTTTGCGATCAGGATACGTTTGATTTCAGCCATCGGCTCAGACCTTCTCTACCAGGAAAAGCGGCATGTCGTACTCGACCGGCTGGCCGTCTTCCACCAGGATATCGAGTATTTTGCAGTCGAACTCCGCCTCGATTTCGTTCATGATCTTCATCGCCTCGATGATGCAGAGCGTCTGACCTTTGCGAACGACATCGCCGATGTTGACAAACGGAGGGGAGTCCGGTGAAGGTGAGCGATAGAAGGTACCGACCATCGGAGAGGTGATGTAATCGGCATTTTCCGGGATGCTCTTCTCACTCTGCTCTGTCGGAGCGGGGGCTGTTGCGGCAGGCGCCGGAGCGGCCTGTACCTGCTGTACCGGTGCCGCTGTGGCCGCCACGGCCGCACCGCCTTTTTCGAGTGTCAGCGCAAAATCGCCGTCTTCGACTTTCAGCTTGCTCAAATCACTGCCGTTAAATACTTTTATCAGATCTTTTATCTCTTTCAGATTCATCACATTCTCCAAAAATTTAAAGTAAGGTGTAATATAATAACACATCTATATTTAGAGGATGATTGATGGGGCTCAAGAGCGATACGTGGATACGTGAAAAAGCACTGAAAGAAAAGATGATCGAACCGTTTTGTGAAGATCAGGTGGGCAAAGGGGTCGTCAGCTACGGCCTCAGCAGTTACGGCTACGACATACGCGTCAGCGACGAATTCAAAATCTTCACCAACGTCAACGCCGAAGTGGTCGATCCAAAACACTTCGACGAGCGAAACGTCGTCGATTTTCAAGGCGACATCTGTATCGTGCCGCCCAACTCCTTCGCGCTCGCGCGCACCGTCGAGTATTTCCGCATTCCCCGTAACGTCCTGGCGATCTGCCTGGGCAAAAGCACCTACGCCCGCTGCGGTATCATCGTCAACGTCACGCCGTTCGAACCCGAGTTCGAAGGCCACATCACGATCGAAATCTCCAACACGACACCGCTTCCGGCCAAAATCTATGCCAACGAAGGGATCGCACAGGTACTCTTTTTCGAAGGTGACGAGATGTGCGAAACGAGCTACAAAGACAAAGCCGGCAAATACCAGGCACAGACCGGCATCACGCTGCCGCGCATATTGAACGAAGATTGAGACAGACACTCATTCTGCTTCTTGTCGCACTCTTTGTCGCGGCCGCTTTCTACCTCAACCGCTCGCGCCATCTCTCCAAAACGGAACACCGCCACGAAACGAAGCGCGAAGCGGCCGAATGTTCGGTGTGCAGAGAAAAAGAGAGTAAAAAGACACTGGAAGAGCTGCGCTCCGTCGCCTACCTGGAACGCTACATCGAAAATGTCATCAACAACGGCTCGTCCCAAAAACTCGGGTACGCCTACGGCGACATGCAAGCCGGTTTCGCCGATCCGGAGGCGGCCAAAAAGATCGCTGCCTACGTCGTCACTCTGGCAGGTCTGAAACCGACCCATCCCGAGTGGGTCAGGGAAGGACACACCTTCTATGTCAGCAACTGCGGCGGATGCCACGGCGAAGACGGCAAAGGTGTCCACGGAACCTTCCCCGACCTGACGCGCCATCCGCTGCTGGGAATCGAAAAGCGCATCCGCGAGGCCGAGAAGCTGCGCTCATCCTCACCGAAAGAGTGAAGCGAGCCTCTTCCAGTCGATCTTTTTCATCAGATCGAGCGCCTCTTTCCAATCCATGTTCTGGAAGTTCCCTCCCAGCACGGCGTTGTCCGCCAACCGGACGACGATGCCCCCCGAACGCTCTTTTTTGTCGTAGGAGATACCGACCTGGAATCCGTCGATCGTTTCGAGTTTCACCAGCGCCTCGTCGTTTTCTATCGTGGTGCCGGCGGCGTAGGGTCCCCACATCATCATCGCCTGCATGCCGCTCACCACGGTCACTTCCAGGCTGCTGTCGCCTTTGGTATAGGTTTTGGCGGCCGTCACCACTTCGCCCATCATCGGGTTGACCATCTTCATCCCCTCACATTTGGTGAGGGACCATCCGGGAATCTCTCCCAACTCTTCGCACAGCGTCTTGTAGTTCGGAAGATTCGCACCCAGAGCCAGTGTGGCGCCGAGGGCCACGCTCAGTATACTTCTCGTTATCGGTTTCATCGTTCACTCCTTCTGTAGATATGTATGGTATCGAAATCACTGATAAACAGTGCATCGTCTCCCGCCGTCGCGTCCAGCACCGTCGAATCCGCAAAATCGACGAGCTGGCGCAATCGCAAATCCGAGGCGTCCAGCACCTTCAGCGCCACCGCCCGCCGCTTCAAACAGCCCCGGTAGGCGGCGAAGCGATTGTGCGGGGCGCTCATGAAGCCGAAGATATGGCGCCCATCCCGCGAGGGGAAAAAGAGGCCCGCATAACTTTCGTGCCTGCGGGAGGCGGCCACGGTGCGGCCCGTTTCGGCATCGAAGATCCGTAGCGCCCCGAAAATCGTCGAGGCGACGATCCTCCCGTCGCCGGGAAGAAAGGCGACGCAGCGGTAGGGTTTGTAGCTCTCTTTCGTCCGCCACCGCAGGGTTTTTGTCTCGTAATTCCAGAGTCGTCCGTTGTCGTCGAAGAGCCAGGGGCGGGTATGGGCGAAGACGAAAGCCCCACCGCCCCCTTCGATCTCGAAAACCGGCCGCAGGCTCTTCGTGTCGAAAAGGCCGATGCCGCCGTCTTTCAGCAGCAGGGCGACACGCTCGCCGTTAGGCGAGAAGCGGTAGTGGGGGACGCGATAGGATTTTCCGAAAGCCTCCCCCGAACTGTCGCGGGAATCGAAAAGCAGGGTGCGCTTTTCAAGTCGCCAGGTTTTTCTGTCGATGAAACGCAGTGCCTTCTGGTTCCACTTTTTCGGGTTTTCGACCAGAAAGGTCAGAGACTCACCGTCGGATGTGAAGCACACCTCGTCGACGGCGTTGGCGAAAATGGCGGAATAGAGCCTTTTGCCCGAGGGTACGGCCAGAACGTCGATGCGCCCGACGGGGTGGTAGCGCCCTTTGCTATCCTCCACGCTCAGATCGGTCAACACCGCCAGCTCGCGCCCGTCGGGAGAGAAGTCGAGCGACAGGACCGGCTGGTCGATACCCAGAGCGACTTTGCGCCATTCACCCCGGCCGCTCACCAGAATCACCCCCGTTTCGCCCAGATTGCCGATGGGCTCTTTGGAGGCTTCGGGGTGGCTTTTCGCATAGGTCAGCGCCCCTTTCAGAAACAGCGGCACCGCCTCCTGCACCACCGCCGGAGGCATCAGGCGCTTCACCCACGAAGGGGCGCCGGACTCCTCCCGGGCCGCGGCTTTGCGGCCCGCCTCTCTCATCGCCTTTTCATACTTCTCCCAGCTGCCGTATTCGCGCCGGATCCCTTCGTCGATGATGGTACGCATCCTCTTTTCGTGGGCTTCGAGCTCTTCGGGGGTGGGCTCGACCTTGCTGACGTAACCGAAGGCGGCCCACTCGCCGCCCGATCGCGCGGGAGTGAAGTAGTAGGTGCCGGGAATTTGGATCTGCCGCGTCTGCTCGAACGGTGCGGCCCAGATCGCTGTGGCGAAGAGGAGAGAGAGGAGCCAAAGCGCTCTCATCTTGGCACTCCACCGAAAGGAGCGATCGGAAAGGCGGCCGGCCCACGCGGCAGCGCGAAGGTTTTGGCCCGTTTTCTCGCTTTCGCGTCGATCGTCGTCTCGCCCCCTTCGAATCCGAAGTCGATCAGTTCAGCACCCGGTCGCCCGGGAAGGCGGACGACACCGAAAGGGACCCGTTCACTCACGAGTATCGTCTCCCCCGTTTCGGAGGTGATGGCAGTCGCTTCAATCCTCTTTCCGCTCTTTAGCCTGACCGACCGCGAAGAGAGCCGCGGTATATGGGAACAATCGGGTGGTACATGGATCTGAGCGGGAGTGAGAATGGTGCTGAGACTCCGGCGCCCCATAAAAGTTTCGAGTATGGATAGCTGGGAGTAATCGAGCCGAAAGAGGCCATTTTTCGTGCGCACGAACAGGAGACGTGGATCGAGGGTGCGCATCGTGTAGGTTTCGCCACCGATCGTGAAACGTTTGTCGACGATGGCGTACCAGACCTGTTCGACCACGGGAGCATTCCCAAACTCGATACCTTGCAGGGTCGAGTTTCCGATGCGCGCTCTGCCGGCGTAGACGGCTTTGACGCTCCGGTCGCCGGCACGATACTCGGCCCACGCGCCGGGCTCGAGTTTTTCGAACGCATCGGTCACGATGGCGTTTTGCAGATCGAACAGTTTTTGACTCGTTTCGATGCATAGCGCATCGTTTCCTGCCATCAGGGGCAGCAGAGAGAGTATCAGCGTCAAAAAAATCCGTTTCATTCCATCCTCCTATCTCAGCAATTCATAGCGGGGGCACCCCTCGGCGTCGATAAAGAAGCGGGCGTTGTTGTCCCTAGCTTTCCATCCCGGGGCGGGGGTTTCGACGATACGTCTGTATCCTCCCTCCCCATCGGGGACCCACCTCCACTCTTTCGTTTTGGCGGCACATCGGGGCGGAAGGTAGTAGAGGAGTTTCCCCCCTTCGGCCAGATGCGCGATCTGCTCCCGATCCTTTGCCGACAGCCCCAGGAGATACCCCCGGTTTTCGAGGGTTTCGAGAATCGTTCCGACGGCCTTGCCAAAATCGTAGTCGATTCTCTTTGGATGGGACTCTGTCCAGTAGATATCTTCGCGGCTGCGCTCCTCATCTCGGCTTTCGGGGAAATGTGCGCCGTAGACGACCTTTTTGAGCAGGGCGTTGATCCGGTGCAGGCTCGCCCTGGCCTCCTTCAGGCTTCCGAATCCTCCGGGCTCTCCGATGTTGGCTTCGATACGGAGGGTCTTCGGAGCTGGCCACCGAAGCTGCCACTTGAGAAAGTCGGGTTCCTGTACAGACGCCGCTTCCCCGCCCCCTTTTGGGCAGAGATCGCGATCCTCACCGCTGCATTCACACCGCTCCTCTCCCGTGAGTTTGCGAACGAAGGCTTCGTCGATCTTTCGGACCAGCTTCGCGTCCCCGGATTCGGGAGGAAGCTGGCAGGCATGAAAAACATCCCAACTGCCCATACACTCTTTGCGCTCGAAAAATCGGCTCAGATCCACCTGCGAACCCACTTTCGTGACCACTCTTTCCGGAGGGGGCGCCACGAGCACGATCTGTGCGATGTTCTCTTGGCTCTTTCCGATTTCGAGCCTGCGCGCCCCTGCCCTTTTTCTCAACCTCTCCACCTCTTCGGCGGGCGGTGTTTTCAGAGTGACGCCCGCTCTGTTCAGCTCGATGGCGAGGGTGTCCGGCATCGGCGGGCAGGCGAAGAGCCACCCGGCCAACGTCAGCAGGAGTGCCAGAGCTTTCATGGCGCTACTTCACGATCCGTATCTCCACCCGTCGGTTCTTCGCGCGGCCCGCTTCGGTGGCGTTGTCGGCGATCGGGTCGGCTTTGCCCTTTCCGACGATCTCGAAAAGCTTCGAATCGACCTTTTCGCAGTAGATCAGATAGTCCGCCACCGACTGGGCCCGCTGCAGGGAGAGTTTCAGGTTGTAGGCATCCGATCCTACGTTGTCGGTGTAACCGGTGACGATCAGCTTTTTGGCCGGATTTTCACGGATGATGTCGCCCACTACGCTCAGCGCCTCTTTGGCTTCGGGCTTGAGGATGAACTCGTTGAAACCGAAGAGCACCTTCTCCGGTACCGTCAGTTTCATCCCCTCTTTTGTCTTTTTGACGCCGATGCCCAGCTTTTCGGGGGTGGGCTTGGCCTCTTTTTTGGTATATCTGGCGACACGGATATTTGAAAGAAGCGCGCCGTAGGCCGGCATGTCCCAAAAGACGAATTCGAAGCCGTGGGCTTTAGCCTGAAAGGGGATCGAGGCCAGCCTCTTGCCATCGACGAAGACGCGGTACTGATGGCGCCGAACCTGAAGGGCAAAGTGAAGCTTTTTGACGCTTGGGTGCCGCACATCCATCAGCTTGCCCACCTGGCCGAACTGGATGCGGTCGCCATAGAAGGTGAGATCGTAGGGTTCGTCGATATGCGGATGGGCCTCCCTGTCCCACTCTTTTTCGCTTTTACCCTGGGTCAAGAGGCGCATTTTCACTTTGGGATTGATCCCCTTTTTGCTTTCAGGGTTGAGGAGCAGGTCGTACTCGATCGAAAAGTCGTTGCCGCCGAGGGCCAGCTTTTTCCAGAGCCGCATGCCGTTGTCGGTGGAGGGAGCGATCCAGATATGGTCGTCGAATTTGACGCATTCGACCGCCTTTTCGAACTTGTCGAAGCCCTCGGGAAACTCCCCCACCGGGCAGTCGCGGAAATCGGTCTCGAAGAGTACCTTGTCGCCGGGTTCGAACTTGGTGTACTTCGTCTTTCCCGTCACCAGGCCGCCGGCCACGAGCAGCACCGGCAGCAGGAGCATCCATGAAAACGCGGCGATCTTTCTCATCTTTCACCTCCTTTTTAGCTTGTGAGGCTAATGAAACTTTAGTCCTCGATTTTAAAAATTATACCACGTTTTTTTTCGTCGTTTTGTGACCTGGTACACACTTTAATATCTCATATCGCAATACAATCCATATCGAAAGAGTGAGCCATGAAGGGGAGGCACGAGGAACGACAGCGCCACTCCGATTCAGGTGCAGGGGCTCTGAGGCGCTAAAGGCGCTTTTCGAGCCACTTGCAGAGGAACCAGACGGCGTAGAGGTGGTGTTTGAAGCGCCCCTTTTTCGACTTTTCGACCATGAAGCGCAGGCTCGAATCGTCGAAGAGTTTCATCATCGCGTTCACGCGGTCGATGACGGCAAGCTCGCCGCTTGCGTGAAGCCACTCGATAAAGGGGTAGGAGAACCCCTTCTTTCTCCTCTCGACGATCTCGTTGGGCAGGTAGCGCTTCGCTACCTCTTTGAGCAGCCATTTTGGCCGCTCTCCCATGCGCCACGCAGGATCGCATGAAAAGAGCGCCTTTACCAGCATCCGGTCCATGAAGGGGCTGCGGGCCTCGATGCCGTGGGCCATGCTGACACGGTCGAGTTTTTTCAAGAAAACCTCTCCAAGCTGCACCTTGATGTCGATGTAGCTGTACCATTGCGAGCCTACCGCATCGCCGAAGCGTTCGATGTAGTGCGCGATCCATGTCAACGACCGATCGTCTTTGACATTCTGTTTCAAAAGGCGGTTTTGCTGCAGATCGGTGAAGAGTTCGGCCGAAGAGCGAAAGAGCACGGAATCGTCGAAGATACGTTTGTACCACTCCCACTCCCGGTTGGGGCTGTAGTGGGCGCGGAAGTAGTTGCGCAGCCAGTTTTTGAACTTCAAGTCACGGGCCCTCTCGATGTCGGCCATCTCGTAATAGGGGCGGTAGCCGAAGAAGAGCTCGTCCGCCCCGTCGCCGCTGAGAACGACTTTGACACCCGCTTTTTGGATCTTTCGGCTCAGAAACCAGAGCGGCACCGCCGCCGGGTCGCCGAGCGGTTCGTCCAGATGCGCCGCCAGCGCGTCCGCGCAGGAGAGGAAATCTTCCATTCCCATTTCGTAAGCGTGATGGTCGCTGCCGATACGCTTCGCCACCATCTCGGCATACCTGCGCTCGTCATACTTTTCATACCCTTTGTAACCGACGGTAAAGGTAGGCAGCGGTTTGGCCAGTCTGCGCTGCGCCATCGCCGCTACGAGCGAACTGTCGATCCCGCCGCTGAGCAGCGCGCCCAGTGGAGCGTCGCTCACCAGGCGGTAGCGGACGGATTCATCGATCAGCGCTTCGAGCCGGTCGAATCCGATACTGCCACTGCCGGGATCTACGGGCAGCACCTCCTCGACGGTTACATCGATCTCTCCCTTCTCGTATCGCAGATACCCGCCGGGTTCGAGTTGGGAAATCTGTGGAAAGAAGGTATATGGCGAAATGAACGATTGATAGGAAAGGTAAGAAGGGATCCGGTCGCGGGACCATCGGATTTGGGGAAACATGGAACGGATCGCCTTTATTTCGGAAGCGAAGAGGAAAGTCTCTCCGATTTTGGCGTAGTAGAGAGGCTTTTTGCCGAAGGGGTCGCGAAAGAGGTGGAGGACCCCGTCGCGCCAGAAAGCGGCGGCGTACATCCCGCGCAGACGCTCCGGCATCTTTTCGCCCCACGCCAAAAAGGCGCGCCCCAGCACTTCCGTGTCGCTTCGGGTACCGAAACGGCTACCCAGCTTCTCGCGAAGCTCGCGGTAGTTGTAGATCTCGCCGTTGAAAAGCACCGTCGTGCCGCCGACGCGCATCGGCTGGTCGGCCTCGGGAAGCGGGTCGATGACGGCGAGACGGTGGTGGGCCAGAAAGAGGCCCGGTTCGGCGACGATGCCGCTGCCGTCGGGCCCCCGATGGGCGAATGTCGAAAAAGCCCTGCGGGCCGCCTTTTCGTCGTAGGGGCCGACGATGCCGAAGATCGCGCACATGCTCTAATCCGAACGCTTTTTCAATCCCGTCGAGACGATTTGTCGCATCGCCTCCTCATCCGCGTAACGAACGCAACGGATCGATGCTTCGATATACTCCCGGGGTGTAAAAAAACTGTAATCGATGAGGTGGTATCCGTTGTACGTGGCGATGAGGTCGAAAAAAAGTCTTGTAATACGGCCATTGAGTTCATAAAAAGGGTGCAGGGCGATCAGTTCGCATTTGAAGTACGCCAATTCTCGGGCGAAATCGTCTCGTGTAAAAGATTGGCAGTTTGTGAGATATTTTTTCATTTTCAATTCCGAAAAAATACGTTGCGATTCGCTTGCAACGTAAAGACCCCGACAAAACAACGAATCACCCTTTGCCATGTCGAATGTACGATACTCCCCGGCCCACTCGTAGAGAGGGGAAAACGTTCTGTAATGTAGTGATTTGAAATAATTTTCGTCGAATTGCGTGGTTTCATCGAGTTCGGAGATAAATGTCTCGTAAGCTTCGTAAAGAAGTTCGCTTTCCAACGCATGGATGGTTTCGGAATCCTCAATGCCCAGTTTATTGACGGGAACATCGGTACCCGGGTAGTAGATGGGGCTATCGCTTAGCCGATACTTTGACATGGACTCTTTTTTTAAGGGCGCGAACGATGCGGCACACTTTCTCTTTCGGGGGTTTGTATCCCTCTATCGTCTGCGAGATCGTGACAGCACGTCTGATTTCGGACTTTTCGATCGTTTTCATGGCTCTATATTACCATGAATCGATGCGAACTGTAAAATCCCCCTCCAGGTAACCCTCGTAGAGCGTCACCCTCCCGAAAGGGCGGCACGCCTTTTCGATTTCGCGGGGGAGCCAGTGGTTGAAGGTACCATCGCGCTCTTTGCCTTCGAGCAGGTTGAAGACGATGCCCCGGTTGGCGGCATCGAGGCAGCGTTTGATCGCCAGCAGCGTCTCGAAACGGGTCAGCAGGTTGAAGCTGCCGCTGGCGAGATACCAGTCGGCTTCGGGAAGCGGGTCTTTGAGCATGTTCCGACGCAGAATGTTTCGCCCCGTGCGCTTCCTGGCCTCTTCGACCATCACGTCGAGCATATCGATACCGATGTAGCGCTTCGGCAAAAGACTCTTTTCCCGCATATGGAGATAGAGGTCGCCGAAACCGCAGCCGGCATCGACGACGGTTCTGTTTCGGATATCTTTTATCTGCTTGAGCAGCATCGTAAAACGCCTTCTTTGGCGCATTTCGTCGCTCCATGCGACGCCTCTGGCATTGAAGCCGTGTCTTTCGATGGAACGGATATAGAAGAGAGACTGGTCGATACGTGCCATAATGACCTACAAAAAGAGGGATTTCAAGAATTTTATCGAAAAGAAGGAAAAAAAGAGCTTTCCGAAGCCCGAAAAGGCTCCGGAAGAAAAACGACTACTGAAGGAGTCGCAGCACGTTCTGCTGAACGGCGTTCGCCTGTGAAAGGGCGTAGGAACCGCTCTGAGCGAGAATGTTGTATTTCGCGAAGCGTGCGGACTCTTCGGCGAAGTCGACGTCGCGGATCTGGCTTTCGGCTGCGGTCACGTTGACCTGGGTGACGGAGATGTTACGGATCGTCGATTCGAGCTGGTTCTGGACCGAACCGAGGTCAGAGCGGGTCGCATCAAGTTCCTTCAATGCAGCGTCGGTAATGACAATGGCCATTTCGGCACCTATACGTGAAAGAACATTAACATCGTCCAAGCTCGTATCGTTGGCTTCGGGGGTGAAGCCTCCTGCCGTAAATCCAAAAGTTGCCGGATCGTTTCCGCCTACCACAACTTTTTCGTCACTGACGATACTCACAGTACCTTTGTTGGAACTGTTGTGAATTCCTTCTTGACCAGATGCAAAGCTGTATGTAGCAGCGGCTGATCCTGCGATATTTATATCGGCACCGGTGTTTGATACAAGAGTGATAATACCACCGTTTGTTCCGTCTGCGATCGAGGAATTTTCCAAACCATCAATCGCTTGAATTGCGGCAATCAGCTCGTCTGCAGCGCTTCCCGCCACTGAAGAACCATATGTACCGGCCATGTCGTGCCCATTGATGATCAATGCACCTTCGGCGATCGTTACTGCACCTGTATCAGTTGTAAGCAATCCGTTTGCCGCATCATTAGTTCCTGTTACGGTTGTTGTGGAATCCGTCAAACCTGTTGCAGCTGTTGTAGCTGTTCCACCGAGATCGATACTAATGTTTCGACCATCTTCAGCAACGAGTTTGATTTTACCGTTGGCAAGTTCCGCTTTAACACCTGTCAAATGGCTTACATCGTTGATCGCTTTCGCGAATGCACCATCACTGTCATTGGCAGTAATAGTGACTTCACCGATATTGATACCGTTAATTTTGACATAGTCGGTGTCTCCGTCAAGCGTAACACCGCCAATAGCTCCACCTTGTACTTCCGTTTTGGCGGTCGCGAGCAATCCAGTCTCGTCGGAAATGGCTGCAGCAACGCTTTTTGCACTTAAAAGGTCATTAGGATTTTTTTGATTAAGGGCAGTTGTGACATCTATACCGTTGATAGTGAGCTCGCCTTGATTAATCACATAGCCTTTTGAAGTTTCTGTTACATTGTCCGTACCATTAACCATCGATGTGGTACTGATATCATTTCCAGAAACACTTGTGATTTCTCCCACTTCCGTTGTCCTTACAGAAGAGACACTTAAACTGACAGTTTCACCGGCATATGCACCAATGTGAAATTTTTTGTCAGTATATGTGCCATCCAACAGTTTCAGACCATTGAACGACGTAGTTTTGGCAATGTTGTCCGCCTCTTCGAGGAGCCGGTTGATGTCGCGCTGGATTGCCTGGCGAGAGTCGGCGTTCTGGCCGTCGGAGGCAGCCTGGATCGCTTTGGTGCGGACCGTGTTGATGATGTTGATGTACTCGTCCAGCGCCCCGTCCGCGGTCTGGACGACACCGATACCGTCGTTGGCGTTTCGGATGGCCTGTCCGAGACCCTGCGCCTGTGCGCGGAGCGAGTCGGCGATCGCCATGCCCGAGGCGTCGTCCGCGGCTTTGTTGATGCGAAGTCCGGAACTCAAACGCTCAAGTGACGTATTGAGGTTTTTGTTCGTCATAAGTGCATTGCGATGTGCATTCATCGCACCGATGTTTGTGTTGATTCGAAATCCCATGATTTCCTCCTTGGTTGATTTGGGTAAAGAGCGTCCTTGCTCTTACATAACCAGATCGGACATATGGAAAAATTGTTTAGGGAGCCGCTTCGAAAAAATGGAAACGGCAAGAAATTATGGAAAAATCGCGGCTATTTTTTGGCGGCGGCGAGCTGGGCGTCGATCATCGACTGCAGGGACTGGAAAGAGGAGTTGAGCTTCCCGATCAGCGCGTCGTAGGCGGCGAAACGCTTCGCCATCACCTCATATTTGGCCTCGATGGAGGCGAGGGCCCGGTCGCGGCGCTCCTCCAGACTCTTTTGGCGCTCTTTGAATTGGGTATCGAGGTTGGAGAGTAGTGAATCGCGGCCCACTGCCGCATCGTCGAGGTAGTTTTTGAGGTTCAGGAAGATACCGGAGCGCTCGTCGCTCCCCGCGAAAGTCTCCTGAACGCTCTCGGTCTCTTTTTCAAGCGAAGAGACCAACTTTTCCTTGTCGAGACTCATGATCCCGTCTCGAGTGACGTCGATGCCGAAATCGGCCAATCCTTTGCCATTGGGTGCCACGCCCAGTGCGATACGGGTGATGGAGAGTTTGAGCGAAGTGATGGTGCTGTCGCCCTGGAAGATGCCGGCCGTTTTGTTTTCGGCGTCGTATTTCGTGTCGGTATCCAGCGTGCCGATGAGTTCGTTGTACTGGTCGACGAAAAATTGTACTCGGTCCGCGATGCCTTCGTTGTCCTGTGTGATGGAAAGATGGTTGGCACTCGTGCCTTCGCTTTTTAGCTCGAGGGTCAGGCCGACGACCAGGTCGTCGACGGTGTTGGAAGAGCGGACGATGTCGACGCCGTTGAAAGTGAACAGGGCGTCGCGTGCGTCCTGGACGTTGGCTTCGGGAGCCGTGAGGTTCAAAAAATCGTCGTCGGCCGTGTTGGGGTCGCCGTCGTCGAAGGAGAAGCTCATCGCCTGGTCGGCACCGGTTTCGGCGGTTTTGAGGATAAGGCGGTAGGGGTCGGTACCGCCCGTGTTGAGCAGCGTGGCTTCCACGCTGCCGCCCATCTTTTCGTTGATCAGCTCTTTGAGGTCTTTGAGGGTCGTGTTCGCGGCCACGGTGAAAGTGGTTGCCTGGCCGTCGATGGTGATGGTCATGTCGGTGTCGACAGTGGTGACCACCGCGCTGTCGGAGGCGAAACCTTTGGTCTGCTTGATGTCGGCTCTGGCGAGCTCTTTGACGGTGATGTCGATCTCCTGGGCTTTGGTGCCGTCCTCCACTTCCACCTCGATGTTGTCTCCCGTGACGTGGACGGTACGTTTGGCGAAGAGTACGGGGTCGGAGAGGTCGAAGAGAGAGCTTTTCAGCGATGCGGTCATCGTGATGATTTTAGCGAGTTCCGTCTCTTTGCTTTTGACCGTTTCGATCTGCCCGTCGAGGGGTTTGATCTGGGCGTCTTCGTCGACTTTGCGCAGTTTGTCTATAATATCGTAGCTGAGTGCGCCGCCGCTTCCCAACCCGAGGGAACTGAGCGCTCCGAAATCTGCCATGGTTCAATCCTTTGATTGGCTTATCTGCTCCTATATCGGTTATTTCTTAAAATAGTTTAAGATGGCATTATGTTAGAATTGCAGCCATCGAATTTTTTTATCTACCATATTATATAGGAAACAACATTGAAAAACCTCATCATCGTCGAGTCGCCGGCCAAAGCGCGCACCATCAAAAATTTTCTGGGGAAAGATTACGAAGTGATCGCCTCCAAGGGGCACATTCGCGACCTTCCCAAACACAGCTTCGGCATCAAGATCGAAGATGACAGGTTCGAACCGCAGTATCGGGTGGACAAGGACCACAGTGCCATCGTCAAGCAGATCAAGGATCTGGCCAAAAAGAGCGACCAGGTCTACATCGCGACGGACGAGGACCGCGAAGGGGAGGCGATCGGCTACCATATCGCCAAGGCGATCGGCAAAGACCCGGAAGCGCTGCCGCGCATCGTCTTTCACGAAATCACCAAGAGCGCCATCCAGCACGCGCTGGAAAACCCGCGCAAAATCGACATGGACCAGGTCAACGCCCAGCAGGCGCGCCGGCTTCTCGACCGCATCGTCGGCTACAAGCTCTCGCCTCTGTTGGCTTCCAAAATACAAAAAGGGCTGAGCGCCGGGCGCGTCCAGTCGGCGGCACTGAAGATCGTCGTCGACCGCGAACGGGAAATCCAGGCGTTCAAACCGGTCGAGTACTGGAGCGTCGATGCCGTTTTCAGACCGGAAATCGAAGCGGGGCTTGTCGAATACAGGGGCAAGAAGATCGAAAAAATGACGATCGGCGACGAGAAAGAGGCGCGTGAAATCGAAGCGACGCTGAAGGGCGAAACCTACCGCGTCAAAAGCATCGAGAAGCGACAGCGCAAGAGCTCGACACCGCCGCCATTCATGACGTCGACGCTGCAGCAAAGCGCTTCGGGGCGCCTCAGTTTCTCGCCCAAAAAGACGATGATGATCGCACAGAAGCTTTATGAAGGCGTCAAGACCGATCAGGGACAGATGGGGGTCATCACCTACATGCGTACCGACAGCCTCAACATCGCCAAAGAGGCGCGCGACGCGGCACGCGAGACCATTTTGAAAACCTACGGGGAGAAATACCTGCCGCCCAAGCCGAAGATCTACAGTTCCAAAGCCAAAGGCGCGCAGGAGGCGCACGAAGCGATCCGCCCGACGCGTCTCGACTTCACACCCCAGATCGCGGCGAAGTACCTGGCACCCGACGAACTGAAACTCTATAAACTCATCTACAACCGCTTTCTCGCCAGCCAGATGGCCGACGCGATTCTCGAGTCGCAAACCATCCTCTTCGCCTCCGAACACGGCGTCTTCAAGGCAACGGGCCGGAAACTGCTCTTCGACGGTTTCTACCGTGTCATGGGCTACGACGACAGGGACAAACTGCTCCCCGAACTGAAAGAGGGCGAAGAGGTGCCATTGGAGAAACTGACGGCCAACCAGCACTTCACCGAACCGCCGCCACGCTACACGGAAGCCAGCCTCATCAAAAAACTCGAATCCCTCGGCATCGGCCGTCCGAGTACCTACGCACCGACCATCTCGCTGCTGGTTTCGCGCGAATACCTCAAGATCGAAAAGCGGCAGCTGATCCCGACCCCGATCGCCTTCACCGTCATCGAAATTCTCGAGAAACACTTCCCGGAAATCGTCGACTCCAATTTTACCGCCGAGATGGAGGAGAAACTCGACGAAGTGGCCGAGAAGAAGGTCGACTGGCAAAAACTTCTGCTCGATTTCTACCAACCCTTCATCGAAAAGGTCGAAAAGGGGAAAAAAGAGATCAAGAGCCTCAAAAAGGCCGAACCCATCGGACGTGAATGTCCCGAATGCGGGAGTGAACTGCTGCTTCGAAGCGGCCGTTACGGTGACTTCATCGCCTGCAGCAACTACCCCAAATGCCGCTATACCGAAGCGATCGAGAAGGAGGGTGAAGAGAAACCCACACCGCAGACGACGGATGAAGTGTGCGACAAGTGCGGTGCACCGATGGTCATCAAGAGCGGCCGGCGCGGAGCGTTTCTCGCCTGCAGCGCGTACCCCAAATGCAAAAACACCAAACCGCTCGAAAAGCCCAAGACACTCGAGGTCAAGTGTCCCGAATGCGGCGGCGAACTGCTCGAGCGCAACTCGCGCCGCGGCAAATTCTTCGGCTGCAGCAACTACCCGAAGTGCACCTTCGTAAGCAAGTTCGAGCCGACCGAGAAGAAATGCCCCGAGTGTGGCTACCCGATGGCACGGCGTACCTTCCGCGGCAAAGAGGTTTATGAGTGCATCAAGTGCAAACACCGGGAGGATGCCGAGCCGGCATCCTGATGTTGGATTTTGGATGATTTTAGGGATCTTGTCCGACACGCATAAAAAAGTGGGCCGCGCCAAAAAAGCGATCGATATGCTTTTGGAAAACGGTGCGGAGTATCTCATCCATGCCGGCGACATCGGGAAAGAGGAGGTATTGGCCTATATGGAGAGCACACGCGTCCCCTACACGGCGGTACTGGGCAACAACGACCGCAAACTTGTCCCGTTGAAGGAGCGCTACCACCTCTTTACGGAGCCGCACTACTTCTGCATCGGCGACTTGAACGTCAAACTGATGCACCACCCCTGGTTCCTGAGCCCCGATGCCGATCTGATCGTCTTCGGCCACACCCACAAGTTTTCTCTGGAGTGCCGTACGGCAGGCCAGCTTTTTCTCAACCCGGGTGAAGTGTGTGCCCGAAACAAGCCGGTCAGCGAAGCGGTGCTTCTCAAGGTTCTCAAAGATGCATGGGAAGTGACCCACTGCCAAAGACGCATCAAAGAAACAACTTGGCACTATAACAAAAAAATATGTGAAAGAGTCGTCGAACATGTCTAAAAAAGTATTTTTGTGCGCCATCAGCAACATCTCCAGCGGCCACTGCCTCGAAGATTGCAAATTTTGCACCCAGAGCGTCAAGTACGGTGCGAAAATCGAGCGCTTCTACCACAAACCGATCGATACGATCGTCGAAGAGGCGAAGCTGGCCAAAGCACGCCAGGCGATCGGGTTTTGTCTCGTCACCGCCGGCAAAGGGATCGACGAAAAGACGTTGCGCTTTGTCTGCGAAGCGGCAGAAGCGGTCAAAAAAGAGGTCGAAGATCTCAATCTCATCGCCTGCAACGGCACGGCGAACACCGAACAGCTTCGCACCCTGAAAGATCACGGCATCGACAGCTACAACCACAATCTCGAGACGTCGGAGCGGTTCTATCCGCAGATCTGCACGACCCACGGATGGAAAGAGCGCTTTGAAACGTGTGAAAACGTCAAGAAGGTGGGGCTCAAACTCTGTACCGGCGGTATTTTCGGCCTGGGCGAAAGCATGGATGACCGCCTGTCGATGCTCGAGTCGATCGCTTCACTCGATCCGGAGTCGGTTCCGATCAACTTCTACCACCCAAACGTCGCGCTGCCGCTCGAAGGGAGGACCCTTCCGATGGAGGAAGCGCTCAAAATGATCGAAACGGCCCGCAGGATGCTGGGCGATCGCCGCATCATGGTGGCCGGCGGTCGTGAAATCACTTTCGGCGACGAAGATTACAGAATCTTCGAAGCGGGTGCCAACGCCATCGTCATCGGAAACTACCTCACCACGCAAGGAAAAGACCCGATGCGCGACCACGCCATGCTTCAAAAGCACGGCTACGAGATAGCAGCAAGTTGCAATGACAAGTGACGTCATCATCATCGTCACGCTCTCTCTGCTCATCTGGGTGGCGCCGTTCATCGCGAAACTGATCAAACTTCCGACCACCCCCGTCGAAATCATGCTCGGCTCCGCCGCCGGGGCGATCGGCCTTTTCGGGCACGGCCACAACGAGCTCTTCGATCTGGTCGCGGAGTTCGGCTTTCTCTATCTGATGTTCGTCGCGGGACTCGAGGTCAACGTCAAAAAACTGCTCAAAACCGATACGAAGATCCTCAAGACCGGATTCGTCTATCTTGGCATTCTCTATGCCCTCTCGACGCTCATCGCCTACCAGCTCGGCATGAGTTTCGTCTTCATGGTGATCTTCCCACTCATTTCGGTCGGGCTCATCGCCGCACTCTCCAAAGAGTACGGCAAAGAGAGGCCTTGGATCAAACTCTCGCTCACCATCGGCATCCTCGGCGAGCTGGTCAGTATCATCGTCCTCACACTCGCGAGTGCTGGGATTCAGTACGGCGTCGGCCTGGAGTTTTTCACGAAAATCACGACGCTCGCGCTTTTTATCGGAGCGTTGGCGCTTCTGTACTACCTGCTGCACCTGCTATTTTGGTGGTATCCCGAGATCCGAAACGTCATGATGCCCTACTTCGACACCAAGGAGCAGGATATCCGTCTCAGTATGGCGACGCTCTTCATCATGCTCGCCATCATGATCTACCTGGGGCTCGAGACGGCGTTCGGTGCCTTCATCGCAGGCGTTTTCATCGCCACGTTCTTTTCGCACAAAGAGGATCTGGAGACCAAACTGTCGAGTTTCGGCTTCGGCTTTTTGATCCCGATCTTCTTCATTCATGTCGGAAGCTCTCTTCCGATTGCCGCACTGGAAAAAGAGGGGCTCATTCTGTTGGCTTTCATCATCGCCGGCATCATGCTTTTCGTGCGGCTGCTGGCCTCCTTCGCGTTCATCCGTTACTGTGGTGTCAAAAATTCGGTCCTTATCGGGCTTTCTCACGCCATGCCGCTGACGCTGCTCATCGCCGTGGCGACGTTGGCATATCACGCCAAAAGTATCGATCAGTTCAACTATGAAGCGTTCGTTCTGGCGAGTCTTCTGGAGGTGATCATCGCGATGGTGGGCATCAAACTTTTGACGCGTGATGCCCCTGACGAAGAGTGCCGTCTGACGACATGATCTTCTCCACGATCTCACCGGCCGGACGGTCGGCGTCGACGGTAATCTGAGCCTGCGCTTCGTAGATCTTCTCACGTCTTTCAAAAAGCCTCTTCGCCTCTGCGAGATCATGAAACAGAGGGCGTTTCGCCCGTTCTTCGGGAGATATGCGTTCCAGAATCTTCTCGAAGGGCAGTTTCAGATAGACGACGACGCCGATATCGTGTAAGCGCTCCACGACAAGCGGCATACCGCCGCCGGTGGAGATGATGCTTCCCCGTACACATTCGGCCATCCAGCGTGCACTCTCTCGCTCGAGTTCCCTGAAATAAGCCTCCCCTTCCTCATTGAAAATCGATGCGATGGCCCGCCCCTGTGCCGACTCGATAAGAGCGTCGGCATCGAGGAAGTAGCGGCCGCTCTTTTGGGCCAGCAAACGCCCCACCGTGCTCTTTCCCGAACCCATAAATCCGATGAGAACGATATTTTCAGCGCACGTCGAGGAGGTAGCCATCGTCCGTTTTTTCAATGCTGTATCTGTAAGGGGCGTCGAAGGTCACCACCACACGGTAGTAACCGTTGTGGTTGCCGATGTCCATCGCGCGAAACGGTGGAGTCTTCAGTGGAATATGTTTGGTGAGAAAGCCCGCTTCTCTCTTGAAGTCGATGGCGACTTTAAATGGATGCGTCAAGTGAAAGGAGCGGATTTTCCTGTCTTTGGTAATGATATGAATCCGCTTTTCGGCAACTTCGAGCGAAAGAAACGGCAAAGGGCGGTACGTCGATGAGGGCTCGATTTTTTTGTGGGTTCTCTTCGTTTGGGGCTTTCGACTCGAGACTTTCGGTGTTCCCCGAGCGCTCCCACCCTCCTGCACCACCACAATCGGTTTATGCCAATCGATCGACCGGTCGACCGCGACGATCTCTTTCTTGATCGATCCGTCGATGGATTGGTAATAGAAGGCGACCGATGTCAAAATCCTCGCGTCACGTGGAAGCTTCACTTTGACCGTTTCAAACGGGGGGACTTTCTTCACCTGATTGGAGGTGACCGGAAGTACCGTACTGTCGATAACAGGTTTGAACGGGTTTTCCCTTGCAAAGAGCGACAATATTCCCAGACAAAGTATGAAAAGACTTCTCATGATTCCGGCTCCAGCTGTTTCAGCTCAAAATACTCTTTTTGCAGAGCCGCATTTTGGGCCTTGAGGGTTTTGATGTGGGTTTCGTAGGTCGCACGCTGCTCTTCCAGCCCCAGTAGTACCGTCAGGGAGTTGGGGCCGAAAAGCAAAATCCCGGCATAGATGCCGAGTGCGATCACCGCGGCGAGCGCGACGGCGATCCGTTGAAGAGGCAGACCGAAAAGTGCGGCAGGCGCACGCTCCTCGGTCGGTACGACCTCGATTTCGGACATTATCCGAAGATCTCTCGGCCAAGGTATTCGAAGTAGCCGAGCTCACGCTCGATGGCGAGAAGGCGGTTGTACTTCGCGATACGCTCGCTGCGCGCCGTCGATCCGGTTTTGATCTGGCCGGTGTTGAGCGCGACGGCGAAATCGGCGATGAAACTGTCTTCACTCTCCCCGCTTCGGTGGCTCATGACACAGGTGTAGCCGTTGCGCTGCGCGAGGCGGACCGTCTGCATCGTTTCGGAAACCGAACCGATCTGGTTCGGCTTGATCAGGATCGAGTTGGCGATTCCTTTGCTGATCCCTTCATTCAGGATGGAAGCGTTGGTGACGAAAAGATCGTCACCGACGAGCTGAACTTTGCAGCCCAGACGCTCGGTCAGCACTTTCCACCCGTCCCAGTCATCTTCGCTCAGACCGTCTTCGATGCTGACGATCGGATACTTCGCGATGAGCTCTTCGTAATATTCGACGAGCTCTTCGCTGCTGAGCGTCCTGTTTTCGCTCTCGAGTCGGTAACCACCTTCGGCGACCAGCTCGCTACTGGCGACGTCGAGTGCGATCGCGATCTGCTCGCCCGGCTTGTAGCCCGCCTTTTCGATCGCCTGCATGATCACCTGGATCGGCTCCTCGTTGCTGGAGAGGTTCGGCGCGAAACCGCCCTCGTCACCCAGTGCAGTGCTATGGCCTGTCTCGTGAAGGATCTTTTTGAGATTGTGGTAGACCTCGGCACTTGCACGGAGCGCTTCGGAAAACTCGTCGAAACCGGTCGGCATGATCATGTATTCCTGGAAGTCGACGCTGTTGTCGGCATGGCTTCCGCCATTGATGATGTTGAGCATCGGCGTCGGCATAACCAGCGCATTGGCGCCACCGAGGTAGCGGTAGAGCGCCATATTGAGGCTCTTTGCCGCCGCACGCGCGACCGCCATCGAAACACCCAGTACCGCATTGGCGCCGAGATTACCGTAATTGTCGGTCCCGTCGATCTCTTTCATGATCGCATCGACTTCGCTCTGATTGTACGGGCTGAGACCGATCAGTTCATCGGCGATTTTGATGTTGACGTTTTCGCACGCGGTCAACACCCCTTTGCCCATATAGCGGTCTCCTCCGTCACGCAGCTCGAGCGCTTCGCGTTTTCCGGTGCTCGCACCACTTGGAACGATCGCATCGGCGCTTGTTCCGTCGCTCAGGCGCACCGTCGCGCGTACCGTCGGGTTCCCCCTACTGTCCATGACCTCGTCGGCTCTGATATCGTCAATAAAAACCATCGTAATTACTCCTCTCCAGCTGATTTAATCTCTTCTTCGCTCATTTCGAGCATCTTGCTCCCGATACCGAGCGCCTGCTTGATCTCCTCTTCGATCTGTTCCGCAAGCTCCCGGTTCTCTTTGAGTGTCTGTTTGGCGTTTTCGCGTCCCTGGCCCAGCTTCGTCTCTTTGTAACTGAACCACGAACCGCTTTTATCGATAATGTCGAGTTTCACACCGTAATCGATGATCTCGCCCTCTTTGCTGATCCCCTCGCCGAACATGATGTCGAACTCGGCGATCCTGAACGGAGGCGCCACCTTGTTTTTGACCACTTTGGCCTTGACGCGGTTTCCGATCTGGTTTTCACCCTGTTTCAGCGTCGCGATACGGCGCACGTCGACACGAACGGAAGCGTAGAACTTCAGGGCGTTACCGCCGGTCGTCGTCTCCGGGCTTCCATACCCCATCGTACCGATCTTCATACGGATCTGGTTGATGAAGATGACCGTCGTCTCCATTTTGTGGAGCACGCCTGTCAGTTTTCGAAGCGCCTGGCTCATCAGACGTGCCTGCAAGCCGACGTGGGTATCGCCCATGTCACCCTCGATCTCGGCCTTGGGTGTCAGCGCCGCGACCGAGTCGACGACGATGACGTCGACCGCACCGCTTCGTGCGATCGTCTCGACGATATCGAGCGCCTGCTCCCCGAAGTCGGGCTGGCTCACCAACAGGTTTTCGACATCGACTCCCAAGTTCTTCGCGTAGCGCACGTCAAGCGCATGTTCCGCGTCTATGAAGGCACATATACTGTTGTTTTTCTGCGCCTCGGAGATAATCTGCAGCGCCAGTGTCGTCTTACCGGAACTCTCCGGCCCGTAGATTTCGATGATACGCCCGCGCGGCACGCCGCCGATACCGAGTGCCATATCGAGCCCCAGAGAACCGGTGCTGATCGCTTCGATCGGTTCGATCTCCTTGTCGCCGAGGCGAACGAGCGCCCCTTTGCCGAACGCCTTGTCGATCTGTTTGATCGCGACGTCCAACGCTTTCTGTTTATTCGGATCGATGTCCATAAATACCTCACGTAAATTTGAAATTAGAGATATTTTAACACTATTTCGATAAAATCAAGCAAAAACTGAATCAGTGGGAAGTGAGAAGCAAGAAGTGGTAAACAGTCAGCCGCAAGAAGATTCGATCCAGAGTCCAAAATCGAGAACCCAAAATCCCATCACCATCGCACACTCGCCCGATGCGGACGATATCTTCATGTACTACGCTGTCAAGTTCGGATGGGTTTCGACACCGGCACCGTTCGAAAATATCGCACTCGACATCGAAACACTCAACGAAGCGGCGATCGCGGGCACCTACGACGTCACGGCGATCAGCTTCGCGCTCTACCCGAAAATCCGTGACGACTTCGCGCTCCTTCGCACCGCCGTGAGTTTCGGCGAGGGGTACGGCCCAAAGCTCATCAAACCCAAAGGGAAACGACTGCGCCGAAACTTCAAAGTGGCACTCAGCGGCCGCCACACGACCAATGCGATGCTCTTTCGCATCGCCTACCCCGAAGCGCGTATCGTCTACAAAAACTTTCTGGAGATCGAAAAGGCGGTACTCGAGGGTGAAGTGGACGCCGGCGTACTGATCCACGAAAGTATCCTCGATTTCGACGAAAGCCTCGAAGTGGAACGCGAAATCTGGGATATCTGGCAGGAACTCGCAGGCAAAACGCTGCCGCTGCCGCTCGGGGGCATGGCTCTGCGCCGCTCCATTCCGCTGACGCGTGCCATCGCCGTCGAAAAGGCACTGATCAAAGCGGTCGACGTCGCCAACACCCACCGCGGCCTTCTGGCGAAAATGCTTCTGGAACGCGATCTCGTACGCATCGACGCCCCCACGCTCGACAGATACCTCGACCTCTACGCCAACGACAAATCGGTGACGATGGACGAAACCCAGCTCGAAGCCCTCGACCGCCTCTTTCGGATCGGCTACGACCACGGATTCTACGAATGCCCGATCCACGCCGAAGATTTCATGATTCCGCATGAATATTTGGAAGCGAGAAACTCATGATGGAAATGGGGAATTGAAAATGGTAAAAAGGAGCGGAGCGACTTTTCCTGAATTCTCCATTTTCCATTTTCCATTTTCCATTCGCTCCTTCGTGGAAGGAGCGTAACGTGGAAGCCCAATTCATCGCTCTCGGGGTCGAAACGCTCAAGGTCGCCCTTATTCTCTCACTGCCGATGTTGCTCGCAGGTCTCATCGCCGGACTGGCCATCAGCATTTTCCAGGCGACGACCCAGATCAACGAGATGACGCTCAGTTTCATTCCGAAAATCATCATCGTCGCACTCGTCATGATCATCACGATGCCGTGGATGATGAATACGATGATCGACTTCACGACCCGCCTCTTCGATATGATCAAGGATTTCGCCTTTTGAGAAAACGGCAGATCGACTTCTCGAAATTCTCAAGCATCAAGATCGGTCCAACCGTCGATGTCGCCGTCCTTGAAAAAGGGGACAACCCACCCGAAGACCACACCCTTGTCGGTCATGCCAACAACCTCCTGGTGGGCCCGACCCCACCCCCGCTGATGATGCTCGGAAAAGATTTCGACTACCTTCGAATCGAAGGTGAACGATTGATCATAGGTGCCGCCACGCCGACGGGGAAAATTCTCTCGTTTTGCAAAAAGCACGATATCGGGGGCTTCGAGTATGTCGCGAAACTTCCAGGCACACTGGGCGGAATGCTGGCGATGAACGCCGGGGTCAAATCGCATGAAACCTTCGACACTCTCGTGGAGATCTCGACAAACGAGGGAACGTTCCCAAAAACGGCGATAGCGCACGGTTACCGCTTCGCGAAGCTGCCGGGTGTCGCCTACGAAGCGTCGTTCCTCTTCAAAAAAGGGTTCGATACCGCACTGGCCGAGGAGCTGCTTCGGCTGAGGAACAATCAGCCGAAAGAGCCGAGTGCCGGAAGCGCTTTCAAAAATCCGCCGGGCGATTATGCCGGACGGCTCATCGAAGCGGCCGGCCTCAAAGGGTACCGCATCGGAAATATGGCCTGGAGCGGTATGCACGCCAACTTTCTCGTCAATCTCGGCGGCGGCACCTTCGACGAAGCGATGGAGTTGATAACACTCGCCCAAAGCCGTGTCGCCTCCATTTTCGGCATTACCCTCGAACTCGAACTCAAAATAATTAATAACTCTCATTAAACATTTTTATTTCATAAATTCTTCTGATTTGTTATATAATTCCTCAAAATTTTTATCAGAAGGATGACTTATGCCACGGAAAATATCCTGGTTTACAGGCGGCATTTTGATGGCGCTGCTGATTCTCTTTACCTTTTCGATCTGGGGCGCCGACCGACCAATCGGTGCTTCGACCTACGTTCCCTACTTTGCAAGCATCATCTTCGGACTTGATCCCGAGCAGTATGAGTATGTTGCGGAAGTGGAAAAAGCGGGGGCATGGGAAGGTGTCATGCTCATCGGTGCCTTTCTCGGTGGTCTCTTCATGTCGATTTTCGTCACCAAAACCTTCCGGTTCAGCGTCCTCCCGGCGCTGTGGAAAGAGCGTAAAAACCATTCGGTCGCGTCCCGTCTTTTCTGGAGTTTCACCGCCGGCTTCATCATGATCGTCGGTGCGCGCCTGGCGGGTGGATGCACCAGCGGTCACTTTCTCTCCGGTGCCAGCCAGATCGCCGTAAGCGGTCTGATCTTCGGCGGTATCACGATGGCGACGGTGATCATCACCGGCCGGCTCTTCTATAAAAGAAAGGGAGCGTGACCATGATCGATCGATTTGTCCATATGTTCGAAATCGTCGCACAGGAGGGGCACGGCAATGTCTGGCTGGTCCTTTTCATCGGCTTCGTCTTCGGCGCGATCATCCAGTGGTCGCGTGTCGACAAGTTCGAAAAGATCGCCGGATTTGCGATGCTCGAGGATATGACGGTGCCGAAACTTCTCTTTTTCGCCATCGGCTTGGCGAGTATCGGTCTCTATTTCATGATAGAAGCGGGATACGCCCACTACCATGTCAAACCGATCATGCTCGGGGGTATCGTTATCGGCGCCGTTCTTTTCGGTATCGCGATGGCGATTTTCGGAAAGTGCCCCGGAACCGGCCCCATCTCGGTGGCGGAAGGGCGCATCGACGTTCTCGTGGGAGCGATCGGCGGAATATTCGGCGGCCTCTTTTTCACGATGGCGTACCCATGGCTCAAACAGATCATGGGCCCGGACTACGGCGAACTGACCCTCCCCGAACTTTTCCACGGGCATGAATCGACGGTCGTGCTTCTTTATGGCATTGCCCTCATCGCTGTCGCTTTTCTGATTCCCAACATCGAGTATCTCGATCCGGAAGATCACGAAGAGAAAGCGGAAATTTAACCCTTTCAAACCAACTCGATACCACACTTTGCTATAATGACCTCCTTACAAGGAGGTCACCATGCAGATCAAAACCCACGGAATTCACATCGAACTGATGCAGGTCGACGATAGCGCCTATGTCGAGTTCAAACTTATCGGAAAACTGACACATGAAGATTACGAGACCTTTGTGCCCTTTATCGAAAGTGCCGTCCGGAACCTTCCGCCAAAGCGTCTCAATATCCTCATCGATATGACCCATTTCGAAGGATGGACGCTCGAAGCGGCATGGGACGACTTCAGATTCGGACTCGAACTCCGGAAAGATATCAACAAAATGGCGGTTGTCGGCGATAAAACATGGGAAGCGCTCTTCGCCAAAATGGCCGACTGGCTCATCGCAGGGAAAGCGAAATTTTTCCACTCTGCCGAGGAGGCGCGCACTTGGCTGATGCAGAGTTGAATCTCAGCGAAAAGATCGCGAAGCAGATCGCACAGATCGTGAAAGAGAGTGTCGAGATCGATATCGAAGTGATGCAGTTTCTGAAAGAGGATTTCGAAGAGATACGAGAAATCGCGAAACGAGAGAATATTTCGTCGAAGAATCTGCTTCTTCAGATTCTGGAGGGGGTCAAGAAAGGATTGATCGAAAGCGGAAAGATTACCGTGGAGGAGATCAAAAAGATTCTGGAACAGTCCGAAAAAGAGCTTCACGATCTGGAAAACCGAAAGAAAAAGCCTGAAAAATCGGCATAAAAAAAGGAGAGCCAAAAAGCTCTCCTTCCCATTCCCCCGAATGTAGCAGCTGTTGAAGCTTACTTGCTCGCAGCGGCTTTTGCAGCTTCGAGTGCTTCTTCGTATTCCGGCTCTTCTGTAATTTCAGGAACCAGTTGCTTATAGACGATCGTACCGTCTTTGTCGACAACGAAGATCGCACGTGCAGTTACGCCTGCAAGCGGGCCTTCAGCGATAAGTACGCCGTAAGCGTTCGCGAAATCTTTGTTACGGAAGTCAGAAGCGACCGTCAGGTTTTCGATACCTTCAGCAGAGCAGAAACGTCCTGCAGCGAACGGAAGGTCCATAGAGATAACAGTCGTATCGACACCTTCGATTTCAGCAGCTTTCTCGTTGAATTTGCGTGTTTCAGCCGCACATACCGGCGTATCGAGCGAAGGAACGACAACGAGAAGTTGAACTTTGTCCTGTGCACCGCCGACTTTTTTGTCTGCAAGACCTTCCGCGTTTACAACGGTTACTTCCGGAGCTTTGTCTCCAACGTTTACTTCGTTACCAGCCAGTTTGACTTCGTTACCTTTGAGCTTAGTAGTTGCCATAGGATTTTCCTTTTTATAATGTTTTGATTAACATGTTTGATTCGCATTTGCATGCGGTTGATGGTATTGTACATGAATAGGATAAAAATACTCTTAATTAAAAAAACTTAGTTTTAAGAATTCTGTAAACTTTTAGAGAATTAAGAAATATTATCCGTTCTTGGCGAAACCTCGATCGTCAGCGCGTCGGAAAAACGCTCCATATAGTAGGCATCGATCGCGCAGCGCCCTACCATCGCGGCATTGTCGGAGCAGTACTGCAAGTCGGCAAGATGCAGGTTGCAGTCAAACCTCGCACAGAGGTTGGCGAACGCTTCACGAACGGCCATGTTGGCACTCGCCCCACCGACGATGGCGAAATCTTTCGGCTTCAGCGTTGCAAATATCTTCTTCGTTTTCTGCATCAGATGGGCAATCGCCGCTTTCTGGAAACTGGCGGCGATGTCGGCTTTGGTCTGTTCGTCGAGAGGCTGGTTCGCTTCGACGACAAGCCTGACGGCGTTTTTGATACCGGAGTAGCTGAAGGCGATTTTTGGCGAGTGCTGCAAGGGAATCGGCATTGGGAATCGGTCGGGGTCACCCTTTTGTGCCAGCTTTTCGATGACCGGACCGCCGGGGTATCCCAATCCCATCATCTTCGCCACTTTATCGAAACTCTCTCCGAAGCTATCGTCCATCGTCGTCGCGACCACCGTGATCTCATCGAAGCTTTCGACATCGAGCACCATCGTATGGCCACCCGAAATGAGCAGCACCAGCATCGGGAAGATCGCCTCTTTTTCGATGAAAAGCGAGTAGATATGCGCCTTGAGATGGTTGATCGGGATGATCGGCAGTCCCTTGGCAATGCTGAGTGCCTGTGCCATCGCCACCCCTTCGAGCAGTGTCACCGACAGGCCCGGGGCGTTGGTGACGGCCACCGCTTTGAGGTCGTCGAGATAGGGTTTCGCCTCCTCCAGAAGTTTCGGCAGATCGACCGCATGCAATCGACTCGCAAGCTCCGGTACGACACCACCATATTTGGCGTGTTCCGCCTCTTGGGAAATTTTCCGGTGAAAGAGAATCTCTTTCGTAACGATATCGGTCACGGCGATCGAACTGTCGTCGCAGCTGCTTTCGATGCTTAAAATCATCTATTTACACCTTCTTCCTCGGAGCATATCATGCCCGTTTGTAGATACTCCAGAATCCATGGCCACTCCCCGTAGCCGCTTTCGGCATTGATATGGCCGGCGTTTTCGATCACCTTCATGGGAATGCCCAACGCCTCCTGTAACCTCCACGCCTCTTCGAGAGGCATATAGGGATCGTTCGTCGAGACGACGAGCGTGGCGCTTTTGGCGAAAAGGTTTTTCGGGGCTTCGACCGGAAAGAAACTCTTGATCGTCTCGATTTCGCAGTCGAGCCTGGGCGGTGCGACGAGAATCAGCTTTTCGACCGGTTCGATCTCGCCTTCGTTGCAGAGGTGAAACCAGAGGGTGTTGGCGAGCGAGTGGCAGATGACGGTATGCGGCCTGAAATCCGCCAAATACGCCTTAACCTCTTTTTTCCAGCGGTTCAGGTGTGGAAAATGGGGATGCTGAATAAGCGGAAAACTGACAGTGCCGTACGCTTTGGCCAGTTCACCGGCCAGCCACGCCTGCCAGTGCGGATAGTCGCTGCCGCCCCAACCATGCAGAAGCAGTCTCTTATCGCGTTTCACACCATCTCCTCACTTCACGGTCGATTTCGAAAACCTCATCGATACTCTGCGGGTCGACACCGCTGAAGTGTTCATACGCAGCAATCGTAAGCCTAGGCAAATCGCCGAAAGCGATCCTCCCCTCCACAAATTTCGTGATCGCCGCTTCATTGGCGGCATTGACGACGACACCCCGTTTGGGGTGTTTCAGCAAATCCTCTTTGATGGCCCAGATCGGGTAGCGGTCGGGGATGATTTCGCGAAACTCCAGCGAACCGACCCTGAGCAGATCGACCGGTTCGAGCACCGGAACGTTCACCTCCTGCATCAGGGCGTAGGCGATCGGCAATTTCATGTCCGGATGGGCCATCTGCGCCGTCGTCGCACCGTCGGCAAATTCGACGAGGGCATGAATGACCGATTTGGGCTCGATGATCGCATCGACGTTTTCGCAGCCATACAACCAGCGTGCCTCGAGGAGCTCGAAGAGTTTGTTGGTCATCGTGGCGCTGTCGATCGTAATCTTCGCCCCCATACTCCAGTTAGGATGTTTCAGGGCGTTTTCGAGTGTCGCATGCTCGATTTTTTCGATCGGCCAATCACGGAAGGCGCCGCCACTGGCGGTAATCGTCATCTTTTTGGGTATTCGGCCATTCAGCAGGTACCAAAGACCGAAGTGCTCGCTGTCGATGGGGCGCAGATGTTTGGGATCGATAAAAGCTCCCGCCGCCACCAACGACTCTTTGTTGGCCAGTGCCACCGTCTTGCCCTCTTCGATCGCGACGATCGTCGGACGAAGGCCCAGGAAACCGACCAGTGCATTGACGACGATGGACGAACTGCTGTTGCGGATCGCCTTTACGATCCCCTCTTCACCCCAGAAAACTCTGGGATGGTCGATCTGTTCGGCCAACTCTTTGGTCGCAACCGAGACGAAACAGGGCTGAAATTTCACAATCTGCTCTTTGAGCAGTGCGATGTTGTTGCCGGCGACCAAAACTTCGACACGGATGTTGAACCGCTCCGCCACCGCCAGTGTATTGACCCCGATGGAACCGGTCGAACCCAACAGTACCACTTAGATGAGCCCCCTCAGCAGCAACACCATCACAATACCGCCAAAAAGATAGCCGTCGACACGATCGAGCGCACCGCCATGGCCCGGCAAAAGGTCGCCGCTGTCTTTGACACCGGCCTCCCGCTTGAGGTAGCTTTCGAAAAGGTCGCCGAAAATCGACGCCACCGAAACGCCAAGCGAAATAAGCAGCGCCTGTGGCCAGTCGACAAGCACACTGCCTGCGAAAAAGCCCGCGAAAGTGGCGATCAGCACACCGCCGACCACCCCTTCGATCGTCTTGTTGGGGGACGTGGGACAGAAAGGGCGACGGCCGGCCAGCTTACCGGTAAAGTAGGCGCCGATATCGGTTAGCGCCACGACCACGAGAAGCCAAAAGAGCGATCCGACGCCGAAATCGTGGTAGAGAGCCAGCAGAAAGAGAAACGACGCCGTCGGATAGAGAAAGGGCAAAAAGAGTTTCTTGTCGAACTCCCTGGTATAGGCCAGCAGCGAAGCGAAAATGACGGCGATAAGAAAAAAGAGGTCGTCGGGATTGGGGTAGATGAGCGCCAGAAGCCATATCGCCACGGCATAGGCGTACATCTGATTGTCACTCTCTACACCGAAGAGACGCATCGCCTCGTAAAAGGAGAAGAGATAGACGATGCCCAAAAAGAGCCATATCAGGAAAAAGTTGTCGATCAAACCGATCGAAACGACGACCGCGACAAGCACGGCCCCTGTCAGAAAGCGTGTTTTGTTTTCGGAAACGATGGAGAAAAGACCCATAAAGCACCCTTTTTCAATATGCTTTTAGTATATCGGATAAAAGGTTAAACCGACGTTACGCACCCTATGGCAGTCAAACGTGAATATCGAGATGCGGGTTTCCATCCTCGTCGATCGTGAAACCTTTGTCTTTATGGGTTTTGGGTTTTTTCTTCGCGGCTTTTTCCCGTTCGCGTTCCTGCGCTTCGGCTTCCTGACGCGTATGTTCACGCTCTGGGTCGATGTTATGCAGTTCTTCGGCCTGGCGGGTCTCCTCGATCGTTTTCTCTTTTTCGTTGACCATCGCCTGCGCCGCGACATTCTGCATGTCGTACCGGTTGAACTGCATATTCTGCACCGATGCCGCGACATGCATGTTCTGGTTGACGAAGATGATGTTGGTAAGCGGAGAGATGGCCATCGGGTATCCTTCTTACTCTTTTTGGACCTTTATCGTATCGTAGTTGACATAATTGACATGCGCACCTTTGACGATTTTCACATTGCGCCTATTGGTAACATCGACCAGATAGCTGCCTGGTTGAGTGACGCTTGTCTCGACACAGATTTTGGCCGCCTTCTCGATCACCTCTTTGGGCACCTGCTTTCGTCCGCCGCTTTGGACAATGCAGTGCGAAGAGGGACGGTCTTTGAGATGGAGCCAGATGTCGCCGGCTTTGGCGTTTTTCAGGACCCACTCGTTCTCACGCTCGTTGCGCCCGACCATAACGCGAAACGAATCGATCCAGAAGATTTCGCACTGTGCTTTGGCCTGCCGTTTTTTCCGTTGCTGTTTCGGTGGAAAGAGCAGCGAAATCTCCCCTTCGTTCCGCGCCCGCTGCAGGTTCTCCAAAAGCCTCCGGTAGAAGGCGATACGGCTTTTGAGATTCTCCTCTTCGATATGCAGATGTGCCGCCTTGTTGGCCGCCCGTTTCGAAAGGGCGTAAAAGTGCTCCCCTATCCGCTTTGGATTCGGAAGCGCCGGAAGCTCGATCGCCACAGGGTTTCCTTCGAAATCTTCGGTCCGCAGCTCTGTATCGTATGGCTTGATCTCATGAAGGTGCGCCAGCACGATCGAAGCGTACATCGCATACATCTGCGCCCTGTTCTCCAGTTCCGCTTTGTCGGGAAGGTGCTGCAACGCCTTCTCGAGACGTTCGATCTTTTTTTCGAGGGTCTGGGCATGGCGCGCTTTGAGCTGAACGAGACGCCGTTCGCTTCGCACTCTTGCACGCTCTTCGAGCCATGCTTCAACCTCCACGATCTCACCTTCTGCACGCTTGCCACGGTAGGGCACCAGCGGCTTGAGCTCCACCCCTGGCTTGACGATCCGGTAGCTTGCATCGCTGTCGACATGACGCAGCGCTTCGAGAACCACCCCGTTTTCATCCAGAATGATCGCATTCGTATGACGGCCGGTGAACTCGAGTTGCAAAAAGCTTTTTTGCGCCTTGTAGGCTCCTTGCAAAGAGGCTTCGATACGAATGATCTTATCATCCTGCGGCATATCGACCCGAATGATCTTCGCACCGTTGAAACGCTTTTTGAGCATCGTGTCGAACGGCGCATGGTAACTTCGAACAGCCGCATTCACTCTCGCCGCAAAAATTTCGCTGCGGCCACGCGAAAGGTCGAATCCGACAGCATCTTCTCTCTTGAAAACCAGCCGGATGACATTGTCGTCGATGCGTTCGGCAGATCGTATCTGCCCAAAACCGTTCAAATATGTCGCTATGGCTTTCAATTCATAAAATTTCATACGCTCTTCGCTTGATTTTTTCTCTCTGGCCTATTTATAATTTCTTATATTCACCGATTATAGTGACGTATAGAATCCCCCTTTACAGGAAGAACAAAACATATGAAAACGACTCTCGCACTTTTTAAAACGATCCGCGCCAAATTCATCGCGAATCTTGTTCTGTCGGTCATCGCCATCTTTATCAGTATCATTGTAGCATACTCTCTCGCCGTCAAAGATGTCGATACGATCATGAAAACCGACATCGGTTCCGTTGCGGACGCCCTGCAGCAGGAGACGCTCTACATCGCCGAAAGAGATCCGAAAGGGTACCTCGACCCTGCCTTCAAAAAACATATCTACGACATTAAAATCGGAAAGAGCGGCTATGTCTATCTGATGGACGAAAAGGGGACGTTCGTCGTACATCCGAAAAAAGAGGGGAAAAACTTCGCCGGCCACGACTATGTCGACAAAATCCGCCAAGACAGAAGAGGCGGTTTCCTCGAGTACACCTCCGCCGCCACGGGCCAGGAGAAGATCGTCGCCTATCGATATATCGCTCCGTGGAGACTCTGGATCGTCCCGGGTGTCAACAAAGCGGACTATTTCGAAAATATTCAAAAAAGCTTCATGCTGTGGTTCAGTATTCTCGGGATCGGGATGGTCGCACTGCTGACACTGCTCAACTACATCACGGGAATGAGTATTCTTGGCCCTATCCGGGAGCTCGACGACGTCGCCAAAGACCTGGCCGAAGGTGAAGGCGACCTGACCAAACGCCTTCCGATCAAAAGCGACGACGAGATCGGACTGGCCGGCCGCTACGTCAACCAGTTCATCGAGAAGATCCAGCAGCTTGTCAGACAGGCAAAACGCAGCGGCCTGGCGACGATCGAAAAGATCGCCATGCTCGGCAAGAAGATCGATGCGGTGACGAAAAGTGCCCAGGAGACCTCCGAAGCGACGGCACAGACACAGCATCTGGCCGACGAGATCCGCCGAACCGTGGATGCATCGTTGCATCTCAGCAGAGAGACCAAAGAGCGGATCGACACCATCGCGGGCGAGATGCATCTGGTAACCGAATCGATCGACCGCATCAACAACCGTATCAGCGAAACGGCCCACATCGAATCGGATCTGACGGTTCAGTTTGCCCACCTCAAGGACCAGGCGGGGTCGATCACCGAAGTGTTGCAGATGATATACGAAATCGCCGACCAGACCAATCTTCTGGCACTCAACGCCGCGATCGAAGCGGCTCGGGCGGGGGAACACGGACGCGGCTTTGCCGTCGTAGCCGACGAAGTCCGAAAACTGGCCGAACGGACCCAAAAGAGTCTGAGTGAAATCAACGCCACGATCACGGTCGTCACGCAATCGATCGCAGATGCGGGAACACTGATGGGCAGGAATGCCGCGAATATCGAAGCGCTGCTCCAGCAAAGCGGCAATGCCAAAACGACCATCGAAGCTTTCTACGGAAAACTCGACGAAACAGCTAAAATGAGCGACACCAACTTCGAAAGTACCCGGACGATCGTAGAAAAGATAGAGAAGATTCTGCAGAGCATCGATCGGATCGATTCGCTCTCGTCCGCCAATAGCGAAGAGGCGGAACAGATGCGCCGTATCGGGCAAGAGCTGGAGGCCCAGGCAAAAGAGCTGCAAACCCTGTTGGATACCTTTAAAAGTTAATCAGCCCCTTTTTGCTATAATCGCGCCAGTTTACTCTAATGGCGCGTTGCGCCTTCCAGAAGGATTTTCATGGGACAGACCATTACCGAAAAGATTTTCAGCGAGCATATCGGACGCGACGTCAAAGCGGGCGAGATCGTTCGCTGCGACATCGACATGGTGATCGGCAACGACATCACGACGCCGATCTCGATCCGTGCGTTCGAAGAGAGCGGCGCGACGAAACTGGCCAATCCCGACGGCTTCTCGATCGTCATGGACCACTTCATTCCGGCCAAGGATATCGCCAGCGCCAACCAGGCGAAGATCAGCCGCGAATTCGCCTACAAGCATGACCTCAAACACTTTTTCGACGAGAAGGATATGGGGATCGAGCATGCGCTGCTGCCTGAAAAGGGGCTTGTCGTACCAGGTGACGTCATCATCGGTGCCGACAGCCACACCTGCACCCACGGCGCACTCGGCGCTTTCTCGACCGGGATGGGATCGACCGACCTGGCCTTCGCGATGATCACGGGCGGCAACTGGTTCAAAGTGCCCGAGACGATCAAGGTCGTTTTCACCGGAAAACCGGGCGAGCACATCTATGGCAAAGACCTGATCCTGGAGCTGATCCGCATGATCGGTGTCGACGGCGCGCTCTACAAGGCGCTCGAGTTTACCGGCGACACCATCGAATACCTCAGCATGGACGACCGCTTCAGCCTCTGCAACATGGCGATCGAAGCGGGTGCGAAGAGCGGTATCATCGCTGTGGACGAGGTTACAAAAGCGTTTCTTGCCGACAAACCACTGGCGCGCGAGCCGAAGTTCCACTACTCCGACCCCGATGCCAAATACTGCCAGACGATCGAGATCGATGTCAGCAAGCTCGAACCCGTCATCGCCTACCCGCACCTGCCGAGCAACGGCAAGCCGATCAGCCAGGCCGTCGCGGACGATCTGAAGATCGACCAGGTCTTTATCGGAAGCTGCACCAACGGGCGCCTCGGTGACATCAAAATCGCGGCGGAAATCGTCAGAGGCAAGCGTGTCGCACGCCATACCCGCATGATCGTCACGCCCGCAACCCAAAAGATTCTCAAAGCAGCCGAGAAAGCGGGCTACATCGACACACTGATCGATGCAGGCGCCGTCGTTTCCAACCCCACCTGCGGCGCATGCCTGGGGGGCTACATGGGAATCCTCGGCGACAATGAGCGCTGCATCTCCACGACCAACCGCAACTTCGTCGGCCGCATGGGCGCGCGAAGCAGTGAGATCTACCTCGCCAACTCCGCCGTCGCAGCCGCCAGCGCGATTGCGGGAAAAATCGTCGACCCACGCGATATCTAATGCCCCGGATCCCTCTCCCCTGCGTCATCTTCGCCGGCGGCAGGAGTTCGCGCATGGGGGAGGACAAGGCACTGCTCCCCTTCGGCGGTTACGCTACACTCGCCGAGTATCAATACCGACGCGTTTCACCTCTTTTCAAGCATACCTGCATCAGCACGAAAACCGATAAATTTCCCTTCAAAGCAACACTTGTATTCGATAGCAAAATGCGCCAGACCCATGCCCCGACCTCCGGGCTCATCGCCGTATTCAAAACACTCGAAGAGGATGCTTTCTTCGCCCTTGGCGTCGACACCCCCTTCGTAGACGAATCCGTTATAAAAAAGCTTGTCGAAGCGTATGAAAAAGAGGAGGCCGATGCCATCATCGCCAAGAGCCCCAATGGCATCCACCCGATGTGTGGCATCTACACGAGAAAGATGTTACCCAGACTCGAAGAGATGGTCGCGAACAACCAGCATCGGCTAGGCTATCTGCTGAAACTCTCGAATACACTCTTCGTCAATTTCCAAACGGACGAACCGTTCTTCAACCTAAACTACCCGGAAGAATACAGAACGGCCCTGAAAAAATCCCGATAACCGTGATGGAAATATATATGGAGCGAGGGAGCGCTGTCAGCGCTCCAATATCTTGCCCAGCTGCATTCGCGTAAAGTAGATAAACTTGTTGAGTAGAGAAGTTTTGTATTTGTCTTTATGGTAAATCAGAAGAAACTGCCGTTCGAACCTCAGTTTTTTGATCTTCACCTCGAAGAGATCTTCGCGTTCGAGCTCTTTCATCACACTGATACGCGGCAGACAGGTGAGACATTTGCCACTCTGGATCAGCATATTTTTGATCGATTCCGGGTGCCCGAGCTCCAAAAAGAGGTTGAGCTGTGTCGCCATGTCGCCAAGATGGGTCAAAAAGACTTCCCGCGTTCCGGATCCCTCCTCCCGAAGGATCCACCGTTTGTCCAGAAGTTTGTCGATATAATACCCCTCCTCATTCGAGGCGAGCTCTCTGTCTCCCGTCACGACGATCAGTTCGTCGAGCCCCACAACCTCCTGTTTGATCGAGGTCGAATCGACATTCCCTTCGACGAATCCCAAGTCGATGGCACCGTTTTCGATCATCTCCACGATATTTCTGGTATTGCCGATTTTCAGATTCACTTTCACCCGCGGATAGCTCTTCATATAGTCGCAGATGATCGGAGGGATCAGGTAATCGGCGATTGTCGTACTCACCCCGATCAGCAGCTCACCGTTATTTTCGTCGTTTTTGAACTCCTCCTCGATATCGTTGAGCTTGCTGACAAGCGGCGCGATCGCCTCCGCGAAGGCCCTTCCCTTTTCATTGAGCGCGAGTTTCTTGTTGATGCGGTCGAAAAGTTTGTACCCGATGATATTTTCGAGCTCCTTGATCGACATCGACACCGCCGACTGACTGAGCCCCATCTTTTCGGCTACTTTGGTCAGATGGCCGGTATGAGCCACCTCGAGAAAAATCTCCATTTGGCGCAGTGTTGCTTTCATTTTTCTTATCCGTTCTCTCACTAATGTCAAATTTTTTTATTATTGTATCATATTTTGTTTATTTTGTTTATAAGTATTTTTATACTATAATAATGAGTGATACTTATCTCAGTCCAATAATTCCAACAGTAATCCTGATAAATAACACCTCCAACAGACTGAAAGGATCGACATGGCATTTTCACCCGAAAAAAGAAAAGGTACCATCAGCGGCATCATTTTCGTCGCACTCGTCGCAGCCTCCGCAACCTACATCGCAGGTCTCGGGCCGGTACAGAAACTCGGCATCTCCCCGCTTGTCGTCGGTATCGTCATCGGTATCTTCTACGCCAACACACTCCACAACCATTTCCCCGCGGCATGGGAGACGGGTATCGTCTTTTCAGCCAAGAAGATTCTTCGCTTCGCAATCGTTTTCTATGGGTTCAGGATCACCTTCCAGCAGATCGCCGAAGTGGGTATCGAAGGGTTCATGGTTTCGCTCATCATGCTCTCGACCACCTTCATCATGGGAACATGGCTCGGCCACAAAATCTTCAAACTCGACCGCGACACGGCGATGCTGACCGCATCGGGTGCCTCTGTCTGCGGTGCTGCCGCCGTTCTCGCGACCGAACCCGTACTGAAAGCCGAAGAGCACAAAGCCGCCGTCGCCGTCTCTATGGTCGTACTTTTCGGTACGATCGCGATGTTCCTCTACCCGGCACTCCTGAAAGCAGGTATCTTTCATATGACACCGCAGGAGTTTGGTATTTACGCCGGTGGCACCATTCATGAGGTGGCGCAGGTCGTCGCCGTCGGTTCCATCGACGGCCCCGATACCGAAATGGCCAAAGCCGCCGTCATCGTCAAGATGACCCGTGTCATCATGATCGCCCCGATGCTGATACTATTGGGCATCTACCTCTCCTATACTGCGAAGAAAACGGGTACTGAAGCTGGCGGTGTCAAACTGGTCATACCCTGGTTCGCCGTCTACTTCATCGGAATGGCAGGCGTCAACTCACTGATCCAGGGATATGTCGAAAGCGGCGCATCCGAAAGTATGGCACAGACGATCCAAAGCACCATCGCCAACATCAACGCCATCGATACCTTCCTCCTCACGATGGCGATGACGGCACTCGGAATGGGTACCCGCTTCGCCAAATTCAAAGGGCTTGGCCTCGCACCTCTCTACGCCGCCAGCGCCATGTTCGCCTGGCTCGTCATCGGCGGCTACTTCATCACGAAGTGGGTCGTGGCGGTCTTTTAGGATAAAAAGATTTCGTTTCCCTTGAACGCCATCCCGCTCCCCTGCGGGATGCTTTCATAAAGCAGCGGACTGTCCAGATCCGCATAGCGTATCGTTTCAGGATACGCCATCGCCAATTGAAGCGCCGCCTTGATCGAGGCGGGGCTTTCGAGCATCGAGCCCATCATGCACTTCACACCCCTCGCTTCACACCACTCCACTATTTCCCGTGCCTTGTAAATGCCGCCGCACTTCATCAGTTTGATGTTGATCATCTCGGCCGCTTTCGTTCCGATAACCCGTTTGGCATCTTCGAGGGTGAAGACCGACTCGTCGGCGAGAATGGGGATGGGGCTTTGCGCGGTGACGGCCTGCATCCCCTCGAGATTTTCGGCCGGCAGAGGTTGTTCGATCAGCTCGATGCCAAGATCCGAGACAGCACCGATCATCTTCAGCGCTTCGGTTTCGCTCCATGCCTGGTTGGCATCGACGAGAAGCAGGGCATCGGGTACGGCCCTCCTGACACCTTCAAGTCGTGCGATGTCCCGACCGTCCCTGCCGCCCACTTTGACTTTGAGAATGTCGAAGCCCTCGGCGAGAGCTATCCTTGCATCGGCAGCCATCGTACCGGGATCGTTCAGGCTGATCGTGACGTCGGTTTCGACGGAACGGTTTTCACCACCGAGGAATCGGTAGAGCGGCTGGCACGTCTGCTTGCAAAAGAGATCGTAAAGTGCGATGTCGACGGCTGCTTTGGCACTGGTTGCGCCTTTGCAGCTTGTATGAAGGATCTTTTGCACCTCTTCCATCGTTTCGAAAGGTTTGTGCAGCATATTCGGCGCGATCTTCGCCTCGATGGTCGATCGGATCGATTGAAGATTTTCCCCCGTAATCACTTCGGTGGGCGGCGCCTCGCCGATACCCTGCAGACCGCCGTCCGTGCTTAGCGTCACACGGACCGCTTCGACATTTTCAACACGCCGCAACGCCGTGACGAAAGGCGTCTTGAGCGGTATTTCAACGGTTGAAAAGACGATATCCGTAATCGTCACGATGCGATCCACCGCAGCGTATAGCCGACCAACAGACCGCCGAAGGTACCGATGAGATACCCCATTATCGCCATCAGCACGGCGATACCGATGAGTGCACGATTATAGGCGCCGGCGAGAATGGGAGCCGAAGCGACACCACCGATGTTGGCGAGCGAAGCGACGGCAATACTGAAGAGATCGAGCTTGAACTTTTTGGCCACGATGGCCATCATAAGTGCATGCAGCGCGAGAATGGCAGCGCCGGCAGCGATGTAGCGCGGCACTGCACCAAAGTCGGCAAAATCGGCACGCGAACCGATCAGGGCGACCAGAAGAAGGAGCATCGTGGAGGCCAGCTCGTTCGAGCCGTTGATACGTGAAAGCGGTGTATAGGCACCAACGAGTCCGGCGAAGGTGGCGACGAGTACCGTCCATGTCGTCGTGCCCAAACCTCCGAGATGCATGCCGACGAACTGCGAAACGATGGCGACGGCGAAGGCGGTGCCCAGCAGCAGCCAGTAGCGTTTGGGGCCGATCGTACAGGCGCATCCGAGATCGGAGAGCACAACCGAACTCTCCACCGCGCCACTCCAGCGTGCAAAAAGCGGGGCGATACGCACGAGAGAAAGCAGCAGCATCACCCAAAAGGTATAGTCTACGGCATCGACGACGAGGGTATAGCCCATCATCGTTTCGTTGACATTCAGAGCACTTCCGACGGCGAGCATGTTGGCTGTACCGCCCATCCAGCTGCCGCATAGTGCACCGAAAAGACCCGCCTCATCCCGGCCAAATCCAAAACTCCAAAAGACGAGGAAAAACGCGATGCCAATGGAGAGTGTCGCAGCGACGTAGGCAATGAGCAGCGGCCGGCCGAGTTTCAGAAAACGGCGCAGGTCGACGTGCAGAAGCATCAGAAAGAGCATTGCCGGCAAAAGGTTGTTTTTGGCGGTTTTGTAGACGGCGCCGATCGCTTCGTTGCGTTCCCAAAGTCCCGTCTGCGCCGCAACCATCGCCGCCATGTAGATCAAAACGATGGCAGGCAGGTAGGTAAAGTAACGCCGGGTACGATCGAAGCGTTCGGCAATGCCGAAAACGGCGGCGATCGAGGCGATAGAGACGAGATAGAAGAGCGGCGAGGCGATCATGGGGCCGGTTTGAGTGATGGAAAATGGCGGCGAAGGGCTCGCATGAAATCGTTTCCCGGATCGCTCTTGCGTGTACGGTACCCCGCATCTTTCTCACGCCAGAGCGGGTGCCCTTCGAAACGGCGATACTCATGGTGCCCGATCAGATACTCGATGGTCGGGTATTTTTTCATCAGATAACGCACCAGCTCGATATTCGCCTTCAGCTGCGCCGGCGTCAGATCGCCGGGACCGTGAACGCCTCCGACATTTTCGATGCCGATACTGCAGTGGTTGAGACCAATGACATGGCGCGCCATCGTCGTCTCATCCATCAACTTGTAGACGGCCCCGTTGCGATCGACAAGGAAATGGGCCGAAACGTTGAGTGACGAAGCTCCGGCGATGTCGCCTCGGCCCCCGGACAATCTTTCGTCGACGAAACAGCGATAGGCTCCCTCCAAATCCTCCGTCGCCGTATAATGGATGACGATGATTTTAGGGATGATCCCGATCTCTCCCATTTGAATGCCGTAATGGGTTTTCATATAGGCTTTGGTGAGCGCGACGCGTTCCGGACCGAATGCGATGGGTTTGTCGACGATATCGAGCGCAAACAGCGAGACAAGACAAAGAAGCCAAAGCAGCGGGAACCTCAATACGCTACCCTCTTCTTCTGAAACTCAGCGCCTCCAGAAGATGCGCCTTTTCAATGGAATCGCTTCTCTCCAGATCGGCGATGGTGCGCGCCACCTTCTTTACGTTGGCCACGCCGCGGTGGCTCAGGCCGAAACTGTGGACCGCTTTGTGCAAAACCGCTTCCGCTTCACCCTCGAGACGGCAGAAGCTCTCGATCTCCCGCTCCTCCAGCTTGCCGTTAAGACGCCGCTGCCCCCGCTCCATCTGCCGACAGAAGGTGTCGATCACCTTTTGGTGCATCGATGCGGAATCGACCGAAGGCCGGTCGTCCGGGCCACTCTCCTGCATCTGGACGTAGATTTCGATCCGATCGAGCAGCGGGTCGGAGAGGCGCTGTTTATAGCGTTTGATCTCGATATCGCTGCAGCGGCAGGGTTGCACGGAGCTGAGCAGATTGCCGCAGGGACAGGGATTCTGTGCCGCGACAAACATGAAACGGGTCGTATACGCCACTTTACTGTTGACGCGCGAAATGAGCACCCTGTGATCCTGCAGCGGTTCGCGAAGCGCTTCGAGAACGGTTTTGGAGAAGTGGGGAAATTCGTCGAAAAAGAGGATGCCACCGTTTGCGAGGGCAACCTCCCCGATACGCGCCTGGCTCGATCCTCCTCCGAAGACACTCGGTTTGCTCGCCGAGTGGTGCGGGGAACGGAACGGGCGCAGCGGCTTGAATGTGGGCTCTTCGTCTCCCAGCAGCGCATACTGGTTCGCCTGCAGAATCTCATCGAGCGACATCGGCGGTAAAATATGACACAGGCGTTTGGCGATCATACTCTTTCCGCAGCCCGGGCTCCCCTCCATCAGCATATTGTGCATCCCCGCCGCAGCGATCAGTGCAGCCCGCTTGGCCACCTCCTGTCCTTTCACGTCGTGAAAATCTTCCGGGTACTCTCGCAGAAAGTGAAACCTCTCGGGGCCGATTTCGACCGAGTCCCCCTCGATGGGTGTCGCTTTCACCTCTTTGGGGGCCTGTTCATTTTTGCAGACGGCAACCGCCTCCGAAAGCGTCTCGACACCGATATAGGTAATGCCTGGAATGAGCGAGAGTTTTTCAAGCGATTCCACAGGCACCATGGCCTTGGTGACGAGGTTTTGATTTTTAAGAGAAAGCAGGATGGGAAAAATGGAGCGGGTATCTTTGAGCCTGCCGTCGAGCCCGAGCTCGCCAAAAACATAGAGGTTGTCCAGCTCTGTCGGATCGTTTTGAAGCGCGATGACAAGGGCGATGGCCAAGTCCATATGGCTGCCCGTTTTCTGAAGGTCGGAAGGACTCAGGTTCACGGTGATTTTGAGCGGAGGAAACGAAAAACCGTTGGTCAGAAGTGCAGCCTTGACCCTCTCTTTCGCCTCCTGTATAGAAGAACTGGCCAATCCGACGATGCCGAATGCCGGCAGCCCTTTCGTAAAGGTCGCTTCAACGTCGACGGGCTTGGCATCGATGCCGTCAAGCGTCGCGGAAAGCAGCTGCTTCACGCTACTTCTTTTTCTCTTTCAGCTCTTTCAGCTTCTTTTTCCACTCTTTCTCGAACTTCTTGCGCTTGAGGAAAGAGAGCTTTTCGATAAAGAGGTGCCCGTCGAGGTGGTCCATCTCGTGCTGAAAGGCGATGGCAAGCAGCCCGTCGGTTTCGATCTCCCGGCGTTCGCCATGGCGGTCGTAAAACTCCACCTTGACCCACTCGGCACGCTCGACATCGTCGTAGTACTCCGGCACGCTCAGACACCCTTCCGTATAGGTAGTGAAACCCTTCTTCTCGAGAATCACCGGATTGATCACCTCGATCAGGTTTTCGGGGTACTGGTTTCCCTCCTCATCCGGAAGGTTGATCAAAAGGGCGCGCAGCGGCACGCCCACCTGGATGGCGGCCAAGCCGATACCGTTGCTAGCCATCATCGTTTCGTTCATATCGTCGAGCAACGTATGCAGCGTCTCGTCGAACGCCATCACCGGTTTGCTCTGCTGCTTCAGCCGTTTGTCGGGGTAGACGACTATCGGTCGTATCATTTGTTAAATCTCCACATCCTGCGGGCAGATGCCACACGATTCTTCGGTTTTTTTCGCAATGTCAAGTCCGTCGAGTGCACAGACGATCGTCTGCTCGCTCGAGCGGTCTATGTCGATCCGCGCGATTCCGATATCGACATCGAGCATGATCTCCTGATCTCCTACAAAAAAGTTGGTATTACCGACAAGGTCTTTGAGTCTGTCGGCTGCCTGTTTGGCATTCTGTAACGATGTGTGGCGCATGAGAATCGCGAAAATTCCACCCTCGTAATGGGCAACGAGATCGCTTCTGCGTGAAGTTTTCAGCAACAGCCTCGCTACGGTACGAAGGACGAGATGCTGAACCTTCGGGCTACCCACTTCGCGTAAAACTTTGTCGCTGGCACGTACCATCATAAGCGTACTATCATGCCGGAACTCCTGGATTAGCTTCTCTTCCTGATGGATCTTTTTGAGCAGATAGTGCTTTTTATAGACCCCATACTTCTCTTCATGAATGGCATGTTCTTGAACCTCCGAAACGAGTTCGCTCGTTGCTTCGTAGGTCTCTTTCAGCTCCCCCGCCTCTTTTTTTATGATCTTCGTCATCGTGTTAAGATCTTTTTTCATCGCGTCCAGAAGCGTCGCCATTGCACTTTTGTCTGCAATCGCTTCGGCTTCGAACTGGCGCTTTTCAATCACGGTTTCGAGATGGCGAAGATTTTTATAAAGAAGGTTGATATGCTGAAGGAACTTTTTGACATTGACAAACGCATCTTTGAGATACTGCTCAAGCACGCCCTGATGGTCGTCTTCCCCGCCGTCTTCAAGCTCGAGAAGCTTCAGAATACGTTTACGAAACGCAGCGGGCTTGTCATCGAGGAGTTTGTCGAAATAGGCATCGAAGTTGGAAGGCGTGGGCGGAACGCCTTCGCGGATCATCGCTTCGAGAACCTCTTTCGCATAGGTTTCGAGTTCATTGGTCGGCTCGCCAAGGTTCCGTACGCGATATCTTCCGCCCCGCTCCATCTTCGCCTACTTGAAACTGCGCGTCAGTACTTCGTCGATCAGACCGTACTCTTTGGCCTCTTCGGCACTCATGAAGAAGTCGCGTTCCGTATCTTTTTCGATGGTACGGACTGTCTTTCCGGTACGCTCGGACATGATTTTGTTGAGATACTTCTTCAGGCGCAGAATCTCCCTCGCCTGAATCTCGATGTCGGTCGCCTGCCCCTGTGCACCGCCGAGCGGCTGATGGATCATAATACGCGAACTCGGCAAGGCATAGCGCTTGCCGGGTGCGCCGCACGTAAGCAGAAACGCGCCCATCGACGCCGCCTGCCCGATGCAGATTGTAACGATGTCAGGCTTGATGTAGTTCATCGTATCGTAGACACTGAATCCGCTTGTGATCACACCGCCCGGAGAGTTGATATAAAGGTAGATATCTTTGTCGGGATCTTCCGCTTCCAGAAAAAGCATCTGCGCCACGATCGAAGATGCGACAGCATCGTCGATCGGACCGCTCAACATTATGATGCGGTCTTTCAGAAGCCGTGAATAGATGTCGTACGAGCGCTCTCCGCGTCCGCTCTTTTCAATGACGAATGGAACGTAACTCATGCTTCTTCTTTTTCGGTAGTCTCTTCTTTGTTTTCACTTTTGTCGTTTTTGTCGTTGAGCAGTTTGGTCAACAGTCTGTCTTCGATCATCGCCATCTTGATCGCCGGCAAAAGGTTCTGTTTCTGATAGTATTCGAAAGTCTGCTGCGGATCCTGCCCCATGCTCATCGCTTCGTAGTAGATCGTCTGCATCATCTCCTGATCGTTCACTTCGATCCCCTCTTTTTTGGCAAGAGCGTCGACGATAAAGGTCGCTTTGACACTTTTGGCCGCATCGCCGCGAAGTTCGTCGCGAAGCGCTTTGACCTTCTCCTCGTTTTCACGAAGCTCGCCCAGCTCCTCTTCGCTCATCTGTTGGACCTTGTTGCGCAGCGCCATCTCGATCTCCTGCTCGACGACGCTCTCGGGCAGGTCGAACTCGAACTGCTCGACCAGCGCCTCGACCAGTTGCGGCTTCAGCTCCTCGTTGTAGAGTTTGCTCAATTTTTCACTTCGGATCTGCTCTTTCACCTCTTTTTCGAGCTTTTCGAGCGTTCCGTTTTCATCGCCCAGCAGTTTTTTCGCCAGTTCGTCGTCGATTTCGACCGGCTTCTTGGCTTTGATCTCCTTCAGCTTGATCTTGAACTCGACCTCTTTGCCGGCAAGCTCCTTGTTGCGGTAATCTTCGGGAAAGGTGACTTTGATCGTCTTCTCTTCGCCCTTCTTCATCCCCATCATCTGCTCTTCGAAGCCCGGAATGAACTGTCCACTACCGATACGAAGCTCGAAATCTTCGGCTTTGCCACCTTCGAACGGTTCGCCGTTCAAGAACCCTTCGAAATCAAAGACTGCCAGGTCGCCCTCCTGAAGGCCACGATCCTCTTCGACAGATTCAAAAGGCGCCTGCGCTTCGGCAAGCTCTTTGATACGCTCTTCGACCTCTTTTTTAGTCACGCGCGGCGTTTTGACTTCCGGGATGATGTCACTGATATCGCCGATCTCGATCTCGGGGCGGAGGCTCAGTTTCAGTTCCACTTCGATGAACTCTTCGCCACGGTCGAATTTCGTCACAGCAGGCTCTCCGATGATCTTTTCGGCATCGAGTTCCAGCTCTTTGGAAGCTGTGTTGAGCACTTCGCGAAGCGCTTCGGCTTCAGCATCCTGAACCAGGCGGTCACCGAGACGTTTTTTGACGACCGATACCGGCGCTTTTCCCGGACGGAACCCGTCGATCTTCATCTGTTTCGCCGCCTGCTTGGCGATCTTCTCAACTTTCTTATCGATGTCGGTTTTGGCGATTTTCGCTTCGACACTTACATTGGCACTGTCGGTTTTTTTGGCAGTCACTTCCATAAATTCACATTCCTTCGAAAAAATTAATGCATTATTTTACCCAAAAGTGGCTTCATAAGTCTACAATCATAAATAGAGCTGTTTTTTTACCCAAAAATCGATATACTTAAAGCAAAAAAGCGAGTAGCGTATGTCAAGTGAAAAAGCGAAAAAATTTGAAGAAGCGGTCAAAACGATCCTGGAACTGATCGGAGAAGACCCGAGCCGCGAAGGGCTCGTCAAAACACCGCACCGTGTCTACAAAGCCTTCGACCATCTGTGCGAAGGGTATCGGATGGATCCCAAAAAAGTGCTGAACGACGCTTTGTTCGAGAGCAGCAACGACGAAATGGTTCTGGTTCGCGACATCGAGTTCTATTCCATGTGTGAACACCATATGCTTCCAATCATCGGACGGGTACATGTGGCCTACATTCCAGACGGGAAAGTGGTAGGACTCAGCAAAATCCCGCGCATGGTCAATATCTTTGCACGCCGGTTGCAGATTCAAGAACAGATGACCGAGCAGATCGCGGATGCGATTTTGGAGACGATCCAGCCCAAAGGGGTCGGCGTCGTCGTCGAAGCGCGCCATATGTGCATGGAGATGCGCGGTGTGGAGAAGATCAACTCCACAACGGTAAGCTCGGCACTGAGGGGACTCTTCAAACGCGATGCCAAGACGCGCGAAGAGTTTATGAGCATGGTCAACGCACCCCTTCGCCCACGCTACTGATGCCACTCAAATCACTTCGAAAGCGCATCAAGAGCACGGCGCTCTCCCCTGCATACGGGATGATTCAGAGTATCAACGCCAATGCCATCGTCGCGACGGGACTGAAAGTGAGTATCGGGCAGAGCGTTACGATACTCGCCGGCGACGAACGGCGCCTTGGGATGGTGACCTCCCTGGGAGCAGAGAGTTTTACGATCACTCCGTTCGGTTTCATCGAGGGCATGAAAGTGGGCGATCGCGTCCTTTTGAACCGAAGAAGCCTCGATATCCCGGTCGGCGAGAAGCTTCTAGGCCGCGTCGTCGACCCGTTCATGAATCCGATCGACGGAAAAGGAGCGATCCATCTCGACGATTATGAGCCGATCATGAAGTCACCGATGGATGCGATGAAACGCGGACTCATCGACGAGCACTTCAGTGTCGGTATCAAAAGTATCGACGGGCTGCTAACCAGCGGGAAAGGACAGAAAGTCGGGATTTTCGCCGGCAGCGGGGTCGGAAAGTCGACGCTGATGGGAATGATCGTCAAAGGGAGTGAAGCGACAATCAAAGTGGTGGCGCTCATCGGGGAACGGGGAAGGGAAGTGCCCGAATTCATCGCCAAAAACTTGGGCAACGACCTGACCAACACCGTCATCGTCGTCGCGACGAGCGATGACAGCGCACTGATGCGCAAATATGGCGCCTTCAGCGCGATGAGTGTCGCGGAATACTTCAAGCGCAAAGGCCATGACGTTCTTTTCATGATGGACTCGGTTACCCGTTTCGCGATGGCGCAGCGTGAAATCGGTCTCGCGCTCGGCGAACCGCCTACCTCCAAAGGGTATCCGCCCTCATCTTTGACACTGCTGCCCCAGCTGATGGAGAGGGCTGGAAAAGAGGATGGCCAGGGTTCCATCACCGCCTTTTTTACAGTACTCGTCGAAGGAGACGACCTCAGCGATCCAATCGCCGATCAGAGCCGCAGTATTCTCGACGGCCATATTGTACTCAGCCGTGAACTGACCGACAGAGGTATCTATCCGCCGGTCGACATCCTCTCCTCAGCTTCACGGGTCATCGACGACGTCACGACGCCGGAGCACCTTGCAGCCGCCAGAAAATTTCGGCATCTACTGGCACTGCTCAAAGAAAACGAGATGCTTGTCCGCATCGGCGCCTATCAACGCGGCACCGATCCGCAGCTCGACGAAGCGCTGGCGAAAAAGGAACGGATGGAGGATTTTCTGCGTCAGAGTGCACAGGAGGTACTGCCTTTCGATCAAACCGTCGAAATGCTGAAAGAAGTCGTCAGCTGAGGCGTTCCCTCAGCCGTTTCTCGAAAGGTGCGAAATCGGGAAGTTCGAGTGTTCCCGCCCTTTGCTTTTTACCCCACATCGGCTCCGGGAAATAGCTGTCGTTTTCAAACCGTGCCATCACGTGAATGTGGACCCGGGGCACGTAGTTTCCAAACGAAGCCATATTGATCTTGCTTGGATTGAAATAGTCGATCATCTCTTTTTCGACCACCTCGTAGATGTTCCACAGCTTTGCACGCAATGGCGCGGGCACGTCGGTCAGCTCTTTGTAGGGCTCTTTCGTAAAAATCTTGATCCACGGAATCTCGCTCTCTTCCCATTCAAGATAGATATCGGCATCTTCATAGATCATGATCAAAGCAAATCCCTGATGCCGATGGCATACCAGACAATGACGAGATTGAGCAGAAAGATCAACATCGAACTGCCGCGCGAAACGATGTTCTGGAGTGTTGTCCGCTCGACATTATGCGTTTTGAAGGCAATCGCCATATGGATGATCGTCAGACACGTCAAGACGCCGACGATCATCAGTTTCACACCCATCAGCCTGGCCAGGTCCGAATCGGAAGCATGGGACATTACGTCATCGATACCGAAATGAAAAAACATCGTCAGCCCCGTTGCCCAGAGCAGCACGAGCCAAAAGGTTTCGAAATAACCGTAGATAGGGCCAAGATGGGCATATACGTTTTTCTGTGCCTGCTTGTCCCTCAGCAGGATACCGAGCGCAAAGAGCAGCAGCGAGCCGCCAACCCATGCCGTCGCAGAGAGGATATGGACATACAAAACCGCTTTAATCAATAGAGCCGCCTTTTCGGGTTGTTCATGATATCTTCTGGTTTGATACCGGTCCATTCACGTATTTTTTCCCGATCTTCGGGTGAAAGTTTTGCCTGAGGATGTGCCTGCACATACATACCCAGGGGCATCGCGAGACCGATAGCTGTGAAGATCATCTCTTTCAACTTCTTTTTCTTCGCTTCGTCGTAGCTCTCCCACTCACTGAAGTTGAGCCACTGCCGCCCCACTCTTACATCACGTGCGATGAACCATTTCATCGGTGCGATGTTGCTGTACCAGGGCCAGCGGGTTTTGTTGGAGTGGCAATCGTAGCACGACCGTTCGAAAATTTCCTTGACTTCGGTCGGGGCTTTGATTTCCAATGCCGGATCGCTTTTCGGATTGCTTCGTTCGACCGGAATCAGCTGAATCATGGAAAATCCGATCAAAAATATCAGTCCGAGCATTTTTCCTGCAGACATTTCTCTCCCTTTTATCTCTTTTTATAGGTGCTATTGTAATGAAAACCATAAAATTTTGTGAACAAAATTAAAATTTGTCTCCAACTTTTAGTTAGACCTAAATTTCCGCTCCGTGAATACCTTGAAGTCCTGTGTACAGCATTTACCCTGTGGATTGCGAAGCGAACAGTTGCATCCGGCGGTTTTCGTCTTTGCATTGCGTGCCTCGAACGAGTCGGGCGTGATATTGCCTTTCGTATAGCCGAAACAGTAACAGATACAGGCATCTTCGGAACTGTAGCTTTTGACTCCGATTTCACGTATCATCTCGTCGTGTAGAAACTCATTTTCAAGACTGAAATAGACCACTTCACACTCGGGCGTTCTACAGAAGAAGTACTCCGCGTCATCGAGTTTTGAAAGATCCTTCACATGAACGGCCATCGTCTCTTTTTTAACGCCGCTCCCTTTCCCTTTACACCGGGGGCATATCCCCGGGGCTTTGAAAACAAACATCGCTATAACTTCCTTTCACATAGCTGCACAACCGGACATTCGCTGCAGATCGGTTTTACTGGTCTGCATAGTACCTGCCCGAAACTCACAAGCAGCTTATTCAACCCCTTCTGTTCAGCCGGAGTGAGTTTTTCTTTGAGTATTTTGAGACTCTCTTCCGGTGTTTTCGTGCTGACGAACCCCCACCGGTTCAGAATGCGGTGAACATGGATGTCCACCGCCACGGTTTCCACTCCGAAAGCCGATTCGAGGATGATGTTGGCAGCCTTCGGGCCGATTCCCTTGATTCCCAGCAGTTCCGCCTCGCTTCGGGGTACCTCTCCTTTGAATCGTTCCAAAACGGTATGCGAAATATCCAGAATCGTCTGGGCCTTTTTACGATAGAACCCGACAGGATAGATCACTTTTTCGATCTCTTGCCGGCTCAATTTCACCATCTTTTCAGGCGTGTCGGCCAGCGCGAAGAGCTTCTTGTCCGCAGCCAGCGTCACCTCGTCTTTGGTCCGAAAACTGAGAACAACAGAGATCATGATCGTATAGGGCGTTCGTCTGTATCCTCTCTCGAACCGTTTGGCGGGGGCATCCCAATCTTCATAGGCTTCCTCGAGAAGCTTTACCGCTTTAGCAAAATTTATCTTATTCATAAACGCATTATAATTCAGCTTTAATAAATATTCTTGTAACATTGGAGCAAACGGGGAGAGATTTCTATCGAAAAGGGAATATTATGGTAAAAAAAACGGTACTGGTTCTGGCAGTCGGGAGTCTGCTCTTTACGGGGTGTGCACAGAAAAACCTTGAAGGTACGGCCATATCGGGAAGCGGAACGGAAATGATGATCGAAAAGCGGTTGGAGCACCGTGTCGATGCGGAAAAACTCAAAAATGCCATCGTCAAAGCGGCCAAAAGTATCGGTTGGATGACGACACCGCTGGGTGAACGCAAAATCATCGCCGAAAAGTATTTCAGTGAAACCAAAAACATCGCTGCGGAGATCAGTCTCGGTGCCGAAGGCTACACGATCGAATACAGCAGCGGACAGAATGTTGAAAGCGAAGCGGCGGACCTTCTCGAAGATCTCGAAAATGCAATCGAGAAGGAACTGAAAAAAGAGAGTGAACACGGCCACTGAGAAAATCTCAGTACACCTTTTGATACTCTTCATGGTTGACCGCGACCTTGTAGGTCGGGTCGTCCTCTTCATAGGTACAGTATTTGCCCGCACGCTTGAGCAGCTTCTTGCAATCGTCACTCAGATGGCGGATCGTAAGCTTCTTGCCTGCTTCCTCGTAGCGGCGTGTAATCTTGTCGATCGCCTCGACACCACTTGAGTCCATGACGCGGGCGCGCTTGAAATCCATCACCACTTCATCGGGATCGTTTGCTACATCGAACTGATCCAAAAAACCCTGAACCGAACCGAAAAAGAGCGGACCGTCGAATTCGTAGATTTTGCGCCGTCCCTCGACATAGGTACGCGTATAGACACGCGCATGCTGCCATGCAAAGACGAGCGCCGAAATGATGACACCGATGATGACGGCCATCGCCAGATCGGTGAAGATCGTGACGATCGTGACGGTGGCGAGAATAAAAGCGTCGGTTTTCGGCATCCGGCGCAACCGGTCGATACTCGCCCACTCGAAGGTCTCCACACTCACCATAAACATGATCCCTACGAGTACGGCGATCGGAATCTGCCCGATATAATCGCTCAGCGCCACGACAAAGAGAATGAGTAAAACCGCCGCCGTCACCCCGGAAAGGCGCCCACGTCCGCCGGAAGTGAAGTTGATGATACTCTGTCCGATCATCGCACAGCCCGCCATACCGCCGAAGAGACCGCAGGTTGCGTTGCCTGCACCAAGTGCCACTGCCTCTTTGTTCGCGTTGCCTTTCTCACCGCTCATCTCATCAAGTACCGAAAGGGTCAACAGCGACTCGATCAGGCCGACAGCCGCCATGACCGCCGCATAGGGGAGCACAATCTTGAAGGTTTCGAAACCGAGCGGAACCTCCGGCCAGTGAAAACTCGGAAGGTCCCCTGCAATGCTTCCAAGGTCGGCCACACGTTTGGTATCGAGGTCGAAGATAACGGTGATGAGGCTCAAGACGATGATCGCCACCAAACCCGCCGGGACCGCTTTCGTGATTTTGGGCAAGAAAACCATCGTCGCCATCGTCGCGAAGACGAGGATATACATCACCGGCCCTTCCCCTTCGAACATCGGCAGCTGCGCCAATGCAATGACGATCGCCAGGCCATTGACGAACCCGAGAATCGCCGGCTGCGGTACGAGCCGGATAAATTTGGCCAGCTTCATCAGCCCGAACGCCACCTGGATAAGCCCCGTCAGAATCGTCGCGAAAAAAAGGTACTCCACGCCGTGTGACGCCACCAGTGCGACCATAACGACGGCGACACTACCTGTCGCACCGCTGATCATCCCCGGTTTTCCGCCAACAAGCGCGGTAATGAGTCCCAACAAAAAGGCCGTATAGAGCCCGACAAGCGGAGATACGCCTGCAATCAGCGAAAAAGCGATCGCTTCGGGAACCAGCGCAATCGCAACGACAGCACCCGAAAGAACGTCGTTTTTGACACTGTGGCCCGAATAGGCTTTGAGTAGTTGTGCGAACATGGAAAACCTTTAATGAGTCGTCAGCCGCAACTTTTTCCGAAAGATTCTTGCGACCTGGGGTATGCCGGTGCCGTGCTTGCGACTTGTGGCTAAAATAGGCGCGATTATAGGCTAAATGCTCTTAAAAAGGCTTAAGCTGATTAATGTATAATTATACCTCTCCAAAGGCTCCGGAATCATTATACTTTATAATTCAGCAAATCTTAAACAAACTTGATTTATCATGCAGTAAGTTAATTAAGACAAAAATTGTCCTAATTAGAATTTAGGAGTTTTTATTATGATGAAAGTCTATCTCGACAACAATGCGACCACAATGGTCGATCCCGAAGTCAAAGCTGCGATGGATCCCTACTTTACGGAGATCTATGGCAACCCGAACTCGCTGCACGATTTCGGAACCGCGTGCCATCCGGCATTGCGAAAAGCGATGGATCATATGTACGAGGCACTCGGCGCACGCGACGAGGATGACATCGTCGTCACCTCCTGTGCAACCGAGTCGAACAACTGGGTCCTCAAAGGCATCTATTTCGACCTGATCAAAAATGGCGAAAAAGATCACATCATCACGACGGAAGTCGAGCACCCTTCCATCACTGCGGTCTGCCGATGGCTCGAAGAGCAGGGTGTGCATGTAACCTATCTGCCGGTCAATCAGGACGGTATCGTCGAAGCGCATACGGTTCGTGACTTCATTACCGACAAAACGGCACTCGTGTCCATCATGTGGGCGAACAACGAAACGGGAGCGATCTTTCCGATCGAGCAGATTGCCGAGGTCTGCAAAGAAAAAGGTGTCCTGTTCCACACGGACGGTGTGCAGGCAGTTGGAAAGATTCCCGTCGACGTCATCAAAGCGGGCGTTGACTTCATGAGCTTTTCGGCCCACAAATTTCACGGACCTAAAGGAGTCGGCGGCCTCTACATCCGAAACGGGCATCCGCTGACATCGCTGCTGCATGGGGGAGAACATATGGGCGGACGCCGCTCTGGAACGCTCAACGTTCCGGGAATCGTCGGCATGGGAAAAGCGATGGAGCTTGCGACCTACTACCTCAAATTTGAAGAGGAAAATGTCCGCCGACTGCGCGACAAACTCGAGGATGCGATTCTGGAGCTTCCGGACATCTACAGTGTCGGGCCGCGTGAAAACCGAACACCGAATACGATTCTCGTCTCCGTTCGCGGCGTCGAGGGCGAAGCGATGCTTTGGGACCTCAACCGTGCCGGTATCGCGGCGAGCACCGGAAGCGCGTGTGCGAGCGAAGACCTGGAGGCGAACCCGATCATGACGGCCGTAGGCGCCGACAGTGAGCTGGCCCATACCGCCGTCCGTCTGAGTCTCAGCCGATTTACGACGGAAGACGAGGTAGACTATACGATAGAACAATTCAAAAAGGCGGTCGAACGACTTCGATCGATTTCGAGTTCGTACGCCTATATGCCCGAAAGCATGAAAGATAAGCAAGGAGAAGGAGCGACACATGGCTAAGCAAGATTTGATAGGCGGTAGCATCTGGGAAGAGTACAGCCAAAAAGTACAGGATTTGATGAACAACCCCAAAAACCAGGGGGAACTGACCGAAGAGGATGCCAAGCGTCTCGGCGGCGAACTGATCGTCGCCGACTTCGGAGCAGAAAGCTGCGGCGATGCCGTACGCCTCTACTGGATCGTCGACCCGAAAACCGACAAAATCCTCGAGGCGAAATTCAAGAGTTTCGGTTGCGGTACCGCGATCGCGAGTTCCGACACGATGGTCGAGCTCTGCAAGGGCAAGACAGTCGACGAAGCGGTGAAGATCACCAACATCGACGTCGAGAAAGCGATGCGCGACACACCTGAAACACCGGCCGTTCCACCGCAGAAGATGCACTGTTCGGTTATGGCGTACGACGTCATCAAAAAAGCGGCGTCACTCTACAAGGGTGTCGACATGGAGAGTTTCGAAGACGAAATCATCGTCTGCGAATGTGCACGCGTCAGCCTGCAGACACTCAAAGAAGTGATCAGACTCAACGACCTCAAAACCGTCGAAGAGATCACCGACTATACCAAAGCGGGTGCATTTTGTAAAAGCTGTATCAAACCGGGCGGCCACGAAGAGCGCGAATACTACCTCGTCGACATTCTGGCCGAGACCCGCAAAGAGATGGAAGAAGAGAAGCTCAAAGCGACAGCCGACAAACAGGCCAGCGGCGAAGAGATCTCATTTAACGATATGACGCTCGTTCAAAAGATCAAAGCGATCGACAGCGTCATCGACGAGAGTGTCCGCCAGTACCTCATCATGGACGGCGGAAACATGGAAGTTCTGGACGTCAAACAAAACGGCCAGTACACCGATGTCTACATCCGCTATCTGGGTGCATGTTCCGGATGTGCCAGTTCGACAACGGGCACCCTCTATGCGATCGAGTCGGTCCTGAAAGAGAAACTCGACCCGAACATTCGCGTTCTGCCGATCTAACAAACCTTCCGAAGGTGGAGTTTTTCTCCGCCTTCGGCCCCTCTTTTTCCACTATAATACTCCAGATGGAATACCCACGCTTTTTACCGACATCACAAATCTCGCCTTCAGGCGAAATTTCAGTGAAAGGAATTGCTTCGTGGACACTTGTCTCCGTGAAGAGAGGAGAGACCAAACAATGAAAAAGAATATAGGAATTTTTTTGCTATTCGCCAGCATGGCGCTTTTCTACTGGGGCTATCACGAGTCGCAGCTTGTCAGCGAACCCGTTGCCGGTCTTTTTCAAAAGGACAACGGGACACGACATATTCTCTACATCAACATGCTTGCCATAGCTGTTCTGCTGGTAGGGGGCTACCTGTCGATGGATGAATACAGGTAAACCGTTTCACCCCTGATAAAAGTTGAGTACCATCTTCTGCATGATCGTGATGAGACGGGTCTGCTGCAAGGCGATGTAGCTCTCGATCTTCTGTTTGAAAAAGTGGTTGGGATAGATCGAAAAGATGAGCTGGCCATCTTTTTTCGCCCGAAGGAGCGCCGAAATACGGATATGCGTTTTTCGTTTTTCGCGTTCGGGTAGATCGAACGACAGAACGACATGCCGGTTCTCCTCCTCAAAACATAGCTTTGCCAGATTCTCATCCTCCAGCTTGACCGCGACGGAGTTGACCGCCAGAGAGTGGACGGTTCCGATAAGCTCCTCCCCGTTGGCGCACTCGATCGAGACCTCGATCCGCTCATCGGGCGTCACGCGGATGTTTTCGCGGTCCACAGGCGATTTATCGATAAATCTCAAATTGGTCAGCACGACCTCCGCACGATTGGGAACGGCATTGACGATATCGGCTTTGATCGTATCGGGCAGCAGCGGATGTTTTAGAAAGGTAAAGGGTTCACTCTTCAAAAAAGCGGCCCTGGCAAGCGACGTTTTGATTCGAAGCACCCCGTTTTGATAAGAGAGCACCTTCACCTCTTCGCTGAGCGGCATGCCATTGTAGAAGTTGTAGAGGGTTATGGCGTCATACTCGTCGAAAAAGTTGGCAAATATCTCCTCTTCCCCTCCTTCGGTGCAAAAATCATATTTCGCCGTTCCATAGCATATCTTGCCATTGCCGATCGCTTCGGCCCGGGAGAGATAACGCCGAAGACGTGCGATCAACGCGTCATAATCGTCCTGCTTGTCGATCATCGTCAACGCGCCGTAGGCGATCCCGACATCGAGCTCTTTTTTCAGCATCTCCTGCAGATTCTTTACCATCTGCACACACCGGTGCAGCTGCATATCTTTGATGAACGTCAACAGCGTTCCTTCGTCACAAAGCATAAGCGGTGCAAAGTCCGTCTGCTCCTGGAGTATCATAACGAGACTTTCGACCCTCTCATCCGAGAGTTCAGGCAGGGCCGGCGCCAAACACAAAAGTGCCATCGGAACGCCGCTTTTTTCGACGAATCTCAGATGGGATCCGATAATCCCCCGCTCCATAGCTTTTTGGTTTATGCGCGCCACCCGGTTCATATCGGTTTGACCACCACCATGATGACGATAACGATCATCAGTATGGTCGGGACCTCGTTGTAGGCACGGAAAAATTTTCCGCTTTTGGTGCATGTGCCTTCATGCAGACGCTTTTTGAGCCAACCGAGCGAAAAGTGGTAGGCCACCAGCAGCAGCGCCGCCGTCAACTTCACATGCAGCCACATCCCGGTTTGAAAAAGCTCCGGTGCCAGTGCGATCATCGCGCTTCCGCTAACAATCGTCGCCCACATCGCCGGAACGCCGATAAAGTGGTAGAGCTTGTTCTCCTGGATCTTCACCACTTCGATAAAGCCTCCGTTGTCGGCATGCTCCCGGTGGTAGACATAGAGCCGCGGCTGATAAAAGAGCATCGCCATCCAGCTGATGAAACTCATCACGTGAAATGCCAATATCCATGTATAGTATTCCATCTACTTTTCCCTTTCCAATATCTTCCCGAGAAGCCCGACAAACAGACGGATCATCAGCAGAAGCAAATAGACACCGGCCGTGATATAGATCGGATGCAGCACTCCCAGAGGGCTTCCCGACAACGCGCTCAGGTGCGCAACCGGATGGTCCATCCACTCCTTGAAGTGCATCCCGAGCGCGAGAAGTACAAACAGCCCAAAAAAGACAACAAGCTCTCTTTTCAACCGCTTCATTCACATCCCTTGGTCAATGATTTTTTATACGGTAGCATTTAGCGCGTTAGTTTCTCTTGAATCGATTAAAGTACTCTACCGCCATTTAGGATAGATGTGCATTTTGAGCGCATCTTTGAAGGGAACATCCGGCAGCCGGATGGCATCGTCTTCGATACGGCCTTTGAGAATATCCGGATGGCATGCGTCACAGCTGTACTTCGAATCGACCGCTTTCGATTTGAAAACTTTTGTGGGAATCTCTTTGTGCCGCTTTCTCCAATAGGGTGTCCGTACGATCGAAAGTACGTTTTCTCTGCCTTTTACCGAGGCGAGAACCTTGACGGCCGCTTCCCGTGTGGAGCGTTCGGCACTGTGCCGAAGAAGATAGGCACGGATCGTTTCGGCATCTTCGGTATCGAGATCGAGTTCCTCTCCATAGTGATCCTCCGGTGTATCCATAATGATTTTCCATGACTTTTCCGGAAGAAGGTAGGCAGGAAAGACGATATGGCAATCCCCGCACTCCAGCGCCAGTACAGGTTGCGCCTTTTCATAATCGATATCCGCAAAGCGGCTTTTCACCAATGCATTGTCAGGGGTATGAACGATATAGTAGTAGATCCATACCGAGCCGAAAAGAAAAAAGGCGGCAAAAAAATTCTGTTTCCAGTCGAGATGGACATCGATTCCCTCGGTATCGTACTTGTATCCCGTGAACATCGACCAGATGATCCCCGTATGGTGATAGAGTTGCTCGAAGACCACACCCCCGATATGAATCATCACGACCGCGAGCAGAAGGTAAGCCGAAAAGGTATGGATCAGGCCAATCTGATCCATATAACCGAAAAAGTAGGGGTTCAGAAACGATACGATGCCTCGCCCTTCCTGAATCCCATAGAGCAGAAGTCCGGTCATACCGAGAAGAAACCCCAATACCAGCATCACCATCGCACCCCAGCTCGAGGCAGGATTGTGTCCGGGTGTCTTCTCCTTCTGGCCGAAAAGATGGAGTATGTAGTTGACGAGATGATCGCCTTGGAAATCGAAACAGCGGAAGTTGGAATAGAGTGGACCTATGATGCCCCAGGAGAGCCGGAAAAGTGCCAGAAGTAGAAAGACCATGCCGAATGCCACATGCAGTGTCAAGAGGTTTTCGAACCAGACCAACACGAATGCGGCAAAGAAAGAGAGGGCATAGAGCCAGTGAAATGTACGGATACATAGCGGCCAGACATAAATCTTTCGTTTCAATCACCCTCCCTCGCCGATCTGGCAGATTGTGTAGATTATTCCAAATCCTCCGGTGCGGGGAACTCCACGACGATCGCTCCGCGCAAATCGCCGGAATGAAACCCGTACCCTCTGTCTTGCGGATATTTTTTTGCGAAATAGTTTACAATTTTGGGATCAATCGCCGCTTTGTCGCCATGGCACTTTTTACAGGCTCGGCTATTCATTATCAAAGGAGCATAAAGTTTGAAACTCCCGTCCTCTTTCGCTTGCACGACAGTTTTCGGCATGAACGCTCCGGCTTTCGCCATCATATCCAATGCCTTGAGCATCATCTCTTCATCCTTTTTCGGCGCATTTTTCGGATTTCTGTTGCCAAAACTGATGCGTTTGACATGCAGATCGATTCCATATTTTTCCCCAATGGCTTCAATATCTTTAAAAGAGTTTTCGGCACAATATTCGGCCATCGCTTCGAGCCCGCCGCTCTTTTTAGCCTTTTTCAATTTGCGTTTCATCGTCTTTTTGATCTCTTTGACAATTTTCCCGCCAATCTTCTCGACATCCTTCAGCGAATACTCCGTCGCGCCGGCGATACCGACAATCAACACCGAAAAAAGCAACAGCCGTAATAATCCTCTCATTCCTACTCCTTCAGGCCGACCCACCCCAACAGGAGCCGATCGGCGATATTCATTAATGGTGTTCCGGCATGCTGTCCAGATCGAAAAGTTTCGTGCCCAGGAAATAGAGAATCAGACACAGACCGATCCCTCCGAATCCGATCATCATCTCGGTCAATGACGGAAAATAGTCGACAAAGGAGGGCGGCAGTTGATACTCTCTGATTTTCAGCGTCTGCATCGGAAAGAGCTGCGCATCGTGCACCAGGTCGTAACGCATATAGAAGATCCCGATCATTCCGATGAACGATGCCCAGACCATGCTTTTGATCGCCGTACCCTTGCTCTTGAGAATGACCAGAAAAGGTATCACCATACCACACAGAACCTCTCCGAGCCAGAACGATTTGGTATGCAGAATATGCATGATGGTATCGGCACGCTCAGGCATTCCACCATAGACTCCAGTCAACATTTTCCATGTTTCGAAAAACATCAAAATTGCGAGTAGCAACCCCTGTATTTTAGCGAAATTCGTCAAAGCTTTCGCTACATCTTCAGGGAACGGTTGCCCGCGATATTTGTATCCGTACATCAAAAAGATCAGATAGATACCGGTGATGAACGCCGTCAAAATGAAATAGGTCGGATAGAAAACACCGTTCGCGACAACACGCGCATTCAGGAAACCGAAAACACCTCCGAGGTTGGAGTGTGCCGCAAGACCGACCAGCAGCCCGATCAAACCAAAGATTTTCGCACGCTTCATATCGTTGCGCATCAGGAAGACAAACTCGATGACCATGAAAGTGAGGTAGATACCGTAGAGTGTACCCATCCACCAGATGGCCGATGTAAGGCCCGGACTGATCACATTGTAGATCATCATTCTGACCGGATGCCCGATCTCGAACGCGATGACGGCAAAGCCGGAAAGGATCGTGATGATCGATCCGAAAATCGCACGTTTGCTGACGGCCATATAATCTTTGAAACCGAAAACGTCACCGAACGATCCGACGATACAGAGCCCCGTACTCGAAACGACGAAAAAGATATACATCGCGATCAGAAGCCCCCATGGATGCTCACGTGTAACACCATAGGCGTGATGTCCATGCACCAGATAGATCATGACACCGATCAGAAAGAGCGCCGTAAGCACAATGGCGACCAATGCCATAAATTTATTTTCAGGTACCAGCAGCTCTTTGAGAGACAATTTTCTATACGGAATAATTTTTTGCAAATCCATTATCCACCCCTTAAATCAAATAGAAGAGTTTGGGTTTGGTACCCAGATGGGTTTTGAGCGTAAAATGTTCTCGCTCCCTTAAAACCTGACTGATTTCGCTGTTCGGATCGTCAAGATCACCGAAAATACGTACTTTTGTCGGACAGGTTGCCTGACATGCCGTCGTTACCTCTCCGCGAGCCAAACGCGTATCCGAGCAGAAGTTACATTTGTCGACCGTAACAGTACGGTCGTCGACATAGCGTGCATCGTACGGACAGGCATTCATGCAGTAGCTGCAGAGAATACATTTATCACTGTCGACCCGGACAACACCGTTTTCATCGTAGTAGGTCGCATGCGTTGGGCATACCTCTTCACACGGAGCATTGTCACAATGCTGGCATTGGCTCGGCATGAATGTATTGGAAGCGATGCTCAGCAGAGGAAACTCCCCTTCGATCTCCTTGACACCAACCCAGATGCGGTGTTTATCCGCTCCGAGCAACACACCGTTCTCCTCCTTGCATGCCACTTCGCACGCCTTGCAGTTGATGCAGTTTTTGTAATCCAGGGCCATTCCATATCGTGCCATTTCTTACACCTTTCTTATTTCAACATTGGTTTCATGCATTGCCGCACCGCCATACACCGGTTCTACGGCATCTTCAATCACGGCATTGTCGTTACCGCCACTGCGATACGCCCAGGTCAGAGCCTCCGACTCTTCACCGAAGCCGTGAATGAAAAAGACCTGATCGGGTGCGATCTTCTCCGTCGGATACGCTTTGATGCGCGTTTTTCCGGCACGACTGGAGACTTCGATCAGATCGCCGAACCTGATCCCCATCTTTTTCGCGACACGTTTGTTGATCCAGATGTAGTTTTCATGGATCAGGTCGTGCAGCATCGCATTGTTGGCCGTACCGCTCTGCGTGAACTGTGCATGACGCCCCGTCAGCATCCTGAATTTTCCTTCCGGGACGGTGTATTCGTACTCTTTGCGCCAGGTCGGCATCGGGTCGACACCCTTCTTGGCTATACTTCTGAGATTGCACTCCACCTTTCCTGAAGGCGTTTTCGGTGCACCGCCCTGAACGGAGTAGGCTTTTTTCTCCTCCGGGTAGTAGACATGTTCATTGACCGAAACCTGCTTGAAATACTCTTCGATTTTCGGGTAGAAGACACCGTGCTCTTTCAACGCTTCGTAGGCGCCGGGATAGCCGGAGACCGCATGCTCGTTCAACTCTTCCTGGCTCTGCTTGAACGGAATCGTCAAGTCGTACTCTTTGTAGACATCCTCTTCTCCCCTATCGGCAATCTCGTCCTGCACATCCTCATCATACTTTTTCGTAATTTCGAAGAGCGGTTTGGAGATCTTTTCAGTCAATCCTCTCAAAATCTCGATGACCGGCTTGGTTTCGAACATCGGATCGATCACTTTGTTTCGCACAGCGATCGCCGGTTCGGCACCACCGAACGTTTTGACAGGATCGGTTCGCTCGAGATAGGTGCACTCCGGCAGTACGACATCGGCGTACATCACAGTATCGCTCGGCATCGTATCGATCGTAACGATTAGATCGAGCCCTTTGAGGAATTTGGCGGTCTTCGCGGTATTGGGCATATTCATCATCGGATTGTGTTTGTAGACGAACAACCCTCTGACGGGATAGAGGCTTCTGCCCTCCAACACCCTGTTTCTGAAAGGAACCCATCCGCCGCCGCCGGAGACGATGGCGCAGTCGGCATATCCCGGTTTGCCTTTGGTACGGTCGACATCCACGCCCTCTGCCTGTGCGTACATCGGTGCGACCGTTTCATGCCCTTTGAGAGGAAGTTTCTTTCCGAAAATCAGTCCCCCTTTCGTATCGATACCGCCACCGAGTGCCTGGAAAATCGCCATGGCACGTCGAAGCTGGAAGTCATTTTTCGCAAAGGTACTTCGCCGTCCCGGATAATAGACCGCTTTTGGTGCATACGCCATGAAGTCACGTGCGATTTCATAGATATCTTTGGCGGCAATTCCCGTAATCTTCTCTGCCCATTCCGGCGTATATCCTTCGGCATAGATATGGTTTTTGTAAACATCGAAAGATTTGAAATATTTTTCGACATACGCTTTGTCGTAGAGTTCTTCGTTCAAAACGACATAGGTAAGCGCGAGAACGAACGCCAAGTCTGTACCCGGTTTGATTGGAAGCCACTTGTCCGCTTTCGCCGCAGTATTGGTGAATCGCGGATCGATGCAAATCAGTTTGGCACCGCGTCCCTTCGTCCGCTTGAAGAAATCCATCGTGTCGGGTGTAACGATCGCTTCGGCACGGTTGGCTCCCGCCATGATGATATACTCCGCATTCTCGAGATCCGCCTGAGGGTACGTTCCCAGTGTGACGCCATAGCCTGAAACCACGGTCCTGAGACAGAGCGAGGCATGATTGAGCCAGTTGGAGGAGCCGAAACCTGTATAGAAGTTTTTAAAGGTATGTTCCGCCATACCTTCACCGGCACAGAAGACAAATGTCGAACGGTTGTCCTTCTCTTCCTCCAAAATCTGCTTCATCCCTTTGAACTTGTCGGTACCATTCCAAATCGCATCGTACGCTTCATCCCACGTCACGCGTTTGAATTTTCCCTCTCCTTTTTCGCCGATACGGATCATCGGGTACTTCAGCCTATCAGGGTCATAAAGTGCCTGGATACCGGCATTCCCGCGTGGACAGAGCATATTGCGCGACTTCGGGAACATCGGATTGGGGTTCAATTTTGTGACAACACCGTCTTCGACACGTGCAATCGCCGCACATTTGTTGACACACATTTCGCACAGGGTCGGAACGAGCACAGCCTTGCCCGTTCCTGTCTTCGTTGTAATAGAGAGCTCACCCTTCTCTTTCTCGTTGGAAAAAAGGTTGCTCGGCGCCATCGACATCCCGCCCAGTACGGTCATGGCGACGCTTCCTTGCAGAAAGCGTCTTCTGGAAACTTCGACCGCCATATCTCCTCCTTTTTAATAATTAAATAATAAATAAGATATATTTAATCTTATTTATAATCTCAACTTAAATTTTAGTACAAATAAGCTTATACTATTCTTCTTATAACTTTTATCAAAAAAATTGATTATATAGAAAATTATTCAAAAGAATTCTTGATCAAAAGAATGACAGTTTTCAAAATTATTTATGAATAAACCGATATCAACGAAACATCATCGCTTTAAACTCGAAAAGAAACCGTTGGCGACGAGGCGAATCTTCGCGAAGACGGGCCACTTGTCGTACATGCATGCACTCTCTATCAGAACATCACGTCAAGAATGTGCGAATGAGGATGATTTTTAGTAAATGGTATGTATTCCGCTACGACGTCCGGATACTCTCAAAACTACCGGTAGTATCCACCGCATAACATAAAACATAAATAAAAATAAACGCGGCAGTTCATCAGGACTGCCGCTGGTTGAGGGAAAATCGTTATTTCGCGTGGGGATTGAAAGAGTAGTAGAGATATTTTGCCATGGACTGAGGATCGACTTTGATACCCTTCTTTCTTTCGAGTACTTTTAAGTTATGGGCCATTGCTTCATGCTGGGTGCCCTCAAAACTTTTCTCTTCGACATCCATCAAATCGTCGAAGAGTTCATTGATATCCTTGTCGTTGAGTGCCGGTCCTTTTTTTGCCGGATTTCCCTCTCCGTTTGAACCATGGCATTTTTTACAGAATTTCGCATAGATCTGTGCATTACTCATCTCGGCTGCCATCGCGCCGGCACTCAGTGCCGTCAAACATGCAACCGCTCCAACTATTTTACTGATTCGCATCTTTTCTCCTTCTTCGGAAATATTTTTCATTTTAACGTTCAATCGTGTAATCATCGTGAATGATGTTCTCTTACATCAAGCCCCGCATCATCAGATTCCAATACATCGGCTTGAGCATATAGAGGTCGAAAGCCCACCAAATCCATCGCGGTTCGCTCGGGTCGAGAGGGAAAGAGGGAGCAGGACCGTCATAGTTGAACTCCGCCAGCATGATTTTGCCATACTGTGTCTTGAGAGGGCAGACGGTATATCCATCAAATTTGGCAGTCGGTTCTTTGCCCTCCATCACGGCGATCAGGTTGTCTTGCAGAACCGGTCCATGGTGACGAGCCGATCCACCCGTTTTTCCGAGAGGAATTCCCAGAATATCTCCGATTCCGAAAACATTTTTGTATTTGATGTGCTGGAGCGTGTAGCGGTCCGCCGCCATCCATCCTTTTGCCGTTCCCTTCTGCCATCCGATCGGAGAATTCGCGACGGCGTCCACCGCTTTCATCGGAGGAACGATATGGATAAAGTCATATTTCATCTGCACTTTTTTGACCATCGGGATAACCTCGAACTCTTCGAGGTCCTCGTCCCACTCCCCTTTTTCGAGATAGTGGTAATTGTATGTCGCCATCTTTTTATCTGCGTCGATTCCGATCAGGTCGTAGCCGAATGCATCTTCGATGTTGCCGTAATCGACGGTGAGTTTCAGAAGTGTCTGGTTGTAGGATTTGATACCGAAAAGCTTTCCACCCTTTTTCGTAAAGGTGAATTTCGCATTGTCGTGGATATCCTTTCCTCCGAGCGGGCTGTTGCCGCGAAGCATATCGTCACACAGATAGAGGATCTTCTGGGGTGCACCACCACACTTGATCGGCGTACTCGGCTGCGTACAGATGATCTGCAGCGGGTTGCCCGAATCTCTCTTTTCGGCCGCAGCGCGTACCTGCTTGAACCACTCCCATGTTGCGGTACCCCCTTTTGCCGTTCCGGCTTTCGGATCATTGAGGTAGACACTCGAAATCCCTTTCTGGCCGACGAGCTCGGGAGACATTCCCTCGATACGCTCGTAATCGTACTGCAGGCCCGTCGCGACCACGAGAAAATCGTAGTTTATTTTTCCGTTTTTCGCCGTTTCGACCAGATTGCTGTCAGGATCGAACGTTTTGACTTCGTCTTTGACCCATTTCACACCATCGGGCATCAGATCGCTGTTGGGCTTCTTGATATCCTCTTCCGTATAGAGGCCGGCCGCCATGAAGACCTGGCCCGGCTGGTAGAGATGAACGTCGTTCGGAGCGATCAGAACGATCTCGGCATTGGGAGCCGCTTTTCTCAGACGTGCCGCCGCCATGATACCGCCGGCTCCGCCACCGACGATAACGATTTTGGCCTTCTTGTCGCTGGAAGCCATCGCCGCCGTCGCCGCACTCGCGGAAGTGGGTGCCGTTCCCATCATAGTCGCCGCACCGCCGAGTCCCATCAGTTTTAGAGCGTCACGCCGGCTCATGCCATCTTTTTTCATGAGTTCCTCGATAACCTCTTGGCTATGTTTTAACATTTTTTTATCCATACCATAACTCCTGTTTTTGTAACGAATGTTAATATTATATTCATACTAGGTAAAAATTATCTTATTTCTTCATCAATGTATTTTATCGATGAGCATCTGAACCGACCGTTTGTTGTTGAATTCATTGATCTGCAAAGAGCCCGTAACTGCGACTTTCTGACCGATTTCGACCATTTTTTCGTATCCAAATTGAATCGCCTGGAGCTTTCTATCCGAACTTCCGAGAATCAGTTTCAGATGATTTTTTTCTGCACCGATCACTCTTGCATCAATTATACTGATATCTTTAATAAGAAATCTTGGCTTGATATTGGCCTCACCATAAGGCTCGAATCTGGAGAGAATCTCCATCAACTCCCAATCCACTTCGGTGATGGGGAGTTCTCCCATCAGATGCTCTTTCGGAAAGAAGAGTTCCGGATCGAGCGCAGAAGCCGTTTTACACAATGCGGCACGGAAAGCATCCACCCTCTCGGCATCGAGCCTCAATCCGGCCGCCATTTTATGCCCTCCGAAACCATCGAGATATCCGCTGCAATCGTCGAGAAGGGAAAAAAGGTCGACCTCGCCGATACTTCTGCCGCTTCCTTTGGCCACACCATTCTCTATGGAAAGGACGATGGCCGGCTTTTTGAAACGATCCACCAGTCGGGATGCCACGATACCGACGACACCGTCGTGCCACCCCTCCCCTGCCACGACGATGACAGAATCGGACGGATTGGCCATGGCGAAAGCTGCTTCGGTCGTCTCCGTTTCGATTCGCCTTCGCATCTGGTTGAGATTGTCGAGCTCCATCCACTCCCTGCTCGCATCGCTGAGCGTTTTGGCTCTCAAAAACCTCAGCGCGATCGACGCATCCTCCATTCGTCCTGCACTATTGATGCGGGGAGCGATGCCATAACCGATATCTTCTGCACCGAAACGGCTCTTGCCAAGATAGGCGCGTACCGCTTCGAAAGCGGGGCGCTGCGATATCGAGAGCATCTCGATCCCCTTTTTCACGAGTGGCCGGTTGATCGATGTCAGCGGCATCACATCGGCGACGATCGCCAATGCGAGCAGATCGAGAAATCTCCCCATCCTAAGATCGAGGCCCAACCGCTGTTTCAGCGCACCGATCAGAAACCATGCCACCTGCGCCCCACAGATTTCGGGATAGGCGAAACTGCACTCCTCTTTTTTTGGATTGACGATGGCATAGGCATCGGGAAGCGTTTCGGAAGGGGTGTGGTGGTCCGTAATGATCAAATCGATACCGCGCCTTCTGCAAACCTCCGCCGCATCGATCGCGGTGATGCCGTTGTCGACAGTCATCACGACATCCGCATCGACCCTCTCCAGGATTTTCGGAGAAATGCCGTATCCGTCACGGAACCGGTTGGGGATAATCACTTCGACCGGATATCCGATGATTTCGAAAAACTCCTCCATCAGTGCCGAAGAGACGACACCGTCGACATCGTAGTCGCCAATGACGACGATGCGCTCTTTGCGTTCGATCGCCTTCACGATGCGTTCGGCGGCACGTTCCATGTCGTGAAGTTCGAAAGGGCTGGGGAGCTCTTTGAGGGTTTTGAAGCCATCATCGAATCGCGCCGCGAGAAGTGCGGCGATCTTCGCTTTTGTCAAACGCGGCAGATTACTCATTCTCGGCGTTTTTCGCCGTCAATGCCGCATTGGCAAATGCGAGGATGGAAGGGTTGGGATTTTGCAGGCGCGAAGTGAATTCGGGATGAAACTGCACACCCAGGAACCATGGATGCTCTTTCACTTCCACAGCCTCGATCAGGCCGTTGGATTCACCGGAAACGATCATGCCCGCATTTTCGAGTCGCTCGCGGTAAGCCGGGTTCGCTTCGTAGCGATGGCGGTGGCGCTCGTAGATGATCTTTTTGCCACCGTAAGCCTCAAAGAGTTTCGTCCCCTCCTTGATCTCGCATGGGTAGGCACCCAGACGCATCGTGCCACCAAGCGGGCTTTTGTGGGTACGCACCTGTTTCTCTCCGGACTGGTCGATGAATTCGTCGATCAGATAGATAACCGGCTCTTTGGTTTCGGGATCGAACTCGACCGAGTTGGCCTCTTCGATACCGAGGACGTTGCGTGCGTACTCGATAAGGCTGAGCTGCATGCCCAGACAGATTCCGAGATAGGGAATCTTGTTCTCCCTGGCATGGCGAATCGCCATTATCTTTCCTTCGACACCCCGAACACCGAAACCGCCGGCGACCAGAATGCCGTCCACTTCGCCGATCGTCTCCTCGATCCCCTTCTCCTCGACATCTTCACTGTCGACCCAGTGGATGTTGATTTTCGTATCGAGTGCCGCACCGGCATGGATCAGCGCTTCGGTCAAAGATTTATAAGACTCTTTGAGATTCAGATATTTGCCGACGAAAGCAATCGTGATCTCGTCACGCGGCGCGATGATACGCTTGACCAGAATGTCCCACTCTTCCATATTGGGTTCTTTGTCGGCCAGGTGGAAACGTTTGGTCAGCGGATGCATAATCCCGTCTTTGAGGAAGTTGAGCGGCACCTGATAGATCGTCGGCGCATCCATACACTCGATGACGCTGTCCATATCGACGTCGCAGCTCATCGCGATCTTGCGGCGAAGCTCTTTGGGCAGCGGTTTTTCACAGCGCGCGATGATCATATGCGGGGTGATACCGATACGGCGGAGCTCCTGCACACTGTGCTGGGTCGGCTTCGTTTTCAGTTCGCCCGCCGCTTTGATGTAAGGCACGAGCGTGACGTGGATGTTGATGACACGTTCACTACCGAGTTCATGCTTGATCTGACGGATCGTCTCGAGAAACGGCAGCCCCTCGATATCGCCGACCGTTCCGCCGAGCTCCACGATCAAGACGTCTTTGCCTTTTCCGGCATCGAAGATGCGCTGCTTCACTTCACCGACAATGTGCGGGACAACCTGGATCGTCTTGCCCAGATACTCCCCTTTGCGCTCCTTCGTCAAAACGGTATGATAGATCTGGCCGGTCGTGAAGTTGTTCTTTTTGCTCAGATCGACGTTCAAAAAGCGTTCGTAATGCCCCAGGTCGAGGTCTGTCTCCGCGCCGTCTGCGGTGACGAAAACCTCGCCGTGCTCAAGTGGGCTCATCGTGCCCGGGTCCATATTCAGATATGGATCCATCTTCAGAATGGAGACATCGAGTCCCGTCTGCTTCAGAAGCGTTCCCACGCTCGCTGCCGTGATCCCTTTTCCAAGAGAGCTGAGAACCCCACCGGTTACAAAGATATATTTGGTCATGTACGCCTCGCCATAAAGTAGTTGGGTTATTTTAACAAACCGCCACTAAGAGACGCCTTGCACAAAAAGCAGCCAGTAGACGCCAAGCCCCATCAGCGATGTAAGGGCCATGCCGACAAAAACCCACCGGCCGATACGTCTATGGGCAGCGAACATCGGCTGCCGCTGTCGAAACGTTTTGAGCGAACGGATCACCAAGTAACCCCACGCGACAACGGCAACCAGTGCAACGGTGACATGGACGACCATGTAAAGTGCCATGGCCGTTTCGGGTATCGATGTCCGGGCGATGTAGTATCGATATCCGCCATCGATGCGCACGCCCACTTCGAAAAAGAGCACCATCGCCATTGTCGCTGCGAACAGTGCTGTCTGCATATGGGCATGCAGACGCAACCGCCGTCGGACCGCAAGCATGACAGCACCGCCCATCAGCAACGGAAGCAGTGTAAAATAGAGTGTCGCCAAATCCATGTAAAACGGTGCAGCGGTACCGAAAAATCCCGTTTCGAACATCTCAACTCTTCGGCTGCGCGATGCCGAGCCGGCACCGCATCGCTTCGGCAACGAGCAGCCTCGCCATCTCCCTGCTTTCGACAAGGATATGGTCGATATTCAAATCACGAATCATCTCGGCTTCCTCTTCGCAGTGCACCTTGACAACGACATTTGCATGTGGCGCGACCTGCATCAGCGCTTCGCAGATAAGACGCAGATGCCGGATATGGTCGACGGCGACGATCACGGCGCTCGCACGTCCCACGTCGAAATGTTTGAGAACCTCTTCGTTCGCAGCATTGGCGAAGAAGATCGGTTCGCCCATCTTCCGTCCCCACTCCATTCTCTGAATGTCATGCTCGAGAATCAGGTAGGTCACCCCCTGGCGCTTCAGTTCCACCGCCACCTTCCGCCCCAACGGTCCGAACCCGCAGACGATGACATGGTCGGAAAATCCCGTCGATTCAACCTTGACGATCTCCGGTTCCGGTTCGGGGATGAACCTGTCCGCAATGTCACGGACACGGCTCAGAATGAAGACGGAGAGGATCATCGAAATCACGACGGCACTGAGCAGGATCTGCGTCTGTGTATTGCCGATGAGCCGATTCGCCTGCGCCAGGGCGAAGACCGCCAGGGCGAATTCGCCTACCTGTGCCAGTGCCAGCGCCGTTTTGAGCGCGACACGGGGGCGTGTGAAAAAGCGCATGAAAAGAAAAATGACCCCGAATTTCACGACCATGACGACAAGTGCCACCAGAAAAATTGTGACGATGCTGTGTGCGACCTCCTGCAGATCGATCTGCATACCGACCGTAACGAAAAAGAGTCCCAGAAGCAGATCACGAAACGGCACCAGTTCCGCTTCGATCTGGTACTTGTAGTGTGTCTCCGCCAGCATCATCCCCGCCAAAAAAGCGCCAAGCGAATAGGTGAACCCGAACAGATGTGCCAGCTCCGCCGATCCGACCACGAGAAAGAGTACCGTGCCCAGGAAAATTTCCGACGAATTGGCCCGCGTCACCCACCCGAGCAGCCATTCGATCATATACTTCCCGACCAGGTAGATGATGATCCCCACGACCACCGCATCGAGCAGGATGGTTTTGAGCATCGCGAAGATATCGCTGTTTTCGGAGGAGAAGATCGTCACCGTCAACAAGATCGGGATAACGGCCAGATCCTGAAAAATGAGAATCCCGACCGCTTTGCGGCCATACGGGGTCTGCACATCGCCGCTTTCGTTCAGTGCCTTCAGAACGATCGCCGTGGAAGAGAGCCCAAGCGCCAATCCCGTAATGATCGCACCCTCGGCAGCCATACCGAAAAGATGGGCCGCCAGCCCAAAGAGCAGAGCACTGAAACCCATCTGAAGCGAACCGTAGAGCATCACCTCTTTGCGCATCGCCACAAGCTGGCGGAACGAAAACTCCAGCCCGATCGTGAACATCAAAAAGACGATGCCGAATTCGGCGATCTCGCTAAGTTCATGATAATGGTCATGATGAAGAGCGAATACCGCAGAGATTGCGATACCCGTCGCGATATAGCCGATGACAGTGGGGATACCCACGCGTTTCAAAAGAGAGTTGATGGCCACCGAAAAAAAGATGCCCGCGAGAATGATCGGTAGATAGGTCACGACACGCCTTTTTGCTGAGGATATCACTCTTTTGATCGATTATATCAAAGGTGGCGCAAAAGGGTATGCAAAAGGTCGTTCAGTCCGCCGAAAACAAGCGGACCGAAAAAGAGGAGTCGAAAAAATTTTGGAGAACGGATCAGGCGTTTTTGAGTGCTTTCGCCCATGATTCCATCGCATTGTTCGCCTGCGGATTGGGCGCTTCCATGAAGATGACGACAAATTTGTCACCCATATCGCTGACGCCGATGGAACGCGGGCGCACAGCCATCACTTCCGGCGTCGGAAGCTCCTTGCCAAAGCAGAAGACAATGTTTTTCGCCCCTTTGATCTTTTCGTTGATCTCGCCTTCGGCCAAACCGCTGGTATGGGCATAGTGATCGAATGTCGCGATGTAAGCCGCAACCGGATGCTCCTCGATTTTCGCTTTGAAGTAGTCGATCACATCATCGACCGTTTTGCATGTCGTCTCCTCTTTGTCGATGATCAGTTCGAAAATCGGATACTTCTCTTTGAATACTTTCTGGGTCACTGGTAGCTCCTTCTATTTGATTTTGGGGAGTTTATTCTATCCTTATCTATATTCAAAGAAAATAATTGTCATAAGTTCGTTTTTTAATCTTCAGAATTGCCTTTGGCTGTTTCCGCCCTGAAAATCATCGGGTGGAAGGCTTTGGAGACGATCTGGATCCGGCTGCCGATACGCAGTCCTTCGCGTTCACGCTCTGTAGCCATGATTTTGACGATCTGCGTTCCGACGGCAACGGTCAGCAGATAGACCATTTCGCACGGTTCGATGGCGAGCACTTCACCAACGAATTTGAAGCTGCTGCTGATGCGCTCTTTGACAAAGACCTCCGAAGGGGTGCCCACCTCTTTTATCTCTCCGCGCTCGAGGCGATAAACGCTCCCGCAGAGGCGGAAGATTTCGCTCGGATCATGACTCACAAGGATCGTTGTCAGTTTGAACCGCTTATGGATCTCGGCAAGCTCGTCCTGGAGTCTGATACGCATCGCATGATCGAGTGCCGAGAGCGGTTCGTCGAGCAGAAGCAGGCGGGGGCGGCGCACCAGTGCACGCGCCACCGCAACACGCTGCTGCTGGCCGCCGGAGAGCTGTGAGGGGAGGCGATCGGCGAGCTCACGCAACCCAATCGTTTCGATAAGCTCATCGACAATCACGGGATTCTCCCCTTTTTGCAAGGCAAAGCGAAGATTCTCCGCGACCGTCATATTGGGGAAGAGCGCGTAATCTTGAAAAACGAATCCTATTTTGCGTTTTGCGGGCGGCAGGTCGATCTTTTTTCGACTGTCGAACCATGTTTCGCCGTCCACGACGATGCGGCCGGCATCGGGTGTTTCGAGCCCTGCGATCATCCGCAGTACCGTCGTCTTTCCGGCTCCGGACTCACCGAAAAAAGCGACGAACTCGCCATTCTCGATGGTTGTCTTAATGCTGAGCTCCAGCTCTCCTTCGGTAGAGAGCAGCTTTTTTTTGAGTGCAAGTTCTATCATCGTTACATCTTTTGCATGAACGAACGGTTCACGAGATAGACCACCAGCAGAATCGAAAAGGTGACTGCAAAGAGGATCAGTGCGTAGTGGTTGGCGATATCGTAGTTGAGTGCCTCGACTTCGTCGTAGATGGCGATGGAGGCGACGCGCGTTTCGCCGGGGATGTTGCCGCCGATCATCAAGACCACGCCGAATTCTCCGACCGTGTGGGCGAAGGTGATGACGATGCCCGTCAATAGCGAGGGTTTGATATTGGGCAGCAGCACGCGAAAGAGGATGGACGTGCGGGATTTGCCGAGCATCTGCGCCGCTTCGGTGAGCGATTTGGGCAGATTCTGCAGGCCCGCCTGGATCGGGTGCACCATAAAGGGAAGACTGAAAATAGCCGAACCGAGCACTAGTCCCTCGAAAGTGAAGGGGAGACGAAAACCCAGCACCTCTTCGCAGAATTTTCCAAAGGCGTGTTCGCTGCTGAACGCCACTAGTAGATAAAAACCCAGTACCGTCGGCGGCAGAACCAGCGGCATACTGACGACGGTTTCGATGATCGGCTTGAATCGTGAGCGGGTCGAGGCGAGAAAATAGGCGAGCGGCACGCCGATAAAGAGCAGAATGATCGTCGTGACGACGGCAAGCTTGAACGTCAACGCCATCGTCGTCCAAAACTGTGCATCCATCAATCACTCTCCATCAGCGTTATTTCGTTGGCTTTGACCAGCGCCGTGACGCGGTCACCGACTTTCAGTTCCATCGCTTCACAGGCGCGGCGGCTGATGATCGAAACGATCGTATCGCCCGCGTAAGCCAGCGTCACCTCCGCCAGCAGATCGCCGAGGACGATCTTTCCGATACGACCCTCAAAACGGTTACGAAGACTCAAGGCCCCGCTGAAACCTTTGGCGAGCGCCACTTCGCTCTCCTTGAAAAGCACCCAGACATCGCTGCCGACCGCCACACCCGGATTTTCGTTGGGTTTCCCGAGCATAAACGCCGTCAAACCCGTGTTGCCGCATGCGATATCCACCTGTGAAAGTTCGCCTGAACATTGTATCGCGGTGACGCTGCCTTTCAAGCGGTTCATGGTGTGATATAGCCGTATGTTTTGAAAATTTTTCTGCCTTGTGGGCTGAAAAGAAAGTCGTAAAAGGCCCGGACGGCGTTGGGATGGTTTTTCTCGCCGTGCTTGAGGATCACGACGCCCTGCTGGATCGGGGAGTAGAGTGCGGGATCGACATCGACAAAGCTACCTTTGCCTGCCACCTTGGGCGAAAGCACGACCGATTTGGCCGTCATACCGATATCGGCGGCTTTGGAGACGATGTACTGATTGGTCTGCGATACGCTCTCCGCATAGATCAGTTTGGATTTGACTGCATCGTAAACACCTGCATTCTGCATCGCTTTGAGTGCCTGAATGCCGTAGGGGGCGTTTTTGGGGTTGGGGATGGCGATGCGTTCGGCCGCAGGATTCGTCAAAGATTTCAGACCCGCTTTCGTATCGATCGGTTTGAGCGTCCAGATGACCAGTGAACCGTAAGCGTAGACCCTGGGTTCGGTGACGGCGAACCCATGTTTACGCAGGTACTCGGGATACTTCATATTGGCGGACAAAAAGAGGTCGAAAGGCGCGCCGCTTTTGATCTGTGCGGTCAGTTTCCCCGAAGAGGAGATGACGGTACGGACCGTAATCCCGGTCTCTTTCTCGAATGTTTTTTGCAGTTCGGCCATGGCGAACTGGACGTTGGCCGCCGTGGCAACGGTGATCTCTTCGGCGACGGCACCCATGGCGGCCAGTGAAACCAAAAATAGCAACAGACTCTTTTTCATGATATCACTCCTTGTCGGTTGCCAGAATGACGCTGCCGGCTTTAAATACGGCACAAACTTCGCTGCCGCCCTCGATCTTCATGGCCAAAGCCGATTCGCGGGTCACGATTACGCTGATGACGTCGCCGTTGGCTGTTTGCAAGATCACCTCGGTATTGACTGCCCCCTCTTTGACGGCACTGACGGTCCCGCAGATTTTGTTGCGCGCGCTGATCGAACGGACGGACGGTTCGGCCAGCATAATCCACGACGCTTTCAAGATCGCCAGGCATGGTTTGCCGGGGGCGAGCCCGAGAGATTCCGCGCTTTCATCGGTGATGATGGCACACAGGGGCGTTCCATTCTCGAGCGCCATTTCGACTTCAGTGTTGACCGCGCCCCGTTTCAGGCCGGTCACGGTGCATTTGAACGCATTTCTCGCGCTGATTTTCATGGAACACTCCTTTTAGAAAAGGTAGTTCGGTCGAAGTTGCAGATGCATAAAAGAGCCCCTGAAAAAATGGAACCATCGATCGTTATATTTAAATATATACAACGAAATTGTAATAATCTGCTACATAATTTTCGCTTAAAGCCATCTGTTTCAGCGCGCCAAAAGCACGTGTGAGGATTGAAAGACGGCGTAGGCTGTATCGCCTTCGCAAAACTTCAGTTCATTGAGCGATTCGGAGGTAATGACGGCGGTAATGGTATTGTCGCCTTGAAGCTGGAGTGTGACTTCGGAAAGCAGACCGTCGTTTTGGATGCTGACGATGGTGCCCTTCAGGCAATTTCTGGCACTGAGTGTCGGCGGTTCGGTCGCCAGAAGCACCCAGTTGCTTTTAATGAGCGCGAATAAATCTGTGCCGACGTCGATTCCCATGGCTTTGGCGCTTTTATGGGTGATTGAGGCATAGATGGTCTCTTTTCCGCCAAGCGTCAATTCGACTTCACACGTCACGGCGGAACTCTTCATTGAAGTTACCGTGCCGTGGTATTGATTGCGCGCACTGGTCTGCAGGGTCAAACGGCGTCCGAATGACAGAAGGTTTTCAAGGGCGTCTCCTTGTTCACCGAGCAAGTCGAAGAGCTTTTGCTGCAGTGTGGAGATCTCTTTGTACATACGGATATACTCGTGCCCCTTGGCGGTTAGACGCGTACCGCCGCCCCCTTTACCGCCGGTTTCTCGGACAACGATCGGCTCCGCACTGAGATTGTTCATCTCGTTGACGGCATCCCATGCGGCTTTATAGCTCATTTTCATCGCTTTGGCCGCTTTGGAAATCGACCCATAGCGGTCGATCTGCTCGAGAAGTTCGATGCGCCCTTTTCCGAAAAAAGCCTTTTGTTCGTTTTCGAACCAGAGGTTGCTTTTGATTTTCATGGGGTCATTATAGCCTTGCAACCCTTCAAAAGCCCCACGTGCGCGGAGCCTTCGATCAAAAAGAGTTACATTCCGGGGATACGCGGAATTTTGCCCAGTTTGGAGTTGCGGCAGTACCAGCCCCACCCTTTTTTCAGCCAGTGGCCGATCACGGGCATCGGAATCATTTTGCCACCCTTGTTGTCGCGGTAAACAAACGCGGCACCGTCCCCACTGTCCATGACGCAAAGTATATTGAGATGATCGAGATACCCTTTACGCTCTTCGCTCCCCTTTGCGATCGCATCGATGTTGAACGCGACATTGCGCGCCATCACTTCGGCGATATGCCCCTGTTTCGCACGCCAGTCCGGACCATCGAGCGCGACCGAGTCACCAATGGCGAAGACATTGTATTTTTCCGGTGTCTCATCGTAGTCATGCATCACTTCACAATAGTCGTTGACTTTGATCAGCCCCGCTTCGTTGAGCGGCAGATCGGAGTTTCTGAAAACGGGATGGCCGTCGCCCGCGGGAATGAACATCGTAAAATCGCTCTCGAGTTTGCTATCGTCTTCGAAAACGATACCGTCCGCTTCGAAACGCTTGATCTTTTTGCCAAAATGTTTATGAATATTGAGTTTGTTGAAAAACAGATCCATCATTTTGAGAGCCTGCGGCCCCATCCGCGCACCCGGTTTTTCCATCGGTGCAAAAAAAGTCAGCTCGAACTTGTCCCGAATCCCTTTCTTTTTCAATTCGTTATGGACATTGAAAAGCACTTCGAATGCCGGACCGCCCCGCACGTTGCTCGGATCTTTCGGATTGCCGCCAAATCCCATCGCGATCTTTCCACCCCCTTTTTCTATCAACGCATCGATACGCTCCTTGATTTCGAGCGACTCTTCGGGTTTACCGCAGATCGAGAGGAAATGCTCGCTCCCTTCGTGTTTCACTTTGCCGCTACCGATTGCGATAACGAGATACTCGCAGCGGTATTCGCCGTTGGCGCAGACAACACGCCGCTCTTTGGAGTGGATCTCCTTCACCTCATCGATGATCAACTCGAATCCATGAGCCTCCTGCAGATCTTTGAGCGGAACGCAGATATCTTCGAACTCCGCTTCACCCGTTGGGATCCAGATCGATGTGGGATAGATGTAGAAATAGTCCCTATCGGAAATCAGAGTCACCGAATACCCTTTTTTGCGAAGAAAAATCGCCGCTTCCACACCAGCGAATCCTCCACCAAGAATCAAAACCTTTTTCATCGCACTTCTCCTTTGTCAGTGATGCGTAAACCGCATGACATTTTCGATCGTAATCTCTTCAAGTTCATCGTTTTTCAATTTATCAAGGGCTTCCGAAACGAGGATGCGCCCCTCTCCCGGGTAGTAGAGGCGGACACCCGCATCCTTCAGAAACATGAATGGATTGCCCCCGATATGAGGGGTGACGATCTCTTTGACACCATTTTCGATAAGCCAGGCAACCGTCTTCGGCCCGGCACCCGCGAAGGGGTTTTCACGAATCACGACCTTTCCGTTTCCATCGGCGAAGACAAACCACTTCGCCTTCCCGAAAACCGTGGTCAGCGGCGGATCCTCTCTGTTCATCTTTACCGGCATCGCGACCATGAGGCTACTCCGCCTTTTTCAAATGTTTTTGCGCGATGTCCCAACGGGGATAGACGAAGACTGTATGGCGTTCGACGACGATCTTTTCGGGATCGTCCACCGCATAGGCTTTGATCGTGATCGGAATCGGCGTATCTTTTCGCGTATCTTTCGCCAGCGGCTTGGTCGCCTCCAGCTGTACGATCTTTTTCGCTTTCTTGCCTGCCGCCAGTTTGAACGGCTTACTCGGCTTGACGATCTTGATCTCCGGGTGTCCCTCCACTTCGAAGTAGTACGTGTGCTCTTTGCTATCCGTATTCTGGAAGAGGAACGTATAGTCGTTGACGATCCTTCCGTCATGGGTGAACCGGTAGAGTTGTGCCGTCTTGTTGATATTGAGCAGCATATGCTCTTTTTTGGTCCCCATCACCAGCAGCGCGACGAAGACGATCGTCAGGGCCACGGCGTACGCGATCGTCCGCGGCCGTATGTAGTGGGTCTTTTCACCCTGTTCGATCTCTCTCGGGGAACTCCACACCACGAGGCTCGGTTTACCCAGTGCGCCCATCACTTTGGTACAGGCGTCGACACATTCGAGGCAGTTGATACATTCAAGCTGCATCCCCTGGCGGATATCGATATGGGTCGGGCAGACCTTCACGCAGCTTTCACAAGCCGTACACTCCGCCTCGGGCTCTCTTTCATGCAGCTCTTTGACGTTGTGAACCAGCTTTTTCGCATCCTGCCCCTCATGGTCGTAGATATGCCCTCCGCGGTGCACATTGTAGATCGCCATGATCGTATCGTCGTCGTACATGACCGACTGCACCCTGCTGTAGGGGCAGATATAGACACAGAAATTCTCTTTAAGCCACACCACATCGACGATCAGAAACAGCGCGATACCGATCCAGAAGCCGATGAGCACGGGGTGCTCACCGGGGTTCTGGATATACTGGAAAAAATCCTCCGGCGGAACGAAGTACCAGACGAAGTCCGCGGCCGCAATGAGGGCCAGCACGGACCACAACCCGATCGCGATCGCCTCTTTCGCCTTGTTCTCCGGTTTGGACCAGTCGGGCTCTTGCTGTTTGTTCGTGATACGTTTACGCAGGTGCAGCAGTTTCGTCTCGAACAGGTCACGGTAGATGACGCGGAAAATCGTCTGCGGGCACGCCCATCCGCACCAGACGCGTCCTCCGAGCGTCGTCATGAAAAATATCCCCAAAAACAGCAACATCAACAGAAACGGCATCAGGTAGAGCTCCTGCATATCGAAGCGCACGAACAGAAAATGGAGCTGCTTGTGGTCGAAGTTCAGCAGGAAAAAGTGGTTGCCGTTGATCTTGATGAACGGCAGCACGAGTGCAACGATCGTTACGATACCGAAGAGCCAGTACCGCTTTATTCGGTACGGTACCCAGTTCTTCAGGTACTCTTTGGCTCTGTTTCTCTTTTTTGGTGCGGCGGCACCGGTAGTTGCTTGCATCAGTTGACTCCTTTTTGTTTTGTTTTGTTTTGTTTTTTCTGTTCAAACGGACAGATCAGCATTTCATCGCTGATAATGTCCGTTTGCAAAGGTTTGCCTATCTCTACGAACGTATTGTCGACAAGCTCTTTCAGCGAACGTGATTCGATATAGTCTTTCAGCGAACTGCGGCTGACACCGAGTTCTCTTGCGATCGCACTCACACTCTGCCCCTCTTTGAGCATCTGTAGGATTTTCGGCTGAAGGGCATCGAATTTCGATCGGGATTTGCTCCCCTTCGGCCGTCCGACACCGCCTCTTTTCTCCTGGGACTCCTCGCGCAATTCGTTCAAGAGCGGCATCACCTGCCCAATGGGTGTCTCTTTGGTAATCAACACCCCCTGACTCGCTACAAAAAGATTGATTTTCCGACTCATCGTACAGCACAGTATCTTGATAAGTTCATCGATCCTGTTGCTGAGCGTCCATATTTCGTCGACGATGAGATTGTCTCCCTCTTCCATCGAATGCATAAACTCTTCGAACTGTTTACGCTCTTCGATCGGACGGTTTTTACTGGAATGCTCGACAACTTCTTTATCGATCTCAAGTCCCTGTCCCAAGGCGTAACCAATCACATCTTTCTGCTGCAGCGTCAGATTTTTCGTACCCGGTATCTGTCTGAGATATGCGTATGTCATAAGCCTCCCATATATTTTTCATAATAGTACCTCATAATGACGATTAAAGTCAATTAAATTTTTATTAAATCGTCACTCTATTGTATATTTACGTCACTCTTTCAATATTTTCGTCATATCCTGAAAATTTTATGCTAAAATAAAAGCCTTTACAGGGTTTTCAGAGATGCCCTAAAAATAAAAAGGATGCAAAGCAGTGGATATCAATCTGACACATCTTGATGAAAACGATCGTCCCAAAATGGTCGATGTAGGCGCCAAAGAGCCGACGAAACGAATTGCCGTGGCAAGCGGCATGATAAAAATGAGCAAAGAAGCCTATGATGCCGTTGTCCACAACACGGCGAAAAAGGGGCCCGTACTACAGACTGCAGTCGTCGCCGCCATCATGGGAACCAAAAAGACACCCGAACTGATACCCATGTGCCATCCGCTTCTTCTGACGGGAATCGACTGTGATGTCGAGGAACTCTCCGATCTGCCCGGATTCAAACTGACCGTGACGGCGAAACTGAGCGGAAAAACGGGTGTAGAGATGGAGGCGCTCACAGGTGTCGGTATCGGCCTTCTGACCATCTACGATATGGTCAAGGCGATCGACAAGGGTATGGAAATCATCAATATCCGACTCGAATCCAAAGAAGGAGGGAAAAGTGGAAGTTATCAACGACATGGATAAAAAGGTCGAAATCGAATACCCCTGTGAATGGAAATACAAAGTGATCGGCGAAGAGAAAGCGAAAATCGAGGAGGCCGTCAAATCGGTGATGGGAGGACGTCCGCACGCTTGCACATTCTCCAAAACATCGAACAAAGGAAATTACCACAGCTACGAGCTCAAAACGCTGGTGCACAACGAAGACGACCGAACGGAAATTTTCCATCAGCTCAAAAAACATGACGACCTCAAAATGGTCTTGTAAGGATCGATATGGAACTTGAAATCAGAGCCTACTGCGACAAAGCCCTTGCTTCGGGACAAGAGAAAGACAAGGCCATAAAAGAGGGAATAAAAAAAGCGATCGAAGCCGCGGTTCATCTGCATCCGGGCATGTCGGCACAAAACCTCAGTGAACAGATCGCAGCGGCACTCTATGAAGAACTGGCTGCTTTGGAAAAAACGGATGAAGCACTTTTGCAATACGCCTTCGAAATCCTTATCGATACGGTTCAAAAACCGAAAGAGAAGGAGATCGAACACCTCATCATCGAAATCGACCGTCTGCGAAGGCACCTCAGCACGGAGGAGGAAGAGCTTCAACGCTCCCTGCGTGGACTCTTCATCGGAATCGAGCGTGCCGCCGAGAAACTCGAACCATCCAAGCGCCGGCAATGGGAAGAGGCACTGGAAAATACCGAACTCGAACATGTCGAAGGGCTCGGAATTTTGAACGAAACGGTCGAAGCGGCACTCATTGCGGCACTCGAGGAGGCTGAAGAGATCGAAAGCGCAATCCGCGAAGTGATCCGCCAAATCACGCACAAAGCGCTAAGCGAAGGGCTGCTCAGTGCGGCACGTGTGCATGCCATCCTCACAACGATTCTGATGAAGGCATCCGAACTCGCCGAAGCGACACCCACAAAAGCGAAAGAGATCATTCACGGAACCGTCTACGGTATCAACGACGCACTCATTACGACAGTCAAGCAACTCAAAGAGCAGCTCAACTTCGCACCCGAAGAGATCAAAGCGGGCCATATCGTCAACTGGGAGGAGCTGATCAAAATGCTTTCACGCAGTGACGAACTCTACAAAGAGATTATCGACGATGTGGCCGCGAAGAGTACCCCCTTTATACGAGAAATCCTGAATGAAAGCGCCGGTGTCGTCGGTGACCAGTTCGCCGAATTGAAACGTATCAGCAACGAAACGATCGAAGTCGCGAAGAAAAAATTGACGCTCCTCGCCAAAGAAGCGGCAACCAAAGGAGCGGAACTCAAAGAGCAGCTGACCAACGAAGCGAAAAAGCTGGGAACAAAAGCGTGGAAAAAAGCCGTCGAAATGGCAGAAGCTTACAAAAACAGAATCGAGAAGTAAAAGGAGCATAGCGCTCCCCACCTTCTCACTTCTCACTTCTCACTTCTCATTTAAAAATTACTCCATATCCCTGGCCATCGTAAAGAGGTCACCATGGTTGGCACGGAAATCTTTACACCGGTCACACACTCTCTCCCCGCCGCGATAAGGAAATGCCACCTTGCACTCTTCACAGATTTCCAGCGTATGCTTGACGAGCAGCTGCATTCTGTCGAAAGTAAATGTCACCAGATCGAATGTTTTGTCGCTATGGATGGAGCCGGGCTGGCAGACATCATCGCAGATGGAGCAGGCGATACATTTGCCCATCTGGAAAATGATACCGGTATTGTCCTGCAGGATCGAGAGCGCTTCAGTAGGACAGAACATCGCACACTCCTGACAGTTGGTACAGGTCTGCGCATCGATCGTCTTGTTGACGACAAACGAAAAATCGGCTTCAACCGTTGTCTCTTCCGAGAACTTCTCTGCCGCCATTTTGAGAGAGTTTTTCAAAAGAATCCGTTTCAACGGCTGTTTTTCGCCACTGAGATTCATCAGTTCGGTCATCGTCGTCTCTTCGTTGACCTCGTTGGCGACATTGACCAGTTTTTTCAAGAGCCCGCGACGCCCGGTTTCAGGCGCATCATCCGGAAGTTCGCGTACTCTTTCGATACGTTTCTCGCTTTCGAATATTTGCAAAAACCTTTCTGCCTCGTCTATCATCGTCTCGATCGTTTCCAGGATGCGATTATCCCTGTTGATGGAGCATCCCTCGCAATGGGCCAGATCACAGAAGATTTCACCCTCTTTTCTCAGTGCTATTGTAATCAGATGTTCACTCGATAGCGCCGCGAGACACGGGACATTCTCTTTACACGAAATTTTGGGATTTTTCTGTTGCGAAAACTCGAGAGCAAAGCGATTCGGATCAAAGGTTTCACTTATCAGCGCTTCCGTGGGGCAGCTTCCCACGCAAGCGGCACAGGCCGTGCACACCTCGGTATCGAGTGTCAGTTTGGTGCGGTCAAAAACCATCGCCCCTTCGGGGCAGAGATCGATACAGATACGGCATTCGTTCTTCGCGAACTCGCTGCGAAGGCATTTGAAATAGTCGAACTTGAAAAGATCTCCTGCTGTCAGACTCTCGTTACGCATCCACCTCTCCTACCTCTTCGATCAAAGCCGAATAATCCGAGAGAAGAAACTCGACGGTGAAGTCACACAAATCCCGATAAAACGGAGTCTCCGCCATCGGCTTGACGGCAACGAGAAACGGAACGATCCACTGTAGAAGGTGTTTGTGCAAAAACTCCGCCTGCGTGGCCTTGTCGTTGCCGCTGATCATACTCTGCATAAAACCGAACTCGATGCCGGCATGATCGGGGACATAGAGCTTCGAACTCTCGAGATTGAGCTCATATCCATGGCTGAAATAGAACTGCATGACGGGGTTTTGCAGTCCGACGAGAATTTCGTTTTTACTGTCCATGACGGCCGACTCGATCGGATGATTGTTGATCCCAAAAAGCGAGTTGTAGTCGATATTGAGCTCTTCTTTGAGCGTTTCGAAGTCGTTGGCCCTGAACCATGCCAGTGCCTCTTCTCCTATCGTCTCGAGCAACGCCTCGTTTTCAGACAGATCTCTCAACGCCTTGTCATCGAGCTCTTCCGTAAAAATACGCGACAAAAATGCGTAAATATAGAGTCTTGTTTTATCATCCATAAAAAATCCCTTGAGGTTATCGGTGGAAAAATAATAGCAGAAATGTGGATACTCAATATTGAATTTCAGAACCTAATCCAAAATCCATCATTCAAAATCCATCATCGATTTTCGCCCAAAAGGGCGAAAATCTTAAAGACAACCTTTGAAAAAAGACTTTTTCGGTGGCGGCGGAGCTTTGAACTCTCTGACGTGAATCACGTTGTTTTTGGCATCGTATGTCCCTGTCAGCGTAACTTCGTTCCTGTTCATCGCCTCATCGAGCTCACTGCGCTCGAGATGACCGAGATCGACTTTGTAGTACTTTCCGTCATCATGGACATAGAGTACCATCTCTTCTTTGATCGGGTCACCAAATTCCCAGCTTTGATTGCAGCCTTCGTAACCGCAAACCGCGGTTTCGAGACGGCAATCTTTGAACATATCGTTTTCTACACACCATTTGGTCGTCAGAAAGCCTTTCTTTTCAAATCCTTCACTGCTCGCAGATGCGGCGACCGCCAGCATCATACCGAGTAGCATTGCAGCCAGTTTTTTCATCATTTCACCTCCGCTTTGAGGGTTTTCAGATAAGCGACCATATCGTCCAGACTCTTATCGTCAAGTGGATATGGAGGCATTGTAGACTGGCGCTTGCCATCTACCTCATTGTACCACGGCGTATTCGGATGCGCGTTTCGGTTATATCCCGGGACAACGACGGCATTCGGATCAACCATCGATTCACGCAGATAGGCCGCAGTCGAATAGCCGCCAATATTTGCAAGACCCGGAGCCATATAGCCAGGCTCACTCATGCCCGGAATATAGTGGCAGCCCATACAGCCGTTTTGCATCACGAGGTTTTTACCGTTTTCGGCATCGCCTTTGACGGGTGCACTCAGCTCCGATACCAGTTTCTCTCCACCACTCTGGCCGACCAGCTTGACCGGAATCCACGTTGAAAGAAGCTTCAATCCGTCACGATTCATCTTGGCCCCGTCCCATGCTGCGAATGCAACAGGAAAGCCGCCTTTGAGACTGAGATAGGCATCCTTAAGAGGTCGGACAACGGTACCTTTCCAGGCCTTGTTGCCGTAGCTCATATCGGCACTGAACTTTTCACTTCCGTCTTTGATCTCCGTCATCGATCGAAACCCTTCGGAGATAAAAGAGCGCTGATAATCTCTGACCGCGAGTTTGGCGACTTTCGCCTCATACGCTTTGACCTCATCACCGAACATATTTTTGTTCAAAACCACCTGCTGGTCACCGACATTGCCGTTGCCGTTTGGCTCGTAAACCGCTTCGACCGCTTTTTGCAGGTGAATGACGACAGGACGTCCGTCGCTTCCCATACCGATATAAGGGAGTTTCTTCGGATCTTTGTAATTGACCGGAAGCTGTACCGCAAATCCGTCACCGTAAACGTCGGAGCGGTACCCTTTTTGGACACTCTTCGTGCCATCCGGCCACTCAAGCAAGAACGCGATGTTTTTGTTGTCATAAATCGCTTTGACGCGCGCCTCTTTGGCTTTTGCATCTTTATTGACCGCATTCGCTTTCTTGTCGTTCATCGTTACCGTCGTCTGCGGATAGAGATGAATCGTCGTCGCCTTGACATACTCCCACGCTTTGGAAGTCGGTGTCAGTTGCGTGACGTCACGATCGGTCTTTTGTGCCAAAACGGCATCTTCAGCAAATGCCGCCGAAGCGACAAGTGAAGAGGCCAGCAATGCTGTTGTAAGCTTATTCATATTCCACCACCTTAAACTTATATTTGTTCTCGGTATTTTTACCCTGCATATAGCGGTTGTCGATCGGAGCGAGGGAGAGTCCCTGCTTCTTCGCGATACTTTGGTAATAGTCCTGATCGAGTCGGAACATCTCAGAGTGCTGATACGCAATCAGGATATCCATCAACTCGCTCTCACCGGTCTTTTTGCGTTTCTCTTTCTCTTCGCGAAGCGTCTTCATCGCCTGATGCACCTCTTTGCCGAAAAGTTTTTCGAGCTCTTCAATCGGAACACGGTTGCTTCCCTCGATCACGCGGCCTTCGGCGTCGAACTTCGGCGGCGCTTCGGTCGGCGGAACATAGTAGACGTTCGGCTGCGTACCGTAGTCACTGCGAAGCGGCAGAGCCACTTTGTATTTGTGGACCAATTTGTAAACCTGTCCCTCTTCGTCATCCAGGAATCCGACGAAGCGGATACGTCCGACACACTGCTGCGCACACGCCGGAGGAAGGCCCTTTTCGACACGCGGGAAACAGAGAATACACTTCTCGCTCTTGCTGATTTTCGGGTTGAAGTAGATCTTTTTGTAGGGACAACCCGCGATGCAGTAGCGGTAGCCCTGACAGCGGTCGAGATCGACAAGAACGACACCGTCCTGATCACGCTTGAAAATCGCATCGCGCGGACAGGCACTCAGACATCCCGGATTCGTACAGTGGTTACAGATACGCGGAATGTAGAAGAAGTAGTTGTCGCTCGGGAAGTTACCCGTACCTTCGTCTTCGTCCCAGTTCGGTCCCCATGTCGGATCGACGTTGGGTTTAAGCTGTTCTCCGAACTGCAGTTCGTCATGATTATAATCCCATGGCACACCGTAGTCTGCTTCGATGTTGGGGACAACACCTGCCTGAAGATCGCCGGCTGCGTCAAATCCTCCACCCAGCTCCATCCAGTTCTTCGGATACCCCGTACCAGGGTACGTTTCGACATTGTTCCAGTACATGTATTCGCGGCCATTTCGGTTGGTCCACTGCGTTTTACATGCAACAGTACAGGTCTGGCATCCGATACATTTGTTCAAATCCATTACCATTGCTAATTGTCGTTTAGACATTTATCATTCTCCTTATTCTATGTCGCATCACATTGCATTGTGCAAAGCAAAAACAAGCACGGTTCAACTGCGCGTAACTGCGCTGAGGAGAACTCAGCGTCACGCAGGTGATTGGGGCTTCGCTCCAATCGCCGTATTATTAAACATTGGCCTTTTCGAAATCGATAGCACCATCGTACGCATATTGGTTACCATCCCAAAGGCCTCCGAATTTCAGGTGGCCCCATCCGTCGGCCATCTCCAGCAGATTGAGAGCCGTCGGAACAACTTCGTTGTGACCTTTTTTGAATTTGTACATATAGGGCTCCCAGCCGTGTTCCATCACCAGGCCATCCGGTGGACAGGAACTGGAGACTTTCGCCATCGCGTAGAACTCTCCAATAGAGTTAAAAATGCGGATCGTATCGCCGTCATTAATCCCTTTCTTCTCAGCCACCAGTCGGTTAACTTGGATATAAGGGACCCCTCGTTGCAAGCGTTGCAGGATGCGACTTTGCTTGTAGTTGGAGTGAATTGACCAGCGTGCATGAGGCGTCATCAGGACGAAAGGATATTTTTTGCCCTGAGGCCTGATGCCTTCCATGCCGGTATTGGTTGCCGCGCCCAACTTGATGAACATTTCGTGATCCACATAGAAAGTCTGGCGGCCCGTCAGTGTCTCAAGACGCTCAAATTTATATAAAGTATTCTCCCAGGTAAAATACGGTCTATCAGCATAGAGTGGCGAAAGTTTTCCTGCCTTTTCATTCAGCTGCAGGAAGCCCCCCGCTTTGTACATTTTCTCCATCGTCCAGGGCTCATACTGCTCACACTTCTCCAAAGCTGCTTGTACGGCCAACTTGTCGGTACCCAGATAGGGTTCCGCTGCCGCTTCCGACTCTTCGTCTGTATTGGTGTACTCTTTGTAGAAATTGAGCAGATCCCGATATCCTTCTCTTGCATAAGCTTTATTGTCAGGCACTTTCGCTTTCTCTCTATTCTCGGGACGATTGGCCACCTCTTCGAGCTTTTTAGCCAGTAGTGCGAACATACTCCATTCATCCTTCGCCTCACCCACCGGTTTCATGTTGGCAATGGGCTGTGCGAGGTTCGTAAAGCGGTGATATCCCGGACTCGTACGCAGATCATAAACCTCATAGTGTGATTTCGCCGGCAGTAGGATATCGGCGTAGACCGCCGCTTCGGACATCCGGAAGTCGACGTAGGCGAAAAATTTGGTCTTTTTCAGGAACGCTTCTCGGTACTGGCTACCCTTGTTCCGTCGGAATTTCGAATCCGCGACGATCAGTGCCACCTCGGGTTGCCACCATGGTTTCACTACGTTGCCGTGATGAGATTCGAGGTTCGCTTTATTGTTTTCGCCCTGTTTCAATAGACTTTCGACGATCTCGATATAGTCGTCCTTGCTCAGACCATTTTGCGCTCGACGTACATCTTCATCACTGAAATACTCTTTGAAAGTTTTCATACCATCGCCAAAGACAAACTCGCCTACGAAACCCGAACCGAAACGCGGCTTGTATTTGCCACCGAATCCACTAAGCGCACCCAGGCCGCTAAGACTGAATTCATTCTCGGTATTGAGACCGCCGTAGGGTCCCATGCGCCCCGTAAGACCACAGATCGATGCAATATTCCAGATTGTCATCATACCATTGAAATATTTGTTGAGTGAGAAACCTGTCGTAATAGTAACGACTTTCGGCTTCGCGATATCGTGTGCAAGTTCACGGACGATATCGGGGTGAACACCTGTAATTTTCTGCGTTTTTTCCGGTGCAAACTCCGCAGCCGACTTTTTCAGCATCTCAAAGACAGTTGTCACTTTCACTTCGCCGTCACGTGTTTTGACAGTCCAGACACCTTCGAGCTCAGGATCGATGCCAAACTCTTCCAGACGAAGTGTATGGTGTTCACTTCCCTCGGTACCCGGCATCAAGACCGGCTCCCCTGTCTTCGCGTTCATCGCGTAGAACTCTTCTTCGAATTTCTCTTCCTCTTCCGCATTCTTCGCATGTTCCATATCGGAGCGGCGCAAAAGCTTCTGGTTGTCAAGACGCACGAGAAATGGAAGATCGGTAAAGATCTTCATAAAGCCAGGCTTGTAGAGTTTCTCGTTCAAAATGACATTGATGACGCTCATCGCAAGAATGTTGTCGCTGCCCGCTTTAACGGGAATCCATAGATCGGCCGATTTCGCAGAAGCGTTGAACTCCGGCGTGATAATGACGACTTTCGCACCATTGTACTTGCCTTCCCATACGAAGTGTGCATCGGGAATACGGGAAACCGATGGGTTACCCCCCCAAAAGATCGACGTGTCGACATTGTACATGAAGTCATAGGTTCCGCCGACATTGCCTTCACCGTAGGCAACTGCCGCACCCGAAAACATGTCGCCCAGGTAAGAAGCCGGGTAGATACGTACAGCACCCAACTGCGTCGAGAAGCGAAGTGGTGCACCACGGCGGCCTTCGGTCAGAAGCCCTGTACCAGCATGGACCATCAGTTTGTCGGGACCGCGGTTTGGATCGGTCATGACATCGAAGATTTTTTCTGCAACTTCCGTCGCAGCCTCATCCCAACTAATACGCTTCCATTTACCCTCTCCACGCTCTCCGACACGCTTCATCGGGTAGAGGATACGATCCTTTTCATACATAATCTGAGAGTGCTGGACACCCTTGTTGCATCCACGCGGGTTGAAGTCGGGAATCTTTGCGTTGATCGAAGGATATCGTGCCGACTGGTTTTCCCGCGTGACGACACCGTTATGTGACCAGACTTCCCATGCACAGTTGCCCTGGCAGTTGACACAGTGATAAGCAAAACCGGTATCTTCCTTTTTACCGCGTGTAAAGCTGAATTCGTTGCGGTACATCTCTTCCGTGTAGGTCGTGTTCGGATAGTTCTTTTTTCCATTTTCGACTTTGATGACACCGGTTTTCGCAAACAGACTTCCTTGTGACGCAACAAGCGCTGCCGTCACCCCTGAAAATTTAAGAAAATCTCGTCGTTTTTCATTCATCATATTATTCTCTCCCTTAACGTCGAATCGGCAGATTCATGTTGTTGCCCCAGGTATCCCATGCACCCGAATAGACTTTGACATTTTTATAACCCAGCAACTCGAGTGCCGTAATGATCTCGGAACCGCGTCCCGCACCGACCTGGCAGTAGGCATAGACGGTCTTGTCCGGTGTAATGCCGTATTTTTCGAACATCTTTTTCAGTGCAGTTTTCGTACGAAAACTCTTCTTCCGATCAAAATCGGTCACATTTTTCCACTCGATAAGCTTGGAACCCGGGATATGTCCGCCACGTGCGACATTGTCCATCTTGCGCTCACCGATGATCTCCGTCATACTTCTTGCATCAACAATTACATATTTGCTTTTATCACCGTTTTTAAGAATGTCCTTCATCGCCTTGTAGACCTCTTCAGTCGTTGCAAGCAATTCAGGCTTCATCTTGTTGTGGTCAATTTTGTAGTGGGTATGTTTGAAGTGTTTCTCTTTTCCTCGCTGAACGAGAAGTTTTTTCTCGACCTGCTTCATCTGAGCCTTCAACTCTTTCAGCTTCGCTTTGAGCTCCGCCATTTTCGACTTGTCGCCGACTTTTTTGGCCTTTTTGTATGCTTTTTTGAGTTTCCTCTTTTCGCCTTTGAGACGGTCGTATATTTTCTGATTCGGATCGAGTGCCTTGATGCCGTCCTGGCCGCCGTCTAGCACATACACTTTTTCATGTCCGAACGACTTGAAAAAGCTGTAGACACCTGTGGCGTTCGGCCCTCTCCAGTTATCGTACGCGATAATCGTATCGCTGTTTTTGATTCCTTTTCCGCTAATATAGTGTTCCGCATGGTCGGGGCACTGATACAACGGTTCACAATGAAGATTTCCCATGATATCCGCATGGTGCAAATGGTGGGCATACATATTGCGTGAACCTTTGATGTGTCCGCCCTCAAATGCCGTTTCACTGTCGCCGCTTACAAAAACGTAACCCGGCTTCCCGATAAGCTTGATCGCATCTTCGGGCTGAATCGTAATCTTGTCTGCCGCCAACAATGCTGAGGCAGAAAAGAGACCCGCAAAGCAAAGCGTCTTGAGCCACTGCTTCATTACCACTCCTTATGTTATAGTTTATAGCGTTTAATACGCCTATTTCTCGGGGTTTCCGATAACAACTCATTATAGAAACTACTATCTTAATGCAACTTAAAAAGTATCGGAATATAAAATTCATTGACACCTGAGTGGCAATTGATTACCCCAAGAAGCAGTTTATCCAGTAATCATGAATTCGATTTGCAATTTAACTGATTGAGAAGACGCAGCATCCTTCAATTGTCAAATCCCTATTGATAGTACCATATTAATGACCTCTCGGAGTTGACTCCCTACACCCTTTTTGCTACCATAACTTCAAATCCGAAACAAAAGAGCTTATTATTATGGAAAAAGAGCAAGCGATCGAAAAACTGGAGGACAAAACCCTTCCCCTGGAAGAGGTCAAAACACTGTTTGAAATGTTCTGCAACGACATGCAGGTCGTCGGACAGGTTGCGATGAATCTCAGTCTGCGCACATCGGTCTATGAGAGGGAGAGAGAAAAAAGCCCAATCATGGAAGAGCTTCTGATCAAGTTATCTGAAGTGGAAGACATGGGAAGCCGCTGGGCCGTTGCAAAAAACCCGCATACACCGGTGCATGTTCTCGAAAAGCTCGCAAAAGATGAAGTCAACCTTGTCCGTGCCCTCGTTGCAACCAACCCCAATACTCCAGCCATGGTGTTGCAAACACTCTTCAGTGACGAAAAAATCGTCCGCGACGGTCTCTCGGGCAATCCCAATACGCCGGCGAAACTACTGAAAATACTTGCCGACGACTCCGACAAAATGGTACGCATGCGTGTGGCGGAAAACCCCAATGCCCCGCTGGATCTCCTTGAGCGCCTCATGAAAGATGTAGATGAAAATGTCGCCAAGGCTGCCGAAGTCAATCTTGGCAAAAGGAAGAATGCATGAAGCAAAGACAGCATGAAAATGTTCTCCCACCGGCTTACGAGGGCGTTGAACGCCATTTAATGGCTGTTTTCTACTCCGGCGTTTATATTACCAGTGCCGATATCGTCAAGGTCGGAAAGAGTTTGGGCCTCGACCTGCCGATGAAAGAGCGTCTGGCTCTTTTGAAACAGATTATGAAACATGCCCATGAAAACGACATGAAACCAGAGATGATGCAGGGATTCATCCAACTGCTGCAGGAACGTGCGAAAATCTACAACGACCTCGCGCAAAATTTTCCGGCCGCTGCTCCACTGGTCCAGAAGTGGATCCAGAAAGCGCGTTCGACGGCACTTCTTTTGCAAAGAGAGATGAGGAGCAACCCTTATGAATAAGGAGACGATTCTCGAAGAGCTTGGAAAAGTCCGATATCCGGGCCTCGACAAATCGATCGTGGACCTGAAGGTCGTCGAGGAGGTGGCAGAAGAGAACGGCAAACCCGTCGTCACCCTCTCGATGCAAAACGATGAAGCCTACCAGGTGCTCGAGTCACGTTTGAGCGATCTCTTCAACGGAAACGTCGAAGTCAGACGCAAAGCGATGATGCAGAAAAAGTCCATGAACTACGGCGATACCGCAAACCCGAACAACCGCGCGCCCTACGCCAAACGTATCATCGCCGTCACGAGCGGCAAAGGCGGTGTCGGCAAAAGCACCGTTTCGGTCAACCTTTCGGTTGCACTGGCACAAAAAGGGTTCAAAGTGGGACTTCTGGATGCCGACGTCTACGGACCGAATGTCCCCCGCATGACACAGACTGCCGATGAAAAGCTGCAGTGGAACGATAATTATAAAATCATACCGAGTGAAAACTTCGGCATCAAAATCATGAGTGTCGGGCTGACGACCCCTTCTTCCGATACCCCGCTGGTGTGGCGAAGCTCCGTCGCCGTCAGTGCGCTCATTCAGTTTCTCGAAGATGTCGACTGGGGCGAACTCGACTTTCTGGTCATCGATATGCCCCCGGGCACAGGTGACATCCAGCTGACGATGGCACAGGAGCTCCCCATCACCGCCGGCGTCATCGTCACCACACCGCAGCCGGTCGCACTCGACGATGTCAGCCGCGCCATCATGATGTTCAAAGATATCAAGGTCCCCATTGGAGGACTCGTCGAAAACATGAGCTTCTTCATCGCACCCGATACGAAAAAACGCTACGATATCTTCGGGAAAGGCGGCGGCGAAGCGACAGCCAAAAAGTACGACATCCCGTTTTTGGGAAAAATTCCGCTCGATATGCAGATCCGTGAATTCTCCGACGAAGGCATCCCGCCGGTCGCGATGGGTGACAAGCGCCAGAAGGGCTACTACAAAAATATCGCGGATAATCTTCTCAAACAGATTTTATAAACAGATTTTTTATTTCCAAGCAGAAGCATGCGCCCTTTCAAGGGCGCAGAAGAGGGATCAAACAAAAGCCGAAGCTTTTGCCTGATTAGTAGCGGTAACGGACGTACATTCGAATATCTTGCGCCTTGTCTACCGGATTCATACCGTATGCCTGAGCTTCATCCATTGTCAAAGGTGTGCCTCCCTGCGCAAAGAACCCATTGCTTCCAGTATATTTATAATCTATATATGTATACCTGATTTGAGCTGTCAGGTTTTTTCCAATCAAATCTTTGTTAAACCAGATTTCATATGCGTCGCCTCGCGCCGCCAGTTTACTTCCTGCGAGCGTGTCTTCCGCATAGGTGAAGCTTCTCCAGTATTTGCTGCCGTGGTTGTACTCTACCCCGACACGTGCATCGTCGATCAGCTGGCAGGGCCAGTTGGCACCTGCATACCATGACGTTCCCGTTTTATTGTCGTTGCTTCCAAGCATATCCATCTGAGCTGGCTGAGTTCCAACAGAAGTACTTCCATTATAAATCGCAACTTGATATGGATCATTGCTTGGCATGGTTTTACTAGCTGCAAAACTTACAAAGAAAATAGATTCATCGAGCATATCGCTGATACCATCTCCAATACCATTTGCAATAAAGCTGATCGCCGCACCATACAAATCCCCAGTTTGCATGAATGCATAGGTCGTTGGCACAGGTTGCCCACTTGATACATCAACTGCAACAGTTTCCATTCCGGGCAGATTCCACGCTTTGAATGCCGTTGTATGTACAGAATATTGTCCATCATCATACGGTACGAAAATAAATCCAAAAAGATCCGTATTGCTTACTTGGTCAAGTTTACTGTAGTCTGTTGCATTTGGATTAACTGAATATGTTCCATCTCCATTCGAAACGATACCACTGTAACGTGAAGTTGCATTGGTCATTCCCCTGCCCATACAAAGCTTGAAATACATACCTGGAACATCAGTAACGTTACTCAAGTCAAATTTGAAACTAGCTCCATCAAATTCCGTGTTGATAATATGGCCAATCGGAGATTTTGGATTTTGATCCTCTCGATAATTAGCCAAAAGACCATCAGTAGCGGGTCGTCGTCCAAAACTCGCTGTCCAGGGAATATTCGCACCAAAAAAATCATCACCAAAATAGAGCCAATAAGCCTCTTTAACTCTCAATTGTCCATCATTTGGTGTTTCATTCACAACCCAATCAAAATAGTTGAAGCCCATTTTAGGATCGGGAAGCTGTCCATACATTTTGTAATAACTTAATGTACCCTTGAACGTAAGATTGCTAGTAGGTGCATATCCCATTCCAAGCCATAGTCTGTTTGTAAAAATTTGATTCCAGTCAGACGCGCCATCTGCATATTTATATCCGATGACATCGTATGCCGTCCTAAAATCGACATTCCACTTAATGTTATCATTCAATGCAGCGGCTTTGAGCTG
>NZ_AP027370.1:1952500-2170000 GCF_030296055.1 Hydrogenimonas cancrithermarum
CACAACCAGGTCAGAGGGCTTCTCGAACAGCTCAAAGATGCGATCGACAAAGAGGACAGGGAGCGTTTCTTCTCCGTCGCGGATACACTGATGATTCTGCTTCAGCAGCACAATATGAAAGAGGAACAGATGCTCTATGCGATGTGCGACCGTGTACTCGCTTCACAGGCGCACGAAGTTGTCGAAAAGATGAAAACACACTGATGCATCCCATGCTTGAACTGGATGTCCGCGGCCTCAACCACCCCGAACCCCTGGAACGATCGGTCGAGATGTTTAAACGGATGGGACCGAAGGATCTTTTCCGGCTCGTTATCCATCGGATGCCACAGCCTCTGCTGATGATTGCGCAGAGGCATGGTATTCGGTATCGGGTTTGCCAGGTTTCCGAGGCGGAGTGGCATATTTGGTTTACCCGGGATGAAAATCTCGATCTGACAGCATGCTGCAGCGGAGAGAAAGATGTTTAATCAGGGGCTTTCGCTCGATCAGGCGCCGCCCTTCGGTGTCATTCTACGCTTCTTTCTCACGGTGCCTTTCTTCGGGATTCTCACGGCACTGGCACTTTTGAGTGCCGACCCGACGACACTCGGAGTCTGGGATGCTCCCGAAACGGTGGCCGTCGTCCATCTGTTGTTGGTTGGCGTCGTTGGAATGGCAATGGTCGGAGCACTTTTTCAGATGCTTCCCGTCATTGCGGGTGCCTCTATAAAAGCGCCGATGTATCATGCCCGGTGGATTCACGCTTTTATGGGACTTGGGACTTTGATGCTCGCCGGCGGTTTCTTTTTCGGAGAACCTTTCCTCCTGCATCCAGCCCTGGCATTGCTTCTTGGATCGCTCGGTTTTGTCGTTTTTCTGATGTTCTCCAAGCTGCTGCGTGTCGAAAACAAGACACCTTCCGTCGTCGGGATGATCGCTGCGATCACTGGCCTTGGGTTTGGAGTCTTCTTTGCGGCGCTCGTGACGCTTACCTTCATGGGGATCGATATCGGGCTGCTGCCCGGCGACTTGCGGACGATCCATATGCACTTCATGCTCTTTGGATGGATCGCCACGCTCATCATGGCTGTGGCATTTCAGGTGATCGAAATGTTCTACGTCACACCTCCGTATCCCAAAGCGGTACGCAAATGGTTTCCCATGGCGATGCTCGCGGTTCTGGTTCTGCAGGTACCTTTCTATCTGGTGTCCGGAGGTGTCGTCATCGCACTGGATGCCGTTGCCGGGCTTTTGCTATTTGTGTTTGCGCTGGTGACGCTGAAGCGTCTGACGCAGCGAAAACGTCCCGTCGCCGATGCCACGGTATGGCTCTGGCGTACGGGGCTCGCTTCGCTTTTGTTGGCCGTCGTGCTGGCTTTTATCGGTGTGGCGACGAAACAACTTCCGCTTTTCGATGCGGCGGCGCTGCTGTTTGGGTACTTCGTCATCAGCATCATCTTTGCGATGAGCTACAAGATAATCCCGTTTCTGGTATGGTTCCATCTCAATGCGAAGGGGGTGATGGAGTGTCCGACGATGGGCGATATCATCCCTGCAAAAAGATCCAGGTGGCATCTTTGGATACACTGGGCACTGGCGGCGACGTTTTTACCGGCGTTCTTCATGCCGTTGTTGTGGAAGGTAACGGCACTGATTTTCCTTGCCGAGTCCATCCTCTTCGGTGCCAATCTCATCGCTGCCGCCAAAATCTACAACAATCTGAAAGACAAAGGAATTTTATGAACTACCCCGCTTTTTTCGACGAGGTCGAACCGATCGATACGATTGACCCGCTTGCAGATATTCTGGGTGCTGTGGAAAACGGACGAATCACCTATAACTACATCGACATGGTCAAACTGGCAGGCCACTCCTGTCCCACCGTTGCAGGTGCCTGGCTTCTTAGCAGGATCGGCCTCGAAAAACTTTATGGTGAAGATCTGCCCGTTCGCGGGAATGTCAAAGTGGAGCTTCGCGGTGCGCTGGACGAGGGTGTCGAAGGTGTCATCGGCAGCTGTATCGGCCTCATTACGGGTGCGGCGAACGAAGGAGGATTCAAAGGGCTTGGCGGCAGGATGGGGCGCAACAACCGGCTTTTTTACGGTGTGGAGATGGAGGGCGAAGTTCGCCTGACGCGTCTGGACAATGGTGTAAGCGTGGAAATGAGCTACAACCCTTCCATCGTACCCGGCAATCCCGAACAGCAGGTTTTGATGCAGAAAATCATGCAGGGAGTTGCCACGCCGGACGAGAAGAAGCGTTTTGGCGAGCTTTGGCAGGAGAGGGTGGAAAAAATTCTGCTACAAGAGGAGTTGTGGCCGAAAATGGTTACGCTCTATTAACCGATGCTGTGCGGTTCATCGAGGTAGTATCCTTGGCAATAATCGACTCCCAGGGATACGACCATATCGTAAACCGCTTTTGAGTGGACAAATTCTGCAATGGTTTCGATGTCGAGTTTCTTGGCGAATTCGACAATCGCTTCCACGACGATACGGCTGTTTTTATCAGAATCGATATTTTTGATCAGCGATCCGTCGATCTTGATGTAGTCGACATCGAGTTCGAGCATGTAGGCGAAGTTGGAGTAACCAGTTCCGAAATCGTCGATGGCGATGCGGCATCCCAATGATTTCGCCGCCTTGATGAAACGATGCATCGTGTCGAAATTTTCAATACCTTCCGATTCGAGGATTTCAAAAATCACCCGACCGGCCACCTCGAAGTGTTCAAGTGCATCGAAAATAAAGTTGTACGTCGTAGTGTCGGCAATGTCGTCGATCGAGAGATTGATCGAGAATTCATCCTCTCTTTGTGAAAAAAATGCGAAACTTTTCTCGATCATGATGCGCGTCAAATTTGGGTAAAGTTTCGAAGTTTTGGCGATTTCAAGGAAAGCGCCGGGGGATGTCACGCTGCCGTTTGGTTCGATCATCCGGATAAGGCATTCGTATTTGTCGTGTGTGTTGCCGCCATTTCGTTCGATCTTTTGTACATATGGGACGATACGCTCTTCGGTAATGGCCTTTTTCAGTTTTTCGGTATAGGTGATATTGTGTTCGATCCTGGATTTGATCGATGCGATATTCTTGATTACCAGGTAATCCCTTTTCTCCTCTTTCGCTCTTTTTAGCGCCATATCCGAAAATGCTACCATCTCTTCGGGCTTCAGTTTCTCTGTACCCTCTACACGCTTCCAGTCCACCATTCCGATCGTCACTTCGATATTTATGGCAAATCCGTTGATTTCGTATGATGATTGGGTCAGCAATGCATGAAGCTCATGTGCAAACTGTGAGGTTTTCAGCTCCTGCGAGCGCTCTTCGTTTCCGAGAATCACAAATTCGTCGGCATAGGTATGAAATAGGGCAAATTCGTCAGGAAGCAGATGTTCCCTGAGACGTTCGGTCACTTTCAGCAGCAGTGCATCGCCCATTTCATATCCATAAAAGTCATTGATCTGTGCAAAATGGTCGATATCGACAAGCACGATGACGGGTGAAGATAGGGACCGGAGCATTTTGAGCAGCTTCATGCGGTTGGGAAGACCGGTCAACGTATCGGTATAGATACGGTGAATCGCCATCTCTTTCTGCTCCATGATCTCCGTAATATCATGGGATGCGCAGACAAATTCGCAGATTTTCCCCTTTTCATCAAGTATCGGTACGATGGTCGATTCTACATAGCATACGGTGCCGCTCTTTTTCTTGTTTTTAAAGATACCGTGCCAGATTTTTTTGTCCAAAATCCGTTCCCACACCTGTTTGTAGATTTCGCTTGACGTTTCGGGGTCTTTAATGATGTCATAGGTATGCCCTATGGCTTCTTGTGGTGAAAATCCGTAGAGTTCGACGAAATGGCTGTTGACATGGGTGATCGTCCCTTTCGCATCTGTCCGGGAGACGATCGAACTCGCATCGAGTGCTCTTCGATAGCTTTTTAAAAAGGCGATCTTTTCCCTGATTTCGTTTAGCATTCGCCGGAACGTTTTCGCCACTGTCGAGAGCTCGTCCTTCGTCTCCCAGCGGCCGATTTCGATGTCGAAATTTCCCTGCTTGATCGCTTCGGCTACGGCGAGAAGTTTACCAAGTGCCCTCATGAACGAGCTATAAAAGGATGTGGCGAAATAGATCGGTATAATCAATGCCAGGGCGAAGATGGCTATGCTTGCCGTCATGGTACGATGGACCTGCGCCAACTGTGCATCGTAGTTCCAGTCGAGCTGTTGCGTCATCGCATCATCCATTTTCGATCCCTCCTCAATCACTTCGGTCGCTTGGAGAAAGTAGTTTTTTGGATCGATTTCGACACGACCGGATGAATGGATGATCGTTTTATCGAAGAGTGCTTCGAATGTTTCGATCTTCTTTTCGAGGGACGCAAGATATTTTTTCACCAGTTCGCATGCCTGGTCTCCGTCGGAACATAGGCTGTAGAGGTTGTGATGGATTCGTTTTCGTTCGTTCTCAAGCCCGTTTTTCAGTGCGGATGCGTAGATGCGACCCTCTTCTCCGATCTCTTCATACGATGCAGCACTTATACCCAACCCTCTTTGCAGGGCAATGATTTCATTCAGTCTGGGTAGATGGGTCTGAATGATTTTGACAAGATGGTGGTTGGATTGTTTGTATGTTTGTTTAAGTGTGCGAATACCGCCGGTTCTCTCTTTTTCGTAGAGGAGGGTGCCGATCAGCTGGCTGTAGCGTTGGAAGATTTCCTGGGGTGTTCGCTCGTTCCACTCTTTTGTGATCGTGCGGTATTGTTCCTGCAGTTTCGTAAAAACGGCTCTTTTTTCTTTTTCTTCCGAAAGGAGCGGTTTGAAATCTTTTTCGATCAGGTTTGTCATGATATTCGCTTTTGTTTCGAACGATTGGTCGCCGGATAGAAAAAAAGCGTTGGCATAGCCACGTTGAAGTGAGATATCGTGGAAAAGAGCGTTGATATTTCGATTTTCTTGCAACATCTGTTTGAGATGGAGAAGAGCGTTTTCCCGATCGTTCAGATATCGGTAGGAGATGATGATGAGAATCAGATAGGGGAGAAAGAAAAATATAACCGCCAGCCCAAGTTTTTTGGGATAGCTGAGCATATTCATGATATAGATGCCTGGAACAAGAAGGCGACGCATAAAGTATTTCCTTGATGGAATAATCAATTATCTACTATCATAGAATACTCTTCCCTCACTTTGAGATTAATTAATATTGTTTATAAAGAAATTTTTATTTTTTTATATAGGTTAAAAATGTTTTTCCGTTTGTCTCCCGTGCATAGACTTCGTATCCCTGTTCTTTGAAGGTGTCGATGAGGGGGGATGGGAGAAAGTCGCTTTCTATCAAAAGTATTTCACCGCTTCCAAGATTTTTCAGTTCTCTGCTCACTTCCGCAAGCGGATTTTTCTCTTCATCGAGGAGTTTGTTGGCGTCGACGACGATTTTTGGTTCTTTTTGAATCCATGCAGGTGCTTCCTCTTCCTTGCTCTCTTCGATATCCGTTTCGTTCAGCGGAGGCTGGCCAACCTCTTTGCGCAGTCTGTTGACAAGATCGAGCGTTTCGTAACCGCCGATTTTCGCGACCTGTGTGAGTGTCGCTATTTTCGCGACGGTACGGCGTAGAATGGGGTTTTTCAGTTTTTTGTATTTGGGATTGAGTTGCATCAGGAACGCTTCGAGTTGCGGGTAGGCGTTCAGTAGATCATTGATTTTCGTTTTCGGTGTGATTTCTACCATTTTGTTTTCTCTTTTCCGTTTTACACGATGTGTTTTCACAATAACTCTTTTTGAGTATGAACCAGACGTAAAAATCTTTCAACACCAGAACCAGCGACCAGATCCATAAGATATCGAGAACGATATTGTGCGGATAGTCCAAGCCGTAGTACATGGCCGGAAGTCCCAGAAGGATCGGCCATTTGGCGTAGTAGAAGAAAAGGATTCCGGCGCCGTAGAGGTGGCGCAGTTCGTGCATCCACTCCTCTTTCGTCTCTTTGTTCACTTTACAGGGCACCCAACGCTTTTTTGACGTTGTCGTCCGCCATCGAGATATTCCAAGCCGGCTCCCAGACCACTTCGACTTCGACTTCGCCGACGCCGGGAATCTCTTTGACGGCATCTTTGACCCACTGTGTCAGCATCTGATGCAGCGGGCAGCCGCGGGTGGAGAGAGTCATGACTACTTTGACATTGTTGTCATCGTCGATAATGGCATCGTAGATGAGTCCCATTTCGACAAGGTTGAAACCCACTTCCGGATCGATGACCTTTCGAATCGCATCGAAAACCTGCTCTTTTGTAATTTTTTCACTCATAATTTTCTCCGTTGTTCTATTGTTTATAAGGAAGCGGAGCTTCCGTGCTGTCGGCTATTTTTTACCGAAATTCATCATCCAGACGACACTCTGGACAAGAAAGATCGCGCCGATGGCGATAAATGTCGCGCCGGCCTTGAACATCGTATCGCTGCTAAAAAGCAGTCCAAATCCTGCAATCGTCACGCCTGCGGCGGAAAACCAGAATTCGTACTCCGCCTCTTTTTTCGGATACATCTCTGCGAGCATCGGGACACGCTCTTTTCCGACGAGCGGACTGTAGCGTTCGAACCAGACCAGAAACGGAATGATTTTGTAGAGGTGTCCATTGATCAGGAATGTAAAGAATCCCATCACCAGAAACCAGACGGCAGCAAGGCCGACGTTTTCGGGGCCACCCATGACCGCGACAAAACCGAGCGGCAGCGAGAGTGCGAGCGAGCCATAACCGAAGAGCATAGATTTGAACCAGATGTCGTACTCTTTTCTGGCGCGTGTTTTGTAGATGAGCCAGATCTGGTAGAGATAGAGCCCCATCGCTCCAATCATCGTCAACATTGCCAAGAAGCGGAAATCTTTGGAGTCAAAAAGTGTCGCGATCAGATAGAAGAGGACGCCGCCCACCATGATTTTGAAACTGAGGTTGATCGGCTTTTCGTCGAAGCCGTGTGAAAGTCCGAACATTGGCAGCAGTATCAGGCTCATCCCCATAATCGTAAGCGTTACGTAGCCGCCCAGGACCAGAACGATATGTGCATTCAGCCATTTACTGATGTCGACACCGACACCTGCCCCGATACCGAGTGCCATCGCGAATCCGACCAGAATTCCCAAAAGAAGGAATCCGTTGGTGACGGCGACGGTTTTGACCGTAAGTGAAACGTGCTCGACCTTACGGAGTGTCATGATCGTATCGGCGAGAAAGATGAGCATCGAAATGAGGACCATCATCCCTCCGTAGGGCAGCATTCCCGGTGCAAGCCAGAATCCAAGCACCATCAGAATGGTACCAATCCCAAGAAGTGGCCAGATGACATAGTAGAAATCGACGCTGAAATGGCCCACTTCGAGTACGACCGGAACGAGCTGGGCCATCGCCCCGAAGATGATCATCATAACGAAACCGAGCAAAAAGAGATGTGCCCAACCGACGACACTGATGTCGAAGTGGCTCGCATCGGCCCCGAACATCGGCAAAAGAAATGAAGCGATCAGATAGAAGATAGAGCCGATCACGAAAAATGGTGCGATCAGCGAGAAGGGAGGAGCAAACTCCCTCGAGACGTTAAACATGCCTTCCCCCTATATTTTTTATGTCAGCCGTGGCAGGCCGCGTCGTTGAGATTGGCGTTTTCGCTGGCACCTTCTCGGTAGCTGAAAATGAGTTTGACTCGGCCATCTTCGAGCGTTTCATCCTGGATGTCGAAGTTTTGGCCGATCTTGTCGAGAAGGCCCATCGGTTTTTTGTGGTTGATCATGACAAGTTTCTTGTCCGGACCGTCGATTAGTTTGAGTCCGCTCATTGCGTTGACCATCGGTTCCGGCGGCCCGCAACGGGATGTATCGAATTGGTAGTAGGTAATGCCGTCCTTCGTATATTTGTAAAAATCTACGGTGGCACCCGGAACCTCGATTTTTTCTGCATCTGGCGGTAAAATTTCCATTTTCTCCCCTTTCTTCGTCAGTTTTGTGAATTATATACTAAAAGGTTTGAATGCCACTTGATTTACATCAATGATTCCGACAAATTTTATCTTGTTTGCATCTCGTTGATGATTTCGGTGAAAACTTCGAACCTTTTTTGAGAAGGTGCGATCATCTTCATCACGATCTCTCCAAGTCGTGGATCGATGGTATCGTTGATTTTGGAGGGGTGTTTTGCCGGACTCGTTTCGATAGGATTGAAAAGGTGTGTTCCCTGGTACGCTTTCGTTCCCGTGATTTTTTTGTAGATATCGAGTCCGAGAAGGAAGATTTCGTTATGCTCGATATTGGGCTGCCATTTGGGATCGAATGCAAGCGGTTCGAAGCCGTTCGGTCCGCATACCTCCACATTCCAGCGCAGGATGAATTCGATCGCACCTTTCGAGTAGCGTCTGAAAAGCCGGCTTTCGAAACGTTCGAACGATTCACGCGGTTTGCGCAGATCGCGGTAGGCTTTCACGAGTTCGGCAACGTAATGTTTCGCACGGCTGAGCGGCACCGTCTTCATGATCGTGTAAGCCTCCTCCTGGGTGATGGAGGACTTGCCGCCGATCTGGATGTGCACACCGTAGACATTCTGTCCGTTCTCTTTGGCTTTACAGCCGATGAAGCCGATGTCGCCCAGTTCGTGCACGCCGCACCCTTTGACACATGCCGACCAGTGCATGCGGATCGCCGCATCGGCCGGAAGCGGGACCGTTTCGCCCAAAAATTCAGCCATTTCGATTGCATCGGCTTTGTTGGGGATGACACCGAACGGGCAGAGATCGATTCCCGCACAGGCGACCATCTGATTGAAGTAGGGGGTCGAGATGCAGTGGTAGCGGTCGTAAGGCTTTCGGGTCAACGCTCCGGGAATCTTCTCTTCCGGTACACCCAGAATGTAGAGATTCTGTGTCGTCGAGACGTTGAGCTTTCCGTTGCCGAGCTCCGCGGCCAGTTCGCCTGCCTCGATCATCGCCGTGCCGCTGAAGATGCCGGACGGTACGACCATATGGAGTGCGAAGCCGCCCTCTTTGAGCCGGATGCGGCCGTCACGCTCTTCGGTGCGCGGCTGTTTCACGAGGGTTTCGCCAGCCGTGTCGAAATCGTGCCCCGCCATCTCTTTGACCGTATCGACCACGAGTTTCATGCCAGCCTCTTTGATCAGAAAGTGGAGGCGGTTTTTGTTGCGGCTGTCACGGAAGCCGTAGTGCCGATACATTTTGATGAGTGTTTCGTAGAAAGGGATCACCTCCTCGTAACGGACGAAAACATCCGCCGACTCGGCGATGGCACCCACTTTTCCACCGAGATAGACGTTGAAACCGTATTCGCCCTCTTTGACGGCCAGTGCAAAGCAGCAGTCGTGGGCGAAGAGGTTGCAGCGATTGGTCATCGATCCGCTGATGGATGTGTTGAATTTCCTCGGCAGCGCGGCGATCCAATCCTCTTTTTTGAGCCACAGATCCTGCATCTGCCCGATCAACGGCATGACATCGAGGATATTGTCGTGCGAGAGCGCGTTCAACGGGTCGGCGACGATATTGCGGAAGTTGTCGACACCTGTCTGCCAGCTTGTGATGCCGACACTTTCGAGCTCTTCTATAATATAAGGAATGTTTTCGATCTCCAGATGGCGCAGCTGTACCTGGGCCCGTGTCGTCAAATCCATATAGTCGTTGCCGTAGGCTTTCGCCATGCGCCCCAGTACACCCGCCTGCTCGCTCGTCAGGCGTCCGGCCGGAATGCGGATACGCATCATGAATCTGCCCGGCGTGGCCGGCCGGTCGAAGATACCGAAACATTTGAGAAAAAACTCCATATCTTCTTTAAGAATGGTGTCGTACCCTTTCTCGGCATAGGTTTGCAGCGCTTCCCACGCCTCTTTGTAGCTGCGGGTAGCTTTGAGTTTTTCGATTTTGTTTATTTTGGTATGTCTGGCTTGGATCTCTGCGAGTGTCATACACTTTCCTGAATTAAGATGTCCGGAAAGTGTAACAAATTATTTTCAGAAGCATTGCCTGTTTTTTAATCAAGCAATAATCGACTCTGAGTTGATTAAAAAATAATCAATAAGAAGTTATAAAACACATTACAATTCCGGCATTAAACTTTTAAGGAGTTTCAATGAAGTTGGGCGAACTTAAAACGGCGGGGCATCTGCCCACACTGCTCGCGGCTTTCCTCTATTTCGATTTCAGTTTCATGGTCTGGACGATGCTTGGGCCGCTGGCGACGGAGATTTCGGAATCGCTGGCGATGCACGGCTTCGCGTTGACCCCTGGGCAGAAAGCGACACTGCTGGCCATTCCGATTCTCTCGGGTGCCATTCTTCGTATCGTTTTGGGATTCGGTGTCGACAAGTTTGGGCCGAAAAAGACGGCATTGATGGCACAGGCCATTGTCATCGTGTCGCTGTTTTACGCCTATCTTCGCGGTGAGAGCATCACCTACAACGAACTGCTGATGGTCGCCTTCGGCCTCGGTTTTGCGGGTGCGTCGTTTGCGGTGGCGCTCCCTCAGGCGGGGCAGTGGTATCCGCCAAGACTTCAAGGCCTGGTACTGGGGCTTGCCGGCGCCGGCAACATCGGTGTCGTCGTCGATTTCCTTTTCGCGCCGAAAATCGCGGAGCTTTGGGGATGGCAGACGGTCTTTCTGGTCGGCGGCGTTCTTTCGACCTTCATCTTTCTCGTCTACACCTTCATGGCCAAAGATGCGCCACCGTCGATCTATAAGCCGAATCCCAAGAAGCTGGGCGATTATCTGAAGCTTCTCAAAGACAAAGATACATGGTGGTTCAGCCTCTTTTACGCCGTCAGCTTCGGGGGTTTCGTAGGATTCGCGAACTACATGAAAGTCTATTTGATGAACACCTACCAGGTCGACATGAGCGCTTTCGGCCACGAGTTTCTGGGTGAAGAGAACGTGAAAGTCGTCGCGGGTTATTTCGGTGCACTCTGTATATTCGCCGGGGCGGTACTGCGGCCGGTGGGCGGCGGTATCGCCGACAAGCTGGGAGGCGTCAAGTCACTCTACATCTTCTTCGGTGCGGTCGCTACACTGGCGGTTGTCAACGCGACGCTGGTGCACAACTTCTACCTTGCCATTCTGGTACTTTTTCTCATCATGGCCAACCTCGGGATGGCCAACGGTGCGGTCTTCCAGCTCGTACCGCAGCGGTTTGGCAAAGATATGGGTATCATGACCGGTGTCGTCGGCTGTGCCGGCGGTCTTGGCGGAACGGCACTCATCAAGACGCTTGGATGGTCCAAAGGCGCCTTCGACAGTTACGCCGCGGGTTTCTTCATCTTTGCCGGTGTCGTACTCGTCGCCATTCTCGGTATCAGCCTGGTCAAAACCCGCTGGCGCACCACCTGGGGATTGAGTGCAGGCGGCCGTATTTAATCGATTTTGGACGATGAATGATCGATTTCGAACCGATGCATGTTGTCCAATCGCTGCAATTCATAATATAATGCGATAAAAAATTCAAGGACAGAAACATGGGACGCGCGTTTGAATACCGCAAAGCGGCAAAACTGAAACGATGGGGAGCGATGTCACGCATCTTCCCAAAACTGGGCCGTGTCATCACGATGGCGGCCAAAGAGGGGGGACCCGATCCGGAGATGAACCCGAAACTGCGCACGGCGATCCTGAACGCCAAAGCGCAGAATATGCCCAAAGACAATATCGAAGCGGCGATCAAGCGGGCTTCTGGCAAAGATGCGGCGGATATCAAAGAGATCGCCTACGAAGCCAAAGGCCCCCATGGGACGCTGATGTATATCGAAACGGCGACCGACAACGGGACGCGTACGGTGGCCAATATCCGTGCCATTCTGGTACGCAATGGTGGGGAGTTGCTGACCAGTGGATCGCTCGATTTCATGTTTACCCGCAAGGCGGTCTTCGAATTCGACAAACGTGACGACATCGACCTCGAAGAGCTCGAGCTTGAGCTGATCGACTATGGCCTCGAAGAGCTCGAAGAGGACAGAATTCCGCAGGAGAACGGCGAGGACAGAGAGATCATCCGTGTCTACGGCGAATTCACGTCGTTCGGTGAACTGGGCAAAGCGCTCGAGGAGCACGGCATCGAGATCACCAAAGCTTCCTTGCAGCGTATTCCGAACGTTCCGCTGGAGCTGAGCGACGAGCAGATGGACGAAGTGAGCGAACTGATCGACAAACTCGAAGACGACGAGGATGTGCAGGCGGTCTACACCAACCTCGCGTAATCGATATTATCGATATTAATGAAAAGGAGTGTGCCATGGCGGACGAATTATTCAAAGTAAGTTCGTTCGGATTGGCCAAAGGCAAAGAGCTCGTCAGCGAAGATTTCTCCGCCGTCAGGGTCATTGACGACCTCTGTGTGGGCATCGTCTGCGACGGGGTCGGCAGTGCGGAAGCGGGGGGCAGGGCCGCCCGCCGCGTCGTCAACTACCTGATGAACAACTTCAAGAGACGCCCGCGAAGTTGGAGTATCGAAAAATCGCTGCACCGTTTTATCGCCGGCATCAACGCCATTCTCTACCGTGAAGGGATCGAGGAGTACGAGCGGCCCGAGTACGTCACGACCCTCTCCATCGTCGTCATCGATGGCAATCGCCTCTACGGGGCCAACGTCGGTGACTCTCCCATTTTCCTCTATCGAAACAGCCATCTGCAGGAGATCTCGTTCGCCCACGTCAGCGACGAGCCGGGAATGGCGCATGTCATCACCCAGGCGATCGGCCTTTCGGAGACGGTGGACCCTTACCTGTTCGAAAACAATCTCGAAACCGGAGACATTCTTCTGCTCGCGAGCGATGGGCTCGAAAAGGTGCTTACGCCTCTTGAGATCGAGGCGAAGCTCAAATTCGGCGCCGCGTCGATCGTCAAGAACGCCAGCCGAAAGGTCGGCGACGACCTTCCCGACGACACCACGGCCGTCGTCATCGAAATCGTTGGCGAAAGCAGGCGCCAAAGCCTGAAAAATATCGACCTCCCCATTCCCGTACGGCTGGAAAAAGAGCAGGAGATCGACGGTTACCGGCTTGTTGGGCCGCTCATTCGGAACGAACGCACCTGGCTGGCGGAAAAAAAGGGGGTGAGGTACGTTCTGAAATTTCCGCCCGTAGAAGCGGCCGAGGACGAACAGCAGCTCGACCTCTTCGTCCGTGAAGCGTGGAACGCTTCACGCCTCAAGGCCGGATTTTTCCCGAAAGCGGTCATTTCGAGAAACCGCACCGTCCGCTATTACGTTATGGAGTATCTGGAGGGCCCAAGCCTCAAAGAGCTGACCGAAAAAAAGCCGTTGCCGGTCGAAGATGCCATCCAGCTCGGAAAGTTTCTGCTCCATGCGTGCCAGTTCCTGCTCAAGTTTGATCTGGTCCACGGCGATATCAAGCCTGAAAACATCGTCGTGCTCGAACGCCACGGCAAGCGGGTTTTCAAATTGGTCGATTTCGGCTCGATCGTCGAGATCTTCTCGATCGCTTCTCGTGCCGGGACACCGAGCTACCTCGCACCCGAACGTTTCGCCGGCGAACCGATAAACGAGCAGACCGAAATTTTCGCGATCGGCGTGACGCTCTACGAGGCGTTGAGCGGAAAGTTCCCGTACGGCGAGATCGAACCGTTTCAGAACCCGGTCTTCAAAACACCCAAGCCGGTGCGCATCTACAACAAGACGGTACCTGCATGGTTCGAAGCGGTCGTGATGCGAGCCATCGAACGTGACAAAATACGCCGCTACGAAGTCTACAGCGAGATGGAGTATGAACTGACCCATCCCGAGAAGGTGAAACCGTACTATCCAGAAAACATATCGCTTTTCGAACGGGAGCCGGTGAAGATCTATCGGGCCCTTTTCGTGGTGAGTACACTCCTCAACCTACTGCTGGCCACCTTGCTCTTGAGATAACTCATAGTTATACTTTTCATATCCTGCTGAACATTTTTTGGACAAGCCTGCTTTTCAGATGTATAAAAATTAACCATAAACGATGATAAAAATTCAACTTTCATTTGTCAACACTTGATCTATGTCAAGAAAACCCTTCACGCTCTTCAATTAAACTTCGTGCGAATACAAGATAAGGAGCGACGGATGTTTCAGACATCGATCGAACTGTTGAAGTTCCACTGGATGGCCTACACGATCTATGCATTGTTGATCATTTCGGTCATTGCATGGTTCGGCTACAATCTGGGCCGTAAAGAGAAGGCCAGGTCATGGGTACGTATCCCTTTTTATGGATACATCGCCTTTCTGGTCGCCGGCGGGGTGGGGCACCACATCTTCACCTACAACGCCATCCCCTGGGTGGCGGAGGATATCATGCGCCACGACATCAAGGCCGACAGAGAGTACGACATCTCCATCGAACGGCACAAATGGAAGCTCCCAGAAGAGCAGATGGTGGCAAACATGGGTGAGAAGGTCCGCTTCAACGTCCGGAGCAGAGACCTCACCTACGGTTTCGGCCTCTTTCGCAAAGATGGCACGATGGTGATGCAAATGCAGGTGGTTCCCAAGCACGATAACGACATTCTCTGGACTTTTCACGAGTGCGGGACGTTCGACCTCACATCCACCGAGTATGCAGGCCCACGCCAGTACGAAAAACATACGGGCGAAGACCTGATGCTGGTCAAAGATGCCCTCGTTGTCCACTGCAACGACAAATTCGCGAGCAAGTAAGGAGACCATTGATGCAAACAGTAGAGAAAAAACCGTTTTTCGACCAGTTGATGAACGGCACCAACTTCGATGCCGACAGTCTCAGCGCCCTGCAGAAGGTGACGCTGCGGGCGGTGGTGATGAGTTTCATCTTTTTCGGCCTGGTGGCCCTGGAGGGGATGATCATGCGGATGGTGCAGACCGGCCCCGCCAATCCGCTTCCGGAGATGTTCAGCCATCCCGACCACTACTTTTCGATCATGACAGTGCACCCCATTGTGGGGATATTCGGCTCGACCTATCAATTGGTTTTCGCCGCCTTCATGTTTTTGGTGCCCTACCTGACCAAAAAGCCGCTCTACAGCGTGAAACTTGCCAATTTCGTCTGGCTCTGCATCACGATCGGTACGGCGTTGGCGTGGATCGCCGGGTTTATCTGGCAGTACGCACCCCTCTACACCCTCTACTGGCCGCTGCCTGCGGATACCGAACAGTTCAGTATCGTCGGCGGTTTCGTATTCGTCGTCGGGGTGGCGTTGATCATGGTGGGGACGCTGGGGTTCATCTACAACATCTACGCCACGATCTTCGCCCGTGTCGGCGTGCATAAGAACAAGACGACCAAAGAGCTGCTCATCTCCGGTTTCGGGATCGATGGGTTGATGAACCTGATTCACAAGCTTACCGGCAAACCTCCCTACTCCAAAGAGCCGGCACTCAGCCTCCCGGTGGTTGCCATCTTCCGCGGCACTGTGGACACCTTCCTCGACGCTATCGTCATTCTGGGTGCGGGGATTTTGGTTCTTGTCTATCTCATCGCCGACGCGGGCGGGCTGAGCTGGGATGTCCACGCGGTCGACTCGCTTCTTTACAAAAACTACTTCTGGTGGGGGCTCGATCTGGTGGCCGACGGCCTGGTCCTGATCTACGTGGCCGGGTCCTGGTACCTGCTGGCGACGATCATCACCGGCCAGAAGCTCTTTATGGAGAACGTCGCCCGGGCTGCACTGCTTTTGGAGCTTTTCGTCAGCTGGATGGTTTGGAGCCACCATCTGCTGGCCGACCAGCCCCAGCCCGAGATGATGAAACTGGTTTCGGGCGAGATGGTGACGGCTTTCGAGCTGCTGACCCAGGGGCTGGCGCTCTTTATCACGCTGGTGACGCTCTGGAAAGCGCGCCCGCTTAAAATGACGCCGGAATTGGCCTATCTGCTGGGCGGTCTGGTGGGATTCGGCCTGGCGGTTCCCGCAGGTATCATCCAGGCCGATATGGGCCTCAACCGTGTGCTGCACAATACCCAGTGGATCAGTTTCGCCCACTTTCACATCGCGTTGATCGTAGGGCTCTACATGACGCTTTACAGCGCACTGTACGTGCTCTGGCCACTGGTCACCAACAACACGAAGCTCTTCAGCAAGAAGCTGACCTGGGCCCACTTCTGGCTCTATCTGATCGGCGGGGTCGGCATGGGTGCCTTCGCCGGCATGGCGGGGCTTGACGGTATGCTGCGCCGCCATCTCTATGTGGACGGCGAGTTTGGCGGCCTGATGATCCTGGCGGCCATCTTCGGCTCGATGGTGCTTATCGCCTGGTTCCTTTTCCTCTACAACATCGTCATGAGCGTAGGGCTCAAGGGACTCATCGGCATCTTCAAACCGGCCAACAACGACATCGCGAGTTACGGTATCGAAGAGGAGCCCGAACCGGCTCCCGCCGCCGTCAAAGCTTAAAGAAAATTTGTCGGACGCCCCTCGGGGCGTCCCATCAACTTTTTGTGGGAGGAAACCTTTGACAAATCTCGACCGCGTCGCCCGAGAGATCAAGACGGTGGGTCTCTACGACCTCATTCTACAGGATGTGCAAAAGATTCTCGGGATCCAAAAGCCCACCGTCGAGCAGATTTTGGAGGTGTTGGGCAGCCATCCCCAGATTTTGTACGACTACAAACAGACCAATGTGGAGTACAATCTTTCAAACATCCATCTTCGGGACATCCCTCTCGATGGACTCGAAGGCGAATGCCTGCAAAAAGCGAAAAAGGTCAACGAAAACCTCTCTGTATTGCGGGCGATCGAGAAGTATACCCTCGACTTCGCCCACTCCTCGACACTGGTTATCATCTTCAGTGTGGAGTTTTTCGTCCTCTTTTCGGTGCAGTATTTCATCGTGCTTCTCAATCTCAAGGCCTACCAGTGGTATATTTATGGGCTATTCGCTCTCTCGATCGTGGCGGCGTGGTGGTACGCCAAGCGGGAACAGCGCAAGTATGGCAGGGAGAGTGCCCGCTTCGAGAAGCTCTACCACGAGACGCTCGAGATCCTGGAAGCGTTGGAGGAGAGCGGCTGTGTGAAAAAGGAGACGCTCTGGATCCACGAGAGTGACGAGCATGTCTGAGTCGTTGAAACTGCACTGGGACGAGGCGACTTTCCTGGAGGGTGCCAGGCTCGCCTATACTTATCAAATGCGCCATACTTGGCGACGGTATGCGGGGTGGGTCTTTATCGCACTGACGCAGTTCGGGGTGGTAGGCGCGGTCAGCCACGGCGCCCCCGGGTTACTGCTGGTCTCGACACTGCTGCTTCTCTACTGGTACGGGCTGCGCTGGCCTCTACGGAAAGCGGCGTTGAGACGATTTTTCGAAAAGTCGCCGTTTGCCGGAGAGACTCTGCATATCGTTGCGGAAGAAGAGGGTCTTTGTATCAACCAACGATGCGTACCGTGGCCCGAGTTCAAACGCGTATTGGCTGCGAAAGAGGGCTATTTGCTCGATATGGAAGATAGCTTTCTCTATATCCCGAAAAACCGCTTTGAAAACTCCGATACCCGTGAAGCCTTCTCCTCTCTTTTGAGAAACAGCGTGGAACAATTTCAAAAAGTGGAGCTTTAAATGATCTCATATCTCTATATCGCGATTATCATAATCTTTCTGGCAGCGCTGATCGTTATCGCAAAAGTGGCCGACAAAGAGGATATGGAAGCGTAGGGCCCATTTTGCCGCGTAATGGCAGTGATTAAATTTTAGTCATATAGAAGCGATCGAAAGTGCTACAATCGAATCATTAATACCCTATGCTTTTCAGAGGTCTGAGGGATGGAGCGAATATGAGCGAAGCGAAAAGTGCGATCGACAGCTTTTTGGATCACAAAGCCGAAACGGGGATGCAGTGCGGCAACTACAGCATTGACATTCCCGAGTTGAAACCGGGCCAACAGTACCGTTTCCATTTCGACATGACGGCGTGTGTGGGATGCCACTGCTGCGAGGTGGCCTGCAACGAGCAGAACAACAACCCCGCCGATATCAAGTGGCGCCGCGTCGGGGAGATGGAGACGGGGCATTTCCCCGAGGTTCTGCAGCTCTTCAACTCGATGAGCTGCAACCACTGCATCGACCCTGAATGTCTGAAGGGGTGTCCCACCAACAGCTACATCAAACTCGACAACGGCATCGTTTTTCATGAAGACGAAACCTGCATCGGCTGTCAGTACTGTACCTGGAACTGTCCTTACGAAGTACCCGTTTTTCATAAAGAGCGTGGCATCGTCACCAAATGCCACATGTGTGTCGACAAACTGGAAGCCGGCCAGACCCCAGCATGTGTGCAGGCATGCCCAGCCGGTGCCATCGAGATCGAAGTGGTCGACACGGAGGAGTGGCTGAGAGAGGGAATGGCCAAAGAGGGAGTGGCGCCGCATCTGCCCGATATCTCCATCACCAAACCGACGACGCGCTATACGCTGCCCGACATTCCCGAAGGCGAGGAGATCCGCCCGGCGGACGAGCATCTTCTCAAACCGGCCCATCCTGAACTTCCGCTAGTTTTCATGACGGTCTTGACGCAGATGTCGGTGGGCGGATTCGTCGCACTCTTTCTGGGCGAGCTGATCCATCTGCTGGGCCTCGACCTTCCTGCACCGAATCTTTGGATGGTGATCGCCGTACTGCTTCCTGCCGCGGTGGGGCTGCCGCTTTCCGCACTGCATTTGGGGCGTCCGATTCTGGCGATTACGGCAATGAAAAACCTCAAAACATCCTGGCTCAGCCGCGAAGCGGCGGCACTGGGGGCCTATGCTGGAGGCGTGACGTTTTTGGTGGGAATCTATGCACTCGGAGCACCGGGGTGGCTGAAGTTGATCGTCGAGATTCCGATACTCGCGCTCGGCATCTACGGCATCTACGCCCAGTCGAAAATCTATCGTATCAAAGCGCGTCCGGCGTGGGATAGAAAGTCTACGACGTTTCGCTTTTTCGGAACGGGGTATCTCGGGTTCTTGCTTGTCGCGGTCGTTCTTGCGACGACGGGTGAGGCGCGCAGCGTGTTGGCACTGCTGGCACCTACGCTGATGCTGGGGCTCTACCAGATGCACTTGATCTACGAAGAGACCGTTTTTTACAAGTATCTGGAGAGGGAGCATCCGCTCTACTATCCGCTCAGCCGTACCAAACGGTTGCTGGAAGAGTATTTCGGTAATCTGAAGAAATTTCGCCTGGCGAGCCTGGCGCTCTTCGCGATCGGCCTGCCGATGGTATCGATCGTATTCGCTGCGGCCAATATGGGGATCGCCGCGGCCTTTATACTTGCAATTGCCTTTGTCGGGGCAACGGTGAGTGAATTGGCCGGCCGGTATCTCTTTTATCGAACGGTGGTGCCGCTCGGACTTGCTGGGAACTTTTTCGCGGGGAATCAGCGCCATTGATGCGACGCGTCAATGGAATGGAAGATGGAAAATGGAGAATGGAAAATGATTGAAAAATTGAAATCGATGTTGGGGTTGGATATCAAGGAAGAGAAATATGCCTTGATCGATGATCCCTTTTTCGGCAAAGTGGCAAAAGAGAAGGCGCCTGACGAATGGGTGCGTTCGACCTGTGGCTACTGCGGCGTGGGGTGTGGGCTCTACATCGGCGTCAAAGAGGGGGATCCGGTCTATGTCAAAGGGGACCCGGACCATCCGGTCAACCGCGGGACGCTTTGCCCGAAGGGGCTCAGCGAGCACGAGATGGTGCGCGCGCCCTCGCGGCTTCCTGGCGCGATGATAAAAAAGAACGGCAGATTTGAACAAGTGACTTGGGACGAAGCCTTCAGAGTGACCAGCGATGCGTTCAAAGAGATACAGGCCAAATATGGCAAGAGTGCGGTTGCCTGCATTTCGACAGGACAGCTTCTGACCGAAGAGTTCTATACGCTCGGAAAGTTCGTTCAGCTGGGGCTCGAGACCAACAACTACGACGGCAACACGACGCTCTGTATGGCGAGTGCCGTCATGGGTTACAAGCAGAGTTTCGGAAGTGACGGCCCTCCGGGCTGCTACGAGGATTTCAGCCATGCCGAGGTGATCATGCTGATCGGCGCCAACATTGCCGACAACCATCCGATTCTCAAGCTCCATATCGCCCGGAACAAGAAGGTGCGGGGCAAGAAACCGACGATCATCGTGGTCGACCCGCGCCACTCCAAGACGGCGAATATGGCCGACATCTACCTGCCGATCAAACCGCGTACCGACCTGGCGTTCATCAACGGTTTGTGCTACATCATCTGGGAGCAGGGGTGGATGGACGAGACGTTCATCAACGAGCGGACCGTCGGTTACAAGGAGTTTATAAAAGATATTCAGAAGTACCCGCCGCAGGAGGTGGCGCACATCACCGGCATCGACGTCAAGAGACTCTACGAAGTGGCGAGGTTCTACGCCGGGGCCGATGCGGCGATGAGTGCCTGGACGATGGGAGTCAACCAGTCGGCGATGGGAACCGATACCGTCAGTGCTATCGTCAACCTTGCCCTGATGACCGGCAACCTCGGCAAACCGGGCGGATCGCCGTTTAGTATCACAGGACAGTGCAATGCGATGGGAACGCGCGAGAGCGGCTTTACGAGCTCGATTCCGGGCTACCGCAACTTTGCGAGTGCCGAAGACCGCAGAGAGTATGCCGAAATCGTCGGCGTGCCCGAAGAGCTGGTACCCACAAGCCGCGGCTTTGCCTACCCGCAGATCATCGAAGCGATCGAAAGGGGGGAGATCAAGGCGCTGTGGGTCGTGGCGACCAATCCGTTGGTGAGTTACCCCGATCAGCCCAGGCTTCGAAAAGCGCTCGCGAAGCTCGAGATGCTGGTGGTGCAAGATAGCTTCATGAGCGACACCGCCGAGCTGGCCGACGTACTTTTCGGCGCTGCCACATGGAGTGAAAAAACCGGTACCTACACCAACTCCGAGCGCCGCTGCAACCTCGCCAAAAAGTCGGTGCCCAACTACAAGGATTCCAAAAGCGACTTCGAAATCGTCGTGGAGTTCAGTAAATATTTCGATGGCAAATACGAACGGCTCTTCAATGGCTGGAGCAAACCCGAAGACGCCTTCGAAGAGTGGAAAAAAGTGAGCAAAGGGCGGCTCTGTGACTACAGCGGCATGACTTACGAAAAGATCGAGAAACTGGGCGGGATCCAGTGGCCCTGCAACGACGAGCACCCCGAAGGGACGCCACGCCTTTATGACGAGGGAATGAAGACCAGCAATGCCGAGGGTAAGCCGAAGTTCGTCTTCGCCGACTGGTTTCCGATGGAGGAGAACATTTGCACCGCGTTCCCGCTCATTCTCAACACCGGCCGAACCGTCGAGCAGTTTCATACCCGTACCAAAACCGGTACCATCAAGATTCTCGAAGACTTGGCGCCTGAAGCCTGGGTGGAGCTGAGCCCCAAAGATGCCGAAAAGCTGCAGGTCAAAAGCGGCGACCGCATTTCGCTCAGCTCTCCCCGCGGACGGGTCGACGACGTTATCGTTCGCGTCACCGAGGTTGTCGGAGAGGGGACGGTTTTCGTACCCTTCCACTTCAACGAGCAGCTCGTCAATAGGCTGACGCAGTCGCTCTTCGACCCCAAGTCATTCGAACCCAACTACAAGCAGACAGCCATCCAACTGCACAGCGAAAAGGTGCCCGAGGGCATCAAACTGGCCGAAGAGGAGATCGCGGGGGCGTTGGGGTACGAGAAAATCGAGAGTGAAAAAGAGATGATGGTGGTATCGCAGAAAGGAGCTGGGATTTGACAAACGTAAATTTATGGCAGTTTGTGAGTTATTGTCTTGAAGGGGGAATTCTGTAACTTTCGCCATGGGGGAGTATTTGCAACTTCTTATATGATCGGATGAGATAAAATACAATATTTAGGCTTAGATCTCTTTTGCTTTGAAGTTATTGGTTATCACCTGACACCAAAGATGCCAAAGATACATATTCCCTTGACATAAAATACAAAGGGCGATAGAATATCCTATATTGATATAGGAAATCAACATGAAAACTATCTCCATTTCCGACATTGCAAAAAAGCCTTCGGTACTCGACAATCTCGACGACATCGCCAAAGTCGTCAACAAAAAGACCAATGAAGTCAAGGGTATCTTTATCTCTTCTAAAGATCTTCCCCTTTTTGAAAAGCTCTTGACAGAGATGGAGTATCGCAAGTGGTTATCGAACAATAAAGGACTTGCCCATTTCCCAAGTCAAGAGGATATTTTGGAAGAAGTGCGTGATGAAATGATCGAAAAGATACCCGAATGATCCAGCAAGGAGAAATTTACCTGGTCGATTTTGGCAAAAAGCACCATTCCGAACTGGGCAAGGTACGACCTGCCGTCGTGGTGCAGAACGACTTTTTCAACAGAGCTTTGCAAGAGAGTCTCTTTCATTCCGTCATCGTTATTCCGTTGACGACCGACGACATCCTGACCCAGTACAAAATCACCATACCCAAACGGGACAAACTTCAAAAACCGAGCTACATTATCACGACATGGGTGTGTAGTGTGGATATCGACCGATTTGATTTGGATACCGGCGTATTGACCCGGCTAAGTGGGGAAGAGATGGTGGCGTTGAAAGAACGATTCTGTGAGATGTTGTAAAAAATTTGAAAAATATGTGGCATCATATGCAAAATTCAATCCCTAACCTATAATTTCCATTGACAAAAGTGATGGGGAAGAAGGTTAGGAGTGCATCTGACACTTATATATCTAGATACTTTTTGTATTGTTCTTTTCTTTGTTGAGGAGAAACACGACGATTTGCACTGGGAGATGGCGAATATAATATAAATACTTTATATACATTATTATTTATCTTTAGATTTTTTTCTTTTTTTTCATCCAATATAACTGTTTTTACCTTATTGTGGCAAATTTCTCTTCCATATACTTCTTTTAAAAGTTGAGTCATTTGTGTTTTTACACAATCACTAGTGTACAAGAGGGTGTCAATTTTTGGGTATTCAGCTAATATTTCATTAATAATATTTAAATGATCAATATCAATCAAGTCTTTGTCTGATGCAGAATCAGGTTTTCTTCTATTTGTTTTCAGCACAATATCACATATGCCAATACTGTTTTTTTCTAAAAAGTTTTTTCTTTTTTCTATCTCTTGAATAGAGTTTTCCTTTTTGAAATCAACTCCAGCAATTTCGCCGATTATATCCCAAAAATTATTGTCTTCGCTTCCATAATAGAAATTTACATCGCTTTCTGATAATTCTTTTTTTGCAAACCTTGGAGGCGGTATAGTACCTATAATCAATTTGGTTGCATTCTCTGGAACGTACGGTTTGAATGGATGTCTCTCTTTTTCAGTCATTGCTTTTCCTTGTGTGTTTTTGTTTTAGTATCATACCTGAAAAAATCATTATAAGATTTTATTTTTTTCACTTTTTTAACCTTTTTTTTAAAGTACAAATCTCGTTTATATTTTCTTTCTTGCACTTCATGCTCCACAAATCCATATGCTTTGTACATTTTTATCGCTCTTGAGTGTTTTTTAATGTCATACGTGTAAATATATAAAGTTTTCTTGTTCATATCTTGTGCCAGTTCTATGGAAAATTCCAGGAGTTTTTCCCCAAAACTTTTTCCTCTGTATGGGTCATCGATGCAAAACCAGCCAAGCCAGCAATCTTCTTGATCGTCTTCAACCTCGGTGTAAATTCCGGTAAGTCCTATGATTTTGGCCGATATGTTTTCTCTGGCAACCCAATAATGCAGGGTTCGTATATCGTTTGTTTCAAGTATCTCTTTACTCTCTCCCGGAGAGAGACTCACCCTTAAAAGCCTCTTTTCATCTTCATCGATATCCGTAAAGACGCGATCTCTTAAGTCTTCCGCTTCCCGAAGTGTCAAAAATGAGAGGGGCTCGATATAAAAAGGCAAGATGGTTTTTTGTTCATAAGTAGAAACGTCAATCTTGTTGGGCAAAGTTGCCAAGAACCTGTTTATCTCTTTTTGCGATAAACGGTTTCTATGCAAAGCGACAAATTCCAAAGATTGTAGATTCATCTGTACGGGCAGTTTCTGAATGTTGTTATCATAAAGAACAAGCTCTTTAAGATTTGCAAGACGGTTTATCTCGTTTGAAAGGTATGCGAGTTTATTTTCCTGCACCCATAGCACTTCCAGATTTTGGAGGGAAAATATCTCCAAAGGCAGAGCGCTCAAATGATTGTTCGCAAGATAGAGTTTTTTGAGGTTTTTTAAAACCCTGATCTGTTTTGGTATAAAATTCAGCTGAAAACCACTTAAGTTCAATATTTCCAAATTCAATAACTCTTTTTCCGAATATGGAAGTGTATTTTCGCCAATATGACACGCTTTAGCCCAGGAGATAAGCTTTTGAGCATCGTATTTATCGCGAGACTTCAGATTTTTCCCCGGAATGTCAAATTCAAGATGGTCGAGCACATCCATGAGGGATTCTGGAATATTCTCTTTTTCTTTTTCATTATTGTTGAACGCATCGATGAAAAATTCCAACTTATGATGCAAAAAACTCAATGAAAGCATTGCATGATAGTTGTCTATATATTCATTGGCGATGACGAGTCCAAACTGATTTGAACGACACACTTCGCTTCCTATGAAGGTAAGTATATTCGACTTTTTTACCGAGTAACTCAAGTCTATAGTGAGGACATATTCATCAACTTCAAAATTGGCCAATATGGCATCATGAAGTTGATAGATGATCTCACCCAACTCCAATACCTGAATAGGTCTTAGCAGTTCCTGGAAAATTTTGGCAAGAGCGTAATGGATGAGGCTATAACGATGAAGCGAAGAGTGATACTGCAAAAAGTCTCCTTCAGGGATTTTTCGAAAGTTACACACATAGTTTTAAAATTTTCTTAACAATGCTTTGAAAAAGGAGATGTAAGAAGTGGGGCAGGGCTCGAGTTTTGTGTTTTATTGCCCGATTATTGGGAAACTCAAGCCCCGAAGAACGGATGTATGAAGGGGTTTTACGCTTTTTTGACGAACTCCTGTTTGAGCTTGATGGCGCCGATACCGGGGACTTTGCAGTCGATGTTGTGGCCGTCGTTGCTTTCGACGAGACGGATGTTCTTGATCTTGGTGCCGGCTTTGATGGGGCTCGAGGCGCCTTTGACTTTCAGGTCTTTGATGACGGTGACGGCGTCGCCATCTTTCAGTACATTGCCGTGGGCGTCTTTGACCACCAGGCCCTCCTCCTGGGCGGGTGCGGTTTCGGGGTTCCATTCATGGGCACATTCGGGGCAGACCAGCAGATCGCCGTCTTCGTAGGTATAGGGGCTGCCACACTGGGGGCAGGGGGGAAGCTGTTGCATGAAAAGGTCCTTTTTTTTGCGTAATTATACCATTAACGACGCCCATCGACGCTTCGCTCTTTTTCACAAAATTTTTTTGCCCGAAAAAAGTGATGGATCACTCTCTTGTATTACAAAAACAGATCGAAAAAATAACAAAAACAAAAAATAATAAAATTAATTTATTTTAAAGACCAAAAGCTTTAAAATGTAGTTTTTCAAATGAAAGTCAGAAGGAGTCTGTATTGAAACTATCTTTCAAAAGTTGGTCGATGGCTTGTGTTACGGCCATTCTTCTATCGGGTTGTGGTGCCGCCAGCAATGAGGCCGATGCGTTGAGTCCGGAACAGAAACAAGCATTGTTTCAGGCGTTGATGCAGAAGATGCAACAACCCTCTTCCAGCCCCGTTCAAAAAAGCGCATCGTTGCACCATGCAGTAGAAAATGCGACCAAAACCCTTGATGAAAAGGAACTTCTGGCCAAAATCGGAGAGTATCCCTCTGCCGCTACCGGTATTCGTCTGGAGAGGAAATCGGACGGTTTTTTGCTCAATGGTGAGAAGATGTATGTCGATTTCGAAGGCCCGATCGTTCGGCTCGGGTACGATTGGCGAAGTGGTGACGCTTTTTATATCGTCAAACTTTCCAACGATACGTATCGAATCAAATATCAAAAAATGTTGAGTGGCCGGGATCCTCTAACTGTGGGTTTGATTAGAAGGGACGGATTGAGCATGCGTGTCGAAACGGTCACGGGCAAGCGCTTCAACGGACGAAATATCATTCCCACGTCCAAAGGTTTCGTGGTGACGAGAGAAAAAACGGCTTTCGTGTATGAAGTGGGCAAGCGTCCCGTTACGTTTATAGCTCCTGAAGGCTGGCATATCGCCGCTTTTCAAAATGGCGATGTCGCGACCACGGGATTCATTCTGCTCGAACGGGACGGTGAAAGCGAAACGGGCAACCCTTTCAGCGATTTGATGAAATCGACGGTGGAGCTGGGCAATGCTCTGGGAGTTACCACCAAAAGCGATTATATGTTGGTCAACATGAAAAATCCTACCCAACGAAAAATGATCAATGTCACCCTCGGAGAAAAAGAGGTGGCCCTCTTCTCCCAATGTAGAAAGCAGAACCGGTATGTGAGAATTTGCGATACGATGGAAATCAAAAAGAGCCTCTACCAGCCCAATGGTTTGAAAAACTTCAACCACTACTATTGGAACATTCACTGGTTCAAAGGAAAGAAAAACATTTTCTCGATTACCAAGGAGAGCAACAACAGGGTGGTGCTTGTGAGCGACCTGGAGCATAATCGTTCGGTGGAAGTGGCTTCCCGCGTCACCGGATTTCCCGAATATGTTGCAAAACAGAGTAGAGATGGTGTGGTCAAGGTGCATGTAGAAGGGGGATTGTTGCCTTCTGTAGATATCGACGATGCCGAAGCGGTTTTGGACGAAAGTATCTGATTAAACAGGGATAGGGCGATCCGTTTCGCATTGCCTCAGTTCACCGTCGTAAAGCAGTTGCCTGTTTTCGATCCGAACGAAAAATCCACGAAACTCCACGCCGTTTTCGAGCGCTTCGTAAAAGGTGTGCCGAAATGCTTCGTCCCGCTCGGGATGGGGCTCGAAGCAGTCGCAGGGGCGCAGCGCCATGATGAGCAGTATCGCGCCGTGGCCCGCCGCTTTGGCGGCCATGAGCTCTCGCAGATGCCTGACGCCCCGGGTGGTAGGGGCGTTGGGGAAGCGGCAGTGGCTTCGCTGCACCAAAGAGCACCCTTTGAGCTCCACGAAGGTATCGTCGGCCAGGTAGTCGAAGCGGCTGTCGCCGAAGCGCACCTCGTTGCGCACCGTATGGGGGACGAACCCCAATACCCCCAGTTCGATGGCCCGACGGGCGACAGGTGCGTGCAGGCGCGTGTTTACGAGTACCCATCCCTCTTCCATCCGCGCCGCCAGCAGGGTGTAGGCGGTCTTCATGCCGGGACGGTTCTTCAGCAGCCACAACGTTCTGCCGGGGGTAAGGATCTCTTCGAGCCGGCCCGTGTCGGCCACGTGGACCCGTACTTTTTCACCCGCCACCTCCGCCAGGGCGACGAAGCGGTTGAGTCTGTGCGAAAATTGTCCCGTTACCGGTTCGCCCAGGGTCGAAAGGTCGTATAAAATGTCGCCGATTTCGGGCATGGCCGGATCAGAACGCCCACATGATCTGGGATAGGATGATGATGAGCACCACTACCCCGAAGGGGAAGTAGTGGCTTTTGAAGAGCCAGGGGTTGATTTTGAAGATCTTCTGGTTGAAGCCGCGGATGCCGAGCCAGAGGCCGAAAAATGCCTTGACGAGCAAAATGGTCTGCATCGTCGTCAGCCCATCGGGCCCCACCTTGCCGAAGACGGTGGGAAACATGACGATGCCGGTACCCACGACGACGAAGAGGGCGTAGGGCACCACCTTGCGTACGTGGACCATGATCGCTTCGCGGCAGGCGGCCCCTTCCTCGGCGGGGAGGCCCTTTTGCATTTTCTGAATGAAGAGGATGTCGGTGAAAAGGAAGCCCCCGTAGACGAAGGCGGCGAGCAGATGGATCGTGTGGATCAGGGTGAAGAACATGGGACCCCTTTTTTGCACGCGATTATACTCAACCGTATCTCAAAAAAGGTTGTCCGAAGTCAATTGCCGGCCGGATGGGAGGAGACGGTACGTTTTGCGAGGTCGGCCGGGTAGCCTCTGTCGATTCCGAAGCGTTGGGCAAGGGAGGCGATTTGCGTTTCTGGCGGAGGTGCGGTCTCTTCCACTGCCCGGTTCCGGTGGTATGAGCGTTCCAAAAGCCTCTCTTCCCACATCTTCTTTACGATCGTTTCAGCCATATCCAATGCCGAAGAGACCTTGACGATTTCGCAACGGGCGTAGCGCGGCAGCGGAAAGTCGACCTCGGCGACGCGCCGCGTGATATCGGTGCCGGGGATCTGCTGGGCGCCGAAGAGCGGCACGGGTGTGGGTTCGGCGGCGGTGAAGCCGGGAATGAAACGTGCCAGGTGGGCGATGGCGGCGCGGGTGCGGGAGAGCGCCACATCCTCGGGCCAGCCTCTGTCGATCTTTTCGATGAAACGGCTGTCGAGCCTTGGCTGGGCGTAGCCCGATGGGGCGACGGCGAGGCCGCCCTCGAAGAGGGTGATGGTTTTGGTCATGCCGTGAAGCTGGAAGTGGCCGCCGGGGTAGGGGGTGAACTGCCCCATGCCCCGGGGGGTGCCCCGCTCGCCGTGGAAGATGATTTCGGGCCACGTTTCGCCGGTCTCCCACTTCGTGACGTAAGCTGCCTTGAACTCCACCATCCGGGGGCTCGTCACGCCGACCATCTCGTCGATCTCGCCTGTTTTGAAGCCCGCGGCATTGACGAGGTAGTCGAACCGTTCGCTTCGCGTCCCCGTTTCGTCGGTGTACGTGACGCGCCACCCCTCTTTCTCCTTTTCGATCCGCGCCACCGCGGTTCGGGTGCGCAGGCGGACGTAGGGCATCGCCTGCAATCTCAAGGTCGCTCCCGCTCCCAGCCTGAAGAGGTTCAGGCCGTACTCCTGTACCAGGATCAGGGGAAATTTGACGCGCGAAAAATCGAGATGCTTCGCCACAGGTACCATCCACTCGTCGACCGTTCTCGGCTTTTTTGGGGAAGGGCGTGCTTTCAGCGCTTCGAGCGTTTTACGGCCGTAGATCTTGAAGTACTCTTCGGGCGCACCCAGCAAGGCGTTTTCGGGATCTTTCGCGACAAGTTCTCCGTACACTTTTTGTAACATCTCCAGGCGCGACAGCAGGTCGGCGGGCTCGCCCGGGTCTTCGAGGGGGATGGCGATGACGGTGGGGCGGTAGTCGACGCTGCAGGGGTAGAAGCGCGCGAAGTCGATCGACTGTTTCAGGAGCGCCACGCACTGCGCGTCGGAAATTTCACGGTAGAGGTTGCCTCCGGCATGGAGGTGGCAGAAGGGCGGGCCGCTGACGAGACTCTCGCGTTTTTCCAGAAGCGTCACATCGGCTCCTGCGCCGCCCAGCTTCAGCGCCGCCGTCACCCCCGCCACGCCGCCGCCGATGACGGCGACTCTCACCGCGTTCTCATGCGCCATCGTTTCCCCCTTTTTCGAGGTAGCCGAGGATCTCTTCGAACCGCTCCGCGACGGCGTCGGGGGCGTGCAGGGCGATATCTTCGCCGTAGTTGTAGCCGTAGGTCACTCCCACGACCTCGATGCCCGCCGCTTTGGCGGCGAGGATGTCGTTTTTGGAGTCGCCCACCATCAGGGTGTGCGCAGGCGGTACGTCAAGAAGCCCGCACAGATGCAGCAGCGGCATCGGGTCGGGCTTCTTTTTCGGCAGGGAGTCGCCTCCCAGGATCGCATCGAAAAACGTTTCCAGCGCCAGCGTTTCCAGAATCGGTGAAACGAAGACGTGGGGTTTGTTGGTGGCGATGGCCAGTCGATGGCCGCGCGTATGGAGTCTTTCCAGCGTTTCTCGCACACCGGGGTAGAGGCGGGTGCGGCGGCAGAGATTTTGGGCGTAGCGGCCCAGGAAAATCTCCAGCGCTTCCTCGAACAGGGCGTCGTCGAGCTTTTCGTCGATCGCGGTGGAGCCGCTGAGGGCCCGCTTGACGAGCGTCCGGGCACCGTTGCCGACCCAGCCGCGGATCGTCGTTTCGTCGAAGGGTGCGTGGCCGAGCGTTTCGAGCGTACGGTTCACCGCGTCGGCCAGGTCGGGCGCGCTGTCGATCAGCGTGCCGTCGAGGTCGAAGATGATCAGTTCTTTTTTTCTCATAAGCATCGTGGATTTTCCGCTTTTTTTGGCGGATTATAGCGAGCACGATATAATACCGCCATGAATGAAGAGCGAACGATCAAGCCTTTAAGGCTCAGACCCGAAACCGTAGAAAACCTGCACCTCTTTTCCGAAATTCTGAAAAAGCCGCCCGAGCGGATCGTCGAAGAGGCACTGGAGGCATACTTCGATATCGTCCAGAAAGAGCTGATGGAGAAGAACCTGATGGACGAGAACGCCCAGACCAACCTCAGTTACGACGAATTCTGGGAAGGAGTGGAGCTGGACGAGTCATAGCCTCATCGATACGAAGTAGCGCATTGGAGATGATCGAATCGATCGAGAGCGAAGAGTCAAATATCGGACTCCAATCGGACGTTTTGATACTTCGGTCGCAGAGGTTCGCGGCGCTTTACGCTACAATGGCGGCAAAAACCAAAAAGGAAAAAAAATGAAAAAAGAGCTCAAACGGACCAAAAAGGCTATCGAAGAACTGTTGAAGGTGCTGGGAGATACCGAAGAGAGTCTCGACGACATCAACCAGGCGATCGTCAAAACCCATGAAAAGGTGACGAAACTGGAAGAGGAGGTGATGCAGCTGGTCACAAAAATGCAGCGCCTCGAACGCAAGATCCACAAGAAGCTCAACAAAATCGCCAAAGTGAAGCGGCTCATTCTCAAAGCCGATACCGACCGGAAGCTCAAGATGTACGAGAAAGATTACGATCGGCTCGTCGAAGAGCTCCAGACGCTGGAGAAGAAGTATAAGAGATTCCATGAAAAGTACGAAACGCTGGTGCTCAAAGAGGAGAAGGCGGTGGAGAAGGAGATGGCCCTCGAAGAGGAAGCGGCCCGCATTTCCGAAGAGCGGTACCATGCCATCGCGGCGGTTCAGGAGTCGATGGGCCGTCTTTCCGGCAAACTCAACCGCTACTAAACCCCTTCCGGGCTCTCGGGCCCGCCCCCTTCAAACTCAACTCTTTTTCAGCAGCACCCCCGCCGAGACGATCAGCCCGATGCCGAGCCAGACCCATATGTCGGGAAATGGATCGCCAAGCATCCAGCCGAAGCCGATGGCGAATGGGATGTTGGTGTAGCTGACGACACCGACGATGCCGGCGCGGCCGAGACTGTATGCTTTGGTGAGTAGCCACTGCGAGAGGGTGGAGATGATTGCCATAAAGGCGATGAGCGCCCAGGTCGTGTTCGATGCGGGCAGGGTAAACTCCGGAAAGAGAAATGCCAGTGTCTCGGGGGCGTCGACGAATGGGGCAACAAGAAAGAGCAGCAGCGGCAACACGGTACCGAGTCCGACGAATGAAAGGACGATGACGCGGGCGTCGTAAATGTCGCGGATGCGCTTGATCGTGGCGTAGGCACAGGCAGCGAAAAAGCCGCCGAGAAGCCCAAGAAAATGGTCGTAGCTCATCGAAAAACCGGCCGGTTTCGTAATGAAGAGCACACCCGAAAAGCCGACGACGAGTGCGAGGATGGCGTAGGTGTTCAGCCGCTCTTTCATTAGAAAAAAGGCGAGGATCGCGACGAAGAGTGGGGAGGTTTTGTTGAGCGTGATCGCTTCACCAAGCGGAATCGTGGTGATCGTATAGAAAAAGAGGATCATCGCACTGAAACCGAAGAACCCGCGCATCAGGAGCAGATGGAGCCTGCCTCCGGGCAGAGCAGCCGGTGTATGACGAAGCGTAGCTAGGATGATGAGCACGCCGATCATATTGCGGAAAAAGACGATCTCCATGGCGCTCATCCCATCTCCAAGAACTTTGGCTACGGCACCGTTCATGGCGGATATGAGGGCGCTCGCGAGCATAAAGAGGATGCCCCTGTCGATTGTATTGAGTCTGTGGACTGTCTCTCTCATCTTCATTGCACTCCAGAAATTTGAAGCGGCATTATAGCAGGTTGGATGTGGTGGAAGTGCTCTTTTCGATAAATTTCATCAATTTGTCTATGCGCATCGGTTTTGCGAAAAGGTACCCCTGGTAGAGATCGCACCCTTTTTCAACGAGCCAGGTGTATTGTCGACGCTCTTCGACACCTTCCGCGACGATGTCGAATCCGAGATTTTTACCGAGTGTGATAATCGCGTTGACCATCGCTTCCGACTCTTTTTCGGTAAGAAGCGTGTCGATAAAACTTTTATCGATTTTCAGTTCATCGATCGGGAGTTTTTTGAGCAGACTCAAGGATGAGTAACCGGTACCGAAATCATCGAGTGCAATACGCACCCCTTTTGTCTTGATCTCCTGAAGCAGTCGGACAATCTGTTCCAGCTCCTCGATAAAGAGCGATTCTGTGATCTCAATGACGATGCGGGATGGATCGAAACCGGTTTCTTGAATCTCTTCGAGGAGCTTTCCAGTGAAATCGTTCTCATGGAATTGACGAATCGATACATTGATCGAAACGAAGAAGTTTATATCACACTGTTTTTGAAGGTTTCCGATCTCTTCCAATGATTTTTTCAGAACGAAATGGCCGATTTTCGGCATCAGGCCGCTCTCTTCCGCGATTTGAACAAACCGGTCCGGCGGAACGTTTCCAAGTTTTTTACTTTCCCAACGGATCAGTGCTTCCACGCCGTGCAGATCTCCGTTTCGATCGATTTGAGGTTGGTAGACCACATAAAATTCCTCTTTTTCGAGAGCGCTTCGGAGCTCTTGTTCGATGATGCTGTTTCTGTCACGAAGTGCTTTGAATTCCGTGCTAAAGAAGGCGAAACTGTTTTTTCTCTTTTTTGCCGTGTACATTGCGATATCGGCGGCACTGAGCAGTTCGAAAAGCTCTTCTCCATTATCCGGATAGCAACTGATGCCGATGCTGACACCGAGAGTGAAAACCGTCTTGCCGATCTGCATCGGTTTTGAAACCGACTCGATGATTTCGCCGGCTATTTTCGCGAGGGATTCCTGCCGACATTCCGGGAGGAGCAAAATGAATTCATCCCCTCCATGGCGGATGAGCAGCGTATTTTTCGAGAGTGTCGATTTCAACCGTTTTGCCACCTCGACCAGGATGAGGTCACCGTAGTGATGGCCCATCCTGTCATTGATGTTTTTGAAATTGTCGAGATCGATAAAGCAGATGGCGAAAGGTGGCGCATCGGGATAGATCCAGTTGCGTATGGCACGCTGTAGGAAGATACGGTTGGGCAGATCTGTCAGTCTGTCGTGAAGCGCCTGATGCAGAAGCTCTCTTGTGCGTTTTTTTTCGATGGTATCGATTGTTCTGAAAAGATAGAAGACGATAGCCAAAACAATAAAATAGAGTATGAGAATATTGCGCCAGGCGGGGAGCAGTTCGCTGACCACGTGACGGAATGGAAGATGGTAGTGGATCCAGAGCCGATAGCGGGGAAGATAGTACCATGAAATAAGCTCTTTTTCATGCAAAAACGAAGGAAATGTGATGAGAGCACATCGGTCCGATTTTCGCAGATCTTCCAGATGCATGCCGTTTTCTCTGAAAAGAGCTTCTTCTATTTTATCGATTCGCTCGGTATCGAGAGGACGATTATAAAACCGAGGGTATCGCGATGCCGGTTTGTCGCTTTGATAGATACGGTACCAGCTTTTGTCGAGAACGATACTGAGTATGGTGTTGGATTTGACCTGTTCTTTCCAGATTGTAATGGCGTCGTCGAGTTTCAGCCCGATAGAGATGACGGCGAGTACTTTTCCATCTTGCGTGCGGATGGCCTTTCTCAAAGGTAAAATCCAAGTGTCTATCGCGTTGAGGTAATAGACTCTTCCGGGAACCATATATTGACTGTCAAGTGCCTCCAAGAATGTTTGTCTGCTTTCGGGCTGCTGTTTGAGATTGGGAATTTTTTCAGGATCGTTGTTGCTGCTGACGATATAGACGTTTCCATCGGGATCACTGATGGCAAATCCTGCAATTGCAGGATTGATTTTCATGAGACGGTCGAAAAGTGCTTGAAGGTGTTCTCTTCGAACAGTCCGTCCGCTTCTTGTAATCTCGGACCCCAGCAGGTCGAGCAGCATCTCCTGCTGCATGAGATAGTGAAGTGTCGTACTCTGTGCAGCTTTGCTGAGATATACCAACTCCGTACGAAATTTTTCGAGACTGTTCCTGTATTGGGCATATCCGATGAGCAACAAAAGAAAAAATCCGATAATCGCGAGCGTATTGAAAAGTGTCCATAGATTTTTTTTGAACAGATATTTCAACAAGCGGATCCTATGAAAATTTATGGCGCTATTATAACCTGAATGTATTACGTATTTGTTAATTCGACGCTCTGAATAAATATCGATCGGAATCCGCTCTTTTTTGCACCATTTATAGTGATTGTAATACTTTTTAAGCTACCATCCGAAAAATTATCTTGTAAAGGGTCGGAAATGATGCCATTTTCAGATGAAGATATCTATACTGCCGTCAAAAATCATCTGCCATCCGTCAGCGAGTATGTCAAATCCCATGGCGGAGGGATCAAGCTTATGGGTGTCAAAGATGGAAAAGTCTATATTCAGCTTACAGGAACCTGCCACGGCTGTTCGATGAGTCTCATGACAACGAAAATGGTTGTTGAAAAAAGGCTTAGAGAGCTGATTCACCCGAATCTTGAAGTGGTGAATGTGGAGATAGGACAAGAGGGCTCTCTCCCTGAAGACCTCGTATCCGACACCGAAGGGGATGAGTCCGAAGTGAAAAAAGAGAGTTTGGTCCAAAAGATAAAAAAAATATTTTAACGCCAGTTCTGAAAAAGGAGAAGGTGTGCGGCGTATATGGATTTTTGCAGTGGTCGCGTGCATGGCTTTCGGCGGAGAGATTCGATACGGTGACGGCACGTTCGAGATGGAAGGCGGGTTTTTGGGGCTCACTGTGTCGAGATCTACAGATATAGAGAGTTATTCTCTGGTGGAACAGCACAAAAATATTTCAGATTCGGTGTGGTACTATGCCTACAATCTCACATGGTTTGATTCGAAAAGACTCCAACAGGCCAGCCAGTCGTTGGTGACGGGGGGCGAGCCGTATGCGACGTCCGTCATAGAGATGCCATCGCTCGATTACCGTTTCGAAGGGTTCGATGCAGAGGGTGTTGTCGGATACGACTTTTATCATGATTCGGAGAGGACGTATGCGGGTGCAGGGTTGATGTTCGGTCTCTCTACGCCATGGATCGATTCGCAAAAGAGTGGCGACAGCAGCACGGATCCGGCGTATGACGACCTTTACGAAAAGAGTAAAACGGAGATTTTGACATTTCGGGTAGGACCAAGCATACAGGTGTCGAAAGCGCTGGGAAGTATCTTTTCGATTTACGGTTCCGCGACGATCGGCTATCAGTTCGGTTCCGTGAAAAACGATTATGCCCGTACCGACTCGAATGTGCAGGGTTGGTTCGATGCCGTGGATATAGGGCTTCGGCTTCAGGCTCTCTCGTATGACAAAGATATGGGGTGGTTTACATTGAGTCCGAGACTCTATGCGACGGCAGGGTTTCGTTACACATATTGGCAGCTGAAGGATCTCGCTGTCGATACCAGTGGAAGCGGTATCGCGTTTGGCGAAAGCGATTTGAAAATGTCGACTTCCACCGTGTATGCGGCTATCGGCTACGCTTTTTGAGAAAAAGTGAGACTGATAAAAGTGACGAAAAAGGGTAACGGGTAGAAAATGGTTGCGGCATCGGTGAAAATTTTTCTGTATGATCTGAAGAATTCGTTCAAAGACCTCGTTCCGATCATCGCCGTCGTTACCTTCTTTCAGGCCGCCATCGTCCAGGCCATGCCTGAAAACCTCTTTTCCATCGTTGTCGGTCTGTTTATCGTCGCCGTCGGATTGGCACTCTTTATCCGGGGCCTTGAACTCGGGATTTTCCCGATCGGTGAAAATCTGGCGATCGACTTCGCCAAAAAAGGGTCGCTTTTCTGGCTGCTGCTCTTCGCGTTCACCATCGGCTTTTCGACGACGGTGGCCGAGCCGGCACTGATCGCCATCGCCGATAAGGCGGCGGCGATCAGTGCCGGCAAGATCGATGCCTTTTTTCTGCGCATGACCGTCGCCTTTTCAGTCGGTTTCGCCATCGCACTCGGAGTCTTTCGCATTCTGACCGGCCATCCGATCCATTACTATATCATTACGGGCTACGTTCTTGTCGTCGGAATCACCTTCTTCGCCCCAAAAGAGATCATCGGTCTGGCTTACGACAGTGGCGGGGTGACCACATCGACGGTGACGGTACCGCTCGTCGCGGCACTCGGTATCGGCCTGGCCTCTTCGATCAAGGGGCGGAATCCTGCCATCGACGGCTTCGGGCTCATCGCCTTCGCTTCGCTCACTCCCATGATCTTCGTACAGCTTTACGGCATCATCGTCTACGCGTTTGCACCTGAAAGTGCGGAAACCGCATTTGCCGTCATGGAAGAAGCGGTAAAAGCGACAGTCGAAGCGAAAGAGCATTTCGACCCGTGGGACATTCTTTGGGACCTGGTCGCCGTGGTCAAAGATGTGCTTCCGATTTTGGCTGTCATCTTCTTCTTTCAGTATGCCATCATCAAGAAAGCGGTAGCTCACCTGCACAAAATCGTCGTCGGTATCGTACTTGTCATCCTCGGTCTTTACGCTTTCATTCTCGGCCTCGAAATGGGACTCTTCCCGATCGGAGAGACGATAGCCTTTCAGCTGACGGGGATGAAGAACGATCTGCTCATCTATCTCTTCGGTTTTCTGATCGGCTTTTCGACGACGATGGCGGAGCCGGCGCTTCTGGCCATCGCCATCAAAGCAGAAGAGGTGAGCGAGGGGCGAATCAACCAAAAAATTCTGAGGATCGCGGTCGCGACCGGAGTCGCGATCGGCATCGCGTTGGGAGCCTACCGTATCGTCACAGGAGATCCCATTCACTACTATATCATCGTCGGATATCTGCTCGTTATCGCGATGACCTACTACGCCCCCCGCTACATCATTCCGATCGCTTATGACAGCGGCGGGGTGACCACATCGACGGTGACTGTACCGCTTGTGGCCGCTCTGGGGCTTGGGCTCGCCGAAAATATCGAAGGGCGTAATCCGTTGATCGACGGCTTCGGGCTCATCGCGTTCGCGTCGCTTTTTCCGATGATTACAGTGATGGGTTACGGTATCTACGCCCATTATCTTGCCAAAAAGGAGGCATCATGAAATTTGTTGCGCTGGTGGCCATCGTGCCTGAAGAGAGAGAAGAGGAAGCGGTGGGGCTCGCCAAGAACGCCGGAGCGGGTGCCGTGACGATTCTTCGTGGACGCAACCTCGGCCTCAAGGAGAAGAAGATCTTTTTCGGTTTGACGCTCGAAGAGAATGTATCGCTGCTTCTGTTCGTTCTTCCACGAAGAATTTCGATGCGCGTACTGAAGGCACTCGTGAACGAGATGGATATGCAAAACGACGAAAACAGTTCGTTGGCTTTCACTGTGCCGGTTGGACATGTGGCGGGTTTGAATATCGAAGTGCTTCACAAATTCGAAGACGAAATAAAAAATTTGCTTTAAGCAGGAGGTTTATGATGCTGGTAGAAGAGGTAATGACACCCAAAGAGAGATTGGTGATCGTATCCCCGATGGCGCCTGTACGCGAAGCGTTGCTACTGATGAAAAAACATCAAGTCAAAGCGGTGATCGTGGAGAAGAGTTCTGAACATGGTGCCTACGGGCTGGTGACATTCAAAAACATTTTACAGTCGATCGTAGCGGAGGATGGTGACATCGACCTTCTCAACGTCTACGACATCGCTTCCACACCCTCCGTCTCGGTCTCGAGAAAACTCGATATGAAGTATGCCGCACGGATGATGGTCAAAAACAGTATAAAACGGCTGCTCGTGATCGACGAGAATGAGATCTACGGCATTTTGACAATGAGCGATATCATCGGGGTGCTATTGAATGAAGTGGAAGATTAGTGGTTTCAGTAGAGGATTTTCGAAGCATCGACCAGAACGGTTTTCTCATCGGTGCCCGCTTCGTGCAGTGCGATGATGAGACGTTCAATGATCTCTTCCGGTGTCGTTTCCGTCTCGCCGAGCTCCATAATGGCCGCGCGCACTTCTCCTTCGTGAATCTCTTTGGCGAAGAGGCGGAGAATCTTTCTGAAAGCGATTTTCCCTTTATCGATGGGTGTGTTTTGATAGATGACGAAAAAGAGGTTTTGGTCGAGGGCCATCACCATATCGGTTTTCCGTGTATACCGCTCCAGTGTCAACAGCATTTTCAAAGGTGCCTGGACGAGCACGGTGCTTGAACTCAGCCCGTAACGTTCGTAATCGTACTGCGCCATGTCGATATAGTTGGTGATCAGCGGTTTGACCTGCCGCAGCATGATTTTCAGACGCGGATTTTTTCGGATAATTTCATTCATAGCATTATTGTACCATTCCTAATTAAATATATCGTCATTTGGTGTTCAAATGTTATGTTATAATAAATTATTATAGCTTGACCAGGGAGGTATCGTCGTGGCTGGAATCAAAGCGCTTTTACTGGATATCGACGGGGTTTTGTACGAAGGCGAAAACGTGGTCGAGGGAGCACTGGATGCGGTACGGATTTTGAGCGGGCGCTTTCCCGTCCGATTCATCACAAATACGACACGAAAGACCCATGCGATGGTCCATGAAAAACTGCGAAGCATGGGTTTCGACGTAGAGAGCGGTTCCATTTTTACCGCACTCGATGCCGCCAAGTCGTACCTCGAACAAAAAGATGCGACCGCCTATCTCCTACTCTATCGCAACGTGGCTGGCGAATTTGCAGAGTACCTCGGTGAACACCCCGACTATGTTGTCGTAGCAGATGCCTACATCGACTTCACTTATGAAAATCTCAACACGGCTTTCCGTCATTTGATGGATGGGTCGAAACTGCTCGCCATCGCGAAAAACCGCTATTTCAAAGACAAAGACGGTGCTCTCAGTCTCGACGCCGGCGGGTTCGTGGCGCTGCTCGAGTTCGCGGCACAGAAAGAAGCGACGATTCTGGGAAAACCGAGCCGCAACTTTTTTCATCTTGCCGCCGCATCGATGGGAGTGGAGCCTTCCGAAGTTCTCATGGTTGGCGACGATATCGAAAGCGACGTTCTCGGAGCGCAAAGAGCCGGTATGAAAGCGTGTCAGGTCAAAACGGGAAAATTTCGGCCCGAAGATCTTCAACGAGGTATCGAACCCGATTGTCTTCTCGATTCAATTGCCGATTTGCCGGGGATGCTGCTCGAATGAGCGCTTAATCGGTTTGGCGATATAATAGCCGTTAAAAAACAGGACAAAATGATTCGAGTTATAAATACGGGCGGGACCTTCAACAAACGCTATGATCCGGTCAACGGTTCGCTTTTCGTTCCTGCGGACGATGAAGCGGTGGAGGCGGCGGCCGCTTCTTTGCGGCACGGGTGTGAAATGAAGATCAGCGGGACGATCTACAAAGACAGTCTCGAGATGGACGACGCCGACCGGGATCTTCTGTGTGAGATCGTGGCGAAAGTAGAGGAGAAGGCGATCGTCGTCGTGCACGGGACCGACACGATGGACCGAAGCGCGAAGGCGCTGGATAGATGGCTTGGCCGCTCACACGACAAACGGGTGGTACTGACGGGGGCGATGGTGCCCTTTTCCATCGATCCCGTGGAGGCGACGGCCAACCTGGCGATGGCGGTGACGGCGGTTCGGTTTCTGGAACCGGGGGTCTACATCGCGATGCATGGCCTGGTGTTGCCATACGAAAAGATCCGGAAGAATCGGGAAGTTGGCATTTTCGAGGCGGTCGTGCCGTGAAGTGTCTCGTTTTCTCGACCCACCGGCAGATCCGCGACTACGTGGCCGAACACGACAACACCATCTTGCCGAAACTCTACACGATCGACGAGTTCCTGAAGCGCTGCGTCGTCGTGCCCGAGCGTGTGTTCGTGGACGAGGCGACCCGGGTGCTCTATCTCTACCGGGCGATCGAAGGGGTCGATATCGGGAAACTGGGATTTGAAAAGAGTTTTTTGAGTTTCGTGCAAAACAGCACCTTCATCTTCCGTTTTTTCGAGGAGCTCTTTGCGGAGCGGGTGACGCTCGACGCGATCCGTATGGCGGACACCTATGCAGATTTCGAGGACCATTTGAGGCTTCTGGAAGAGATCTACAGCCGCTACAGGGCGCTGCTGGAAAGCGAAGGGATGGCCGACCGGATAACGATCGGCGACTATCGGCTGGGTGAGCGTTTTCTGGAGCAGTTCGAGCGCATCGACCTTTACGTGGAGGGGTACCTGAGCCGTTTCGAGATCGGTGTGCTCGAAAAGATCACGACGCCGCTGCGGCTGCATTTCGTTTCGACCCCCTTCAACGCGAAGCTGATCGACCGGCTGGGGATTGAAGAGCGGCTGCCGGTCGATTACCGGTTCGAGCTCGACTGGCAGAGGCGGAAGATCGCAAACCGTGCACCGCTGCCGAGGCTGAAACGCGAGCGTATCGACGTGGCGGCTTTCGAGGAGCGGATCAACCAGGCGGCGTTCGTGCTCAAACAGGTGGACCGTTTCATCGAGGATGGGGCCGTTCCGGACCGGGTGGCGGTCATCGTCCCGGACGAGGGTTTCGCGGAGTATCTGAAGCTCTTCGATGTGGCGAAAAATTTCAACTACGCGATGGGGACCCCATTCGTGCAGAGCGGCTACTACCGGAAACTGGCCGACCTCTACGATGCGCTGACCGATGCGAAAGCGAGTGCCAAGGCGAAGATGGCCGGCAGTGTAATCGCCGAAAAGTTCGCCAAAGTCGACGGATTCGATAGTTTTCTGGAGTTTTTGCAGACGGTTCCTGCGACGCCCAGGGAGATGGAGGCGATCGACGAGGCGATGTTCATGTTCAAACGGTTCGCGCCGCTGCTGCGGCATGAAAAGCCGCTCCATCTGCTCCACAGCTGGCTGCAGCGCATCGAAGGGTTGCAGATCGACGACGTCGGCGGGGGGCGGGTGACGGTGATGGGGGTGCTCGAGAGCCGCGGCAAACGGTTCGACGGGGTTGTCATCGTCGATTTCAACGAAGAGGTGGTTCCGAAAGTGAGCGAAAAGGATCTCTTTCTCAACTCCGCCATCCGAAAACATGCCGGGATGCCGACGCGAAAAGAGAAAGAGAATCTTCAGAAAAACTACTACTACCGCCTGCTGCAAAACAGCGAGCGCGCGGCGATCTGCTATGTCAAAAACGAAGAGAAGCTGCCGAGCCGCTTTCTGCTGGAGCTTGGGCTCGAAGAGGCCGAAACAGAGGATGTACGCTACCGGAGCATCATCGCACCGCAGAGCGAACCTCCCGTCCGCTACGACGCTGCGATCAGAGCCGAGAACCTCTTTCTTTCAAGGCCGAAGCTGACACCATCGCGCCTCAAAGACTACCTCGTCTGCCCCCGCCGTTTCTACTACAAATATCTTCAGGGTATCAAAGTGGAAGCGGAAGAGGAGGAACCCAACATCGGTACGCTGATCCACGAGGCCCTGGAAAAGGGTGCCAGAGAAAAAGAGAGGTTCGACAGCTGGCAAAGCTACCACGCCTTCGTGATGGACGCACTCTACAAAAGGGCCGCCTCGCCGCTTCAGAGGTTCGAGATTTCACTCGAGTGGGAGCCTAAACTTCGCGCCTTCTGCGAAGCCGATTTCGAAGCGCTCAAAGGGTTCGAGCAGGTTCGCCTCGAAGCGTGGTGTCCCGTCACATATGGTGGATTCGAACTGAGCAGCAGAATCGACCGGGTCGACCTGGGGGAGAGGGTTGTGCGGCTTATCGACTACAAAACGACATGCTCCATCGACAAGACGGTGGAGGACGAGAACGATTTTCAGCTCCTTTTTTACAGGCTCTGGGCCGAGTCTGTCTATCCAAACAGGCGCATCGAGACACTCTACTGGGATATTTGCGGCAGCAAGGTCGTGACGGTCGACACGGCACCGCAAAAAGAGCGGTTGGAAGAGATTTTGACAGCGATGAAGCAGGAGAATCGTATAGAGTACGCGATGACCGATGAGGTGAAGGCATGCCGTTATTGTGACTACAAAACTGCCTGCGGGAGGGATGGATAATGCAACGGCTCTATGCACTCAGCGCCAGTGCGGGCAGCGGCAAGACCTTCGCACTGGTGGCGCGTTACCTCGCGCTTCTGTTTACGGGGGCGAAGCCCTCCGAAATTCTGGCCATCACCTTTACCAACAAAGCAGCGGGCGAGATGCGCGAACGGCTGTTGGGCTCCCTGCGGGATATGCCCGAGGCTATGGCGCAGGAGGTGGCGAAGATGAGCGAGCTGACTCCCGAAGCCATCGAGGCGAAGCGGCCGGAGATTTTCCGTGCCTTTTTGCAGAGCGACCTGAAGGTGATGACGATCGACAAGTTTGTCCATCAGGTGCTGAGAAAGTTCTGCTGGTATGCGGGGCTTCAGAGTGACTTTACCGTGGAGGCACAGCCAAGAGATGCCTTTTTCGAGCGCTTTTTGGAGGAGCTGGACGAGGGGCGCTACCGCGACCTGATCGATTTCGCCCGTTTCGAGGCGCAGAAACGGCAAAACATCGCCGATTTTTTCGAGCTTCTATACGAAAAAGAGAAAGAGCTGCCGCCCACGGCGTTTCGTGTGGAGCCCTACGACGAAGAGGCGGCGATGCGGTGGGCGTTCAAGATCAAGGAGTTCGTCCTGAGCGGCAACTTCAGTGCGACTGCCAAAGGGATGATGCAGTTCGAGAATCTTCGCGAGGTGGTCGAAAAGGGGTGGTTCGGCAGAGAATCGCTCAACTACCGCACCTTCTCCAGGGGGTTTGTGGAGGAGATGGATGTATGGCTCCACAACCTCTACCGCGAAACGGCCTGCTATTACGAAAGAAAAGAGCAGTTCTTTCTGGCACGTATGTTTGGCCTCTACGACGCCTACCGCCGGAGCAAACAGAACCACCTCAAGCGCACCGGCAAACTCCACTTCAAAGATATCGAGCATCTGGTCTACGAACTGCTGCGCCAGAGAGCGTTTACCGACTTTCTCTATTTCCGCCTCGATGCGCGGATCGGGCACATCCTCTTCGACGAGTTTCAGGACACTTCGGTGACGCAGTATCGGATCTTCGAGCCGATCATCGAAGAGATCGCCGCGAGCGAGAACGGCCGCACCTTCTTCTACGTCGGCGACACGAAGCAGTCGATCTACCGCTTTCGCGGCGGGCAGAAGGCGCTTTTCCACCATGTCGCCGAGCGGTTCGGCATACCGGTCGGATACCTCGAGACCAACTACCGCTCCAAAGCGACGATCGTCGATTTCGTCAACCGCACTTTCCCCTATGTACAGCCGCCACAGAAAGCCCACAAAGCGGGGGGCTACGTGGAGGTGGCCGAAGCGGCCGAGGTGCTCGAGAGTATGGGAGATGCGCTACAGCGGCTCTTCGACGCGGGTGCGGCGGACGAGCAGATCGCCGTGCTGGTGCACGACAACAAAGAGATCCTGCAGGTGGGCGACGCTATCGCCGAGCGTTTCGGCAAGCCCATCGCCACCCACAAGCGGGCCAAAGTGGCCCAGCAGCCGAGTGCCAAGGCGCTCATCGAGCTGATGCGGCTTATCTACGCGAAGCAGAAAGGAATGGAAGGGGCGCTGCACCGTCTCAACTTCCTCTCGCTCATCGGCCGCCCCTACGACGAAACCTTCAGCCCCGATATCCCATTGCAGCGCCCCGCCGCGATGATCAAAGCGGCGATGGAGCGCTACAAGCTCTTCGACGAGGCGGCGATGAAACTGCTGGAGTTTGCGATACCGCTGCACGACCTGAACGAATTCGTCTACGAGATCGGGAACTACGAAGAGGAGCTGCCGCCCAAAGAGGTTGCGGGCATCAACGTCCTGACGATTCACAAATCCAAAGGGCTCGAGTTCGAACATCTCATCGTCCTCGACCGCCTGGGGCGCAGCCGTAACGATACGTCGCCTGTTATTTTCGACTACGAGGGGATCGAACTCAAGGCGGTGCGGATGAAGTTCAAGAAGCGTGAACTGATCGACGAAACCTTCAAAACCGTTGCCGACAAAGAGAAGCGGCTGGCTGCAGAAGACAGCATGAACAAAATCTATGTCGCCTTCACCCGTGCCAAAAACAGCCTCTTCGTCATCAAAAAACCCAAAAATTCCGTTTTCGACTTCCTGGAACTTCCTCCACAAACCATCGGCCGACTCGAAACCGAAACTATGCATCATCTACCCTCCATCCACCAGACTCCCTTGACGCTGAATGTCAGAGATTACGGCCGTCAGGAGGTCGCACCACCGCTCGAAACCTACAAAGCGAACGACTTCGAGGCGATCTTTCTGGGGCTCGGTGTCCACTACCTCTTCGAAACCGGAGACGAAGAGGCCTTTTTGAACCGCTACGGAGCGCTGTGCGACAAATCCAAAGCACTGGCACTGGCCGAAGCGGGTGAGGCGAACCTGGAGTATAGGATGCTCACCGAAGGCAAAAAGATCCATGAACTCCCCTATGTCTACCAAGGCAAGCCGGGGATCGTCGATCTTTTTGTCGACCAGGGGGATCGCGGCGTCATCATCGATTACAAAACCACGACGCCGCACGATATGCAAAATTATATGCAACAGCTGCGGCGCTACAAAGAGGCACTGCAACGTTTGATGCCTAAATTCAAGGAGATCGAGGCCTATCTCTACTTCCTCGACAGGCTGGAGTTGGTGAGGTTAGAAGGTTAGAAGGTTGGAACCGAGTTTTCAATACTGAATAGCTTGTTGCTTCTTACCCATTCACCTTCCCACCAGGCTCTCGAAGGCGCGTCTCACCATATTTTAATATCTCCTGTATTATGCTGTAGAAAACAGTATGTAAAAGGAGGTTGAGATGGTAGCCGATGCATGGCTTTCGAAAGAGTTGAAAGATCAAAAAGTTCTCTGTCTGGCGTGTGGCCACGCCTGTAAACTCGAACCGGGTGAATACGGCAAATGCGGTGTCCGGGTCAATGAAAATGGAAAGCTCAAATCGACGGTCTATGGTTTGGCGGCTGCGGTGCATGTCGATCCGGTCGAAAAGAAACCGCTTTTTCATTTCCTGCCAAGTTCCGATGTATTCTCGATCGGGACGGTCGGATGCAACTTCTGCTGCAAGTTCTGCCAGAACTGGGAGATCAGCCAGCATCCGCAGACGCACAATCACGAGGTTTTCGGCCGTGAACTTCTTCCAGAAAAGATTGTCGAACTCGCCATCGAGAGCGGTTCGAAGTCGGTCGCCTATACCTACAACGAACCGATCGTCTATTTCGAGTACACTTACGATACGGCGAAACTCGCCAAAGAGAAGGGGCTGAAAAATATCTACGTCACCAGCGGTTTCGAGACACGAAAAGCGATCGACGAACTCGCCCCCTATATCGATGCGATGAATATCGACATAAAATTCTACGACGACGAGAGTTATCAGAAGATCAGCTGTGCCCGCCTCAAGCCGGTGCTGGAGGCGATCAAATACGCCCATGAAAAAGGGATCTGGATCGAAACGACGACCCTGGTCATCCCCGGTGTCAACGACAGCGACGAAGAGCTGCGGGCCATCGCGAAGTTCCAGGCCGAACTCGACCCGGATATGCCATGGCACATCTCCCGATTCCACCCCGACTACAAGATGCTCGATGTTCCTCCAACACCCATAGAGACGCTGGTCCGCGCCTACGAGATCGGAAAGGAAGAGGGACTCAACTATATCTATGTCGGGAACTATCCCGATGCCGACAGGGAGTCGACCTACTGTCCAAAATGCGGATTCAAAGTGATCGAGCGGCAGGGGTATATCGGTGAACGCGTCGTCAACCATCTGGACGAAGAGGGAACGTGTCCCAAGTGCGGTCACCACATCGCGGGCGTCTGGAAATAGCGGACGGTTCCGAAGCCGAAAGAGGGAAACTTTTTCCGGAAGAGGAAAATTGGAAAGGTTTTTGCTTTAGAGTGACGAACAACGCAAAAACAAAGGCTGTATGTGGAGCTTGACCATCCGCTGGAATCCTGCACGCTGCTATATGTCGAGAACGATAAGGAAGCACGCAGGTTTTTCATACCTTTTTTGGCTCCACGTGTCAAAACACTTTGGGTGGCACACAATGCGAAAGCGGCGCTCGATCTTTATGAAAGACATCGTCCCGATATCGTTTTGACCGATTTGAAGATGCCGAAAATGGACGGTGTCGAACTCGCGAAAATCATACGGCGGGAGGCGCGTGAGACTCCCATCGTTTTGATGGCCGCTTTCAGCGAACAACACCACCTGTTCGCCGCCATCGAAGCGAGAATCGATGCCTTTGTTCCCAAACCGGTCAAAGTGAACGAACTGCTCCGTACGCTCGAGGATATTGCAAAAAAAATCGTTTATGACCGGGTACAGTCGCAGGTACAGGCCAAAATGGCGCAGCACTATCTGGCGATCGAAGAGGAGGCGCTGCTTATCTATATCGATAAAGATGGCCGGATCAAACAGGTGAATGAATCGATGGCGCTTCGGCTCAACTATCCGCTCGATATTCTGATCGGGGAACCTTTCGAAAGTCTTGTTTTCAAAGATGACCACTTCAACCGATATTATCCGCTCTTCGAGGCAATCAGGAATGGGGATAGCTGGCACGGTGAGCTACATCTTGTCACGCAGCTCGATCATGAGTTGATTTTCAAGGCCACCTTGGTGCCGATCTACGAGATCAACAGTACCTCTTTTCAACTCATGCTTCTGCTCGAAGATATTACGGAGCTCGTCAATTACAGAAAAATCCTGAAAAACGAATTGGACGAAACGCAAAATACACTGCAGGAGAAGATCCATTTTCTCGAACAGTATCAAAATGCGATTAACGAAGGGACCGCTATCTGCCGCTTTCTGGAGGACGGAACGATACTCAAAACCGACAGCCGTTTCGATGAGATTTTCGGATACGAGAAACGTGAGCTGGTGCGTCGCTCTTTTTACCAACTCTGTCCCAATATAGAAAAGAAACTTCGTCTAAAAATCAAGGAAACGGTCCAAAAGCGTACTGTATTGAGAAGCAGGATTCGCTGCCAGGATAAAGAGAACATCATCCATGTGGCCGATTCTGTTTTTATTCCGATTTATAAAGTCAATGGGAAAATCGAGGAGATTATAAGTATACACAACGATATCACCGATATTATAAAGCTCAACGAAGAGATCAAAAATACGCAAAAAGAGCTTCTTTATATTCTCGGAGAGGTGGCGGAAAGCCGATCACAGGAGACGGGGTATCATGTCAAGAGGGTTGCGGAATACAGCCGGATATTGGGACGGCTCGCCGGTTTGAGCGATGAAGAGGTCGACCTGTTGGGGATCGTCGCTCCGATGCACGATGTCGGCAAGATCGCGATTCCGGATGCGATACTGCTCAAACCCGGAAAACTGGATGCCGAAGAGCGTGCCATCATGCAGACACATGCATCGATCGGCGGTGAACTCTTTGGCCATTCGGAACGCCCTTTTATGAAGGCGGCGCGTATCGTCGCGCTGGAACATCATGAAAATTACGACGGCAGCGGGTACCCAATGGGGAAGAAGGGGCGAGAGATCCACATTTTTGGCCGAATCGTGGCGATAGCGGATGTATTTGATGCCTTGAGTATGGACCGTGTCTATAAAAAAGGGTGGCCGATCGAAGAGATAGTCGCTTTTTTGAAAGAGGAGAGGGGGAGAAAGTTCGATCCCCATCTGATCGACCTCTTTTTGAAACATCTGGAGCTCTTTCTTGCAGTACGCGACAAACAGAAGGATATTTTTTGAGAAGGGTTCTAATAGGCGATACGGTTTCGACCCAGCCTTTTGGCTTCGTACATTTTGGAATCGGCTTTCGAGATGAGTGTATCGAGCGTTAGCGCGGACTCCCATTCCGCAGCACCGAAACTTGCGGTGATGGGAACGGGAATGTTGCCGTTTCTGCTTTCGATCTGTTCCCGAAGTTTTCGGGCGATTTGGATGGTATCTGAGAGCGGTGTCTCCGGCAGGATAATCAGAAACTCTTCACCTCCCCATCGAATGATGGAATCGGTCGATCGAAGAGAGTTTTTGATGGCTTTTACAGCTTTGATCAAAACGTTGTCCCCGATCGTATGACCATAGGTATCGTTGATTCGCTTGAAATGGTCTATATCGAAAAAGATGACGGAAAAGGTGTGGCCGTAGCGTTTGGCCCGGGCGATCTCGTGCTCGAGAATCTCGATACCTCTGTGGCGGTTGAGGCTTCCGGTCAGTTTATCGGTATGTGCAAGCCTGTCGAGTTTCATGATCAGTGCATCGCGTTCGAGTTTCGCCTGGATCGATTCCATGCCGAAGGTGACGGTATCGGTGACGCTCTGCCATAGATCCAGCTCCTCTTTGTCGAATGTGTGGTATCGGCTGAACAGAAGAGACAAGACACCCGCTGCTTGCTTTTTCGATTGGATTTTCATCGGTATGGAGATGACGGTGACGATACTCTCTTTTGAGAGTATCTCTTTGAGCGGCGATTGCGCCAGATGGGAGATATCGTCAATGAAAACTATCTGATTGTGTTTTGCGCAAAGAAAAAAGGGAAGGTAGCGGAACTCGTTCCCTTTTTTTGCAAGATCGATAGGCTCGGGTATCAGCCTTTCGAAATCGATTGAAGTTCCTGTAGGAAAAAAACCTGGCTCCAGCCAAGAGGCTTTTTGAATCGTGATGAAACTGGCGACCTCCGGATCGATCTCACCGAGCCTGTTGACAACATCTTGCAAAAACTCTTCGATACTGCGTGAAGAGATGATTTTCTGACTGATTTCCGCATGAAATTTCATCAGAGATTTTATGTAAAATTCTTTTTCGAGCCTCTCCCTGATCTGTTTGTTGGAACGGATAATACAATCGATCGGGTGCCATTGTGTGATGAACTTTTTGCCATGTTCCGGATCTGTTGCACTGGTGGTAGAACCGTTCATGACGATTTCCGATCCATCTTTCTTTCTAAAAATGGCATGAATATGTTCGTTTCCGTTCGCTTGAGACAGCCGTTTGAGCAAAAGAGAATGATCGGTGTCGTGCAGAGGGTTGAACACTCTCTCTATCGGTCGGGAAAGCAACTCATCTTTATGGAACCCGAGGAGTTTTGCAAAAGTGTCGCTTATGGAGAGAATAGTGCCTTCTTCCGAAAACTCCAATGTCAAAAATGTATGATACATACTTTTGAAAAAGTCCCGGATCGTTTCGACGAGCTTGTCCGGTTCAGAGCTTTTGGAGATATATTGGGTGATTCCGAGTTTGATGGCATCGGTGAGATAGAGTGTGTCATCGAACGCTGTCGTGACGAAAATCGGTGTTTCGGGCTTTTTCGTTTTGATCTTTTTGATCATTTCGAGACCGTTCATGTTGGGCATCATGAAATCGGTCACGATCGCATCGGGGTCGTTTTCCAGAAAGAGTCGAAGACCCTCTTCTCCATCGCGAGCCGTATAGAGTATGTCGACATGTTTCTGGAGGTGGGAAGAGATCTTTCGACGGATGATCTCATCATCTTCGACATAGACCACTTTGATAGGTAGCTTTTGAAATTCCTGCAAAAACCGTTCCCTTTTTGCGTAATACGATACAGCAAATCATATTTTGATAAATAATAACATACTTATGTTTCTTTAAACTTAAATTAGAGTAATTTGTACTTTTTTGCATTAAATTAGATAGAATCACCACGGTAGTATGATTAAAATATTTGATAATAGCTCATCTAACCGGAAAGGTTGGGAATGGATCTTTTTTTCGCTTTTTCGATGGCGCTTTGGGAATTGACGGGTGCCATGGCACCCTTTATACTCTTCGGACTCTTTTTCGCAGGCCTGTTGCATGAACTGGTCCCCGGCGATTTCGTTCAAAAACATTTGGGGCGTGACAATGTCGTATCCGTCATCAAGTCGACGTTTTTCGGGATTCCTCTGCCTGTCTGCTCGTGCGGGGTCATACCGCTGGCGGCGGCAATTAAAAAAGAGGGGGCGAGCCGGGGTTCGGTGCTCAGTTTTCTTATCTCGACACCGATTACCGGGGTCGATTCGATTTTGGCGACATTCGGAATGTTCGGCTGGATTTTTACACTATATCGGGTCGTTACATCGGTCGTCATTGCCTTCGTTGCCGGAATTTTGACCAATTTTTACGGGGAAAAAGAGGAGAAAGCAGTGGCAAAACCTCTCTTTTCGGAAGCTGCACCTGAAGCATTGCAGGGGGCTGCTTTTGTCGCGATCCAACCGCAAGAAAGCGGCTCATGCGGCTGTGATGATGTGTGTGCCGAAAGGAAAACGAAGCGCTTTTCGATGAAAGAGGCGATGCGCTACGGTTTTGTGACTCTGATGGGCGATATCGCCAAGCCACTCCTGTGGGGGCTTCTGATCGGTGCGGCGATTACCGTGGCGATTCCGGAAAACTTTGGAGAGTGGCTTGCGGACTATAGTTGGCTGGGATATTTTATCGTTATTCTCATCGCCGTACCGATGTATGTGTGTGCTACCGCGAGCCTTCCCATTGCCGCTTCGTTGGTACTTGGCGGTGTAAGTCTTGGAGCGGCCTTCGTCTTTTTGAGTGCTGGGCCGGCGACCAACACCGTGACGATGGGAGTGGTCAAAAAGATGCTTGGCCCCCGTTCACTCGCGATCTATCTTGCGACAATCATCATCGGGTCGCTGCTGTTCGGCCTCGGGCTCGATCTCTTTTTCGATTCGTTTCAGATCGATCCGCGTTCTGTCGTCCATCTTGAAGAGGAGGGCGGCTGGGTGGCGATCTCCTCTTCGCTTGTGCTGTGGGCATTGATCGTCTGGTTCGTTGCGCAACCGCTGTTTCGTAAACAGAGCTGTTGCAGCCAAGGGAGTTGTTGTGAAAAATAGATCTGGCGTTGTGCGATACGCTCCGTTATACGCCTCGTTTCCAAAATGCATCACATTTGGAAGTGGCGATTTTTGGGTAGAATTGTCCCATCTGAATGTGAGGAGCCGAATTGTCGAATAAAACGGTTGACGTGTTAAAAGAGATTTTCGGACATACCGGGTTTCGGCCTCTGCAGAAAGAGGCGGTCGATACGACGCTGCAAAACCGAGATCTGCTGATGATCCTTCCCACTGGCGGCGGCAAGTCGCTCTGCTATCAGCTTCCCGCACTTCTCAAGAAGGGGGTGACAGTGGTCGTCTCTCCGCTTCTGGCACTGATGCACGACCAGGTGCGTGCATTGAAAATGCAAGGCATCGCTGCGGAGATGATCGGCTCGATGCAGACGCCGCAAGAGATCGGCGAGATCGTCACACGACTTCGTAACGGTGAACTGAAACTTCTCTACGTGGCGCCCGAGCGTTTTTCGGCCTACGGGTTTCTGGATCTTCTCAAATCGATCCCCATCGCGTCGTTTGTCATCGACGAAGCGCACTGTGTGAGTGAGTGGGGTCACGAATTTCGCGAAGATTACCGGCGTCTGCATCTGCTCAAGGAGCAGTTCCCGAACGTTCCCGTCTCCGCATTCACCGCGACGGCGACATCTCAGGTAGAGGCGGACATCGTCCGCCAGCTCGGGCTGAAGAGTCCCGTGCGGCTTCGCGGATCGGTCTACCGGGAGAATCTTCTGGTGCGTGCCGAACCGCGCATTGGCGATGGGAAGCGTCAGCTGTCGGAGTTTCTGGAGCGTTTTGAAGGTGAAAGCGGCATTGTCTACACCTTTACCCGCAACAGTGCCGAAACAGTGGCGGCCTATCTTCAAAAAAGCGGCATCAAAGCGATGGCCTACCATGCAGGTTTGCCAAAAGAGGAGCGTCAGGCGGCGTATCGTGCCTTTGTCCACGACGAAGCCGCCGTCATCGTGGCGACTGTGGCATTTGGCATGGGAATCGACAAATCGAATATCCGTTACGTCGTCCATATGAGTATGCCCAAGACGCTTGAAAACTACTACCAGGAGATCGGCCGGGCGGGGCGTGACGGACTGCCGAGCGAAACACTATTGCTCTATAGCGCCGCCGATGCCGCGCAGCGCGCCTCGTTGATCGAAGGACTGGAAGAGGGAGGCTACAGGCAGAGCGCTTTCGATAAACTCGAAAAGATGGTCGGCTACTGCCGCAGCGAGTCGTGCCGTCACCTGCAGCTGGCCGATTATTTCGGCGAATCGATGGATGCGTGTGGTACGAAGTGCGACAACTGTACGGCACCAACGCACGAACAGCGCGACATCACGATCGAAGCGCGTAAACTTCTTTCCGCGATCTACCGGACTTCCCAGCGGTTTGGGAAAAACCACATCATAGAGCTGCTGCGCGGGAGCGAAAACCGGAAGATACTTCAATTCGGGCACGAGCGCCTTTCTGTCTATGGGATCGGCAAGGAGCTGACGAAGGCGCAATGGGAGGTCGTGACGGAGCGGCTTCAGGAGCTTGGTGCGCTTGCACGGGGCGAACACCGAAACTTCACGATCACCGAAATCGGGGCAGAGATTCTCAAGGGGGGCGCATCGGTTTCGATCAAGGCGTCGCGTTTGGACGTGCAGGAGAAGAGAAAACGGACGCAAAAGGCGGATATGGGGGAAACGGGCGATTTCGATCGTGAAATTTTCGATGAATTGCGCAGAGTACGCAAAGCGATCGCAGACGAGAACCAGGTGCCCGCCTATATCGTCTTTGGCGATAAAACGCTTAAAGAGATGGCAGCAAAGCTCCCGCGAACGAAAGAACAGATGTTGGAGATAAGCGGTATCGGAGAGGTGAAGTTTTCCCGTTTCGGAGAGCCATTTTTGGAGCGTTGCCGCGAACTTGCCGAGCGGGTGCCCGTGCAGGAAGCGTAAGGTATCGGTATAATAGATTATTTCAAAGGAGAGTGACGATGGCAAAGTGTGAAGAGCTGAAAGAGCTGCTTGAGATCGAGGTGATTCCCGATATCGAAGAGGTGATCGACGCGTTGTTCGAGCAGATTGCCGAAGCCAAAAAGGCGGACGATGCAACGAAAGAGGAATATGCCCAGCTGCAGGAGCTGCGCGCTGCCTTTCTGGAGCTGCTTCACGACCTCGAAGCTGCAGATGTGAGCGAAGAGGAGTGTGCCGAAATCTTTTCTGAACTCGAAGAGATGATCGAAGTGTCACAGGAGGATGAGAGTGTGTGAGAGGTTTCAGGAACTGATTGAAAAGGATTTGATACCGTATATCACAGCCGCCAGAGACGAGTTCGCGCGCGAGGATGACGACGAGCGTGTCGAAGAGATGGAGGATCTGATCCGTACATTCGTCGAGATCATCGACGATATCCAAAACGATATCATGGACGAATGGGAGTGTGGGGAACTTTACGAATCGTTCAAGCGTTCTCGTGAAAGCGGCGAGTTTTTGGATAAAATAAGTTGAAACAACCTGAAAAAGGGAATGGAGATGGAAATCAAAACGTGTGATACATTGGAAGAACTGCGCACAGAGGTCGATAAAGTCGATGAGAAGATCGTCGAGTTGATCGCCGTGCGTAACCACTACATCAAGCAGGCAGCGAAGTTCAAGCATACGGTCGACGAGATCAAGGCGGACGAGCGGATCGAGGATATTTTAAACCATGTGCGTCATAAGGCATTGACACTCGGCGTCTCTCCCAACATGGTCGCCGATCTGTACAGACAGATGATCGATGCGATGGTCGAAACGGAGATCGCCGAATTTCGCAACAAAGGCTCTTTTTAAACCACTGAACCTCCATCTGGGCACTCTATAATGCTCTCTCATAAGGGAGAGCTCTTCTTTGTAAGTACTGCACACTACTTGCACAATCAGATACTATTATCCGTTAAAAGGAGTTCTACCGTGAAATTCCGTATAGAAAAAGATACGATGGGAGAGGTCCGTGTTCCCGATGACAGATATTGGGGTGCCCAAACCCAGCGGAGTCTCGAAAACTTTCCCGTCGGGCGTGAAACGATGCCCTTGGAGATCATCCATGCCTACGGTTTTCTGAAAAAGGCGTGTGCCGAGGTCAACCATGAATTGGACACACTGGATGAAAAAAAGGCCGATGCGATAGCCAAAGCGTGCGACGAGTTGATTGCGGGAGTTCTCGACGACCATTTTCCTCTCAAAGTGTGGCAGACGGGAAGCGGAACGCAGAGCCATATGAACGTGAACGAAGTGATCGCCAATCGGGCGACGGAGATTCTCGGTGGCGATTTCAGAAAAGAGAAACTGGTCCATCCAAACGATGATGTCAATATGGCGCAAAGCTCCAACGACACCTTTCCGACCGCCATGCGCATTGCCGTGCTTTCCTCTTTGAAACTCGTTTTGCTTCCGGCGCTCGAACAGCTCGGGGAAGCGCTGGAAGAGAAGGTACGGGCGTTCGATAATATTGTCAAAATAGGGCGTACCCATCTGCAAGATGCCACACCATTGACGCTTGGACAGGAGTTTTCCGGCTATGTGGCGATGATGGATGCGGCGAAAATGCAGATTGAAGAGGCGATGGGATGGTGTGCCCAGCTTCCGATCGGAGGCACGGCCGTCGGAACCGGGATCAATGCACCGAAAGATTTCGATAAAAGGGTGGTCGAAAGAGTCAACAGTTATTTTAACGGCACCTTGACGTTTGCGGTGCAGCCGAACAAGTTTCACGGCTTGACCTCTCATGATGCGGAAACCGTGACAAGTGGTGTCCTCAAAGCGCTGGCGGCCAATCTCATGAAGATCGCCAACGACATCCGCTGGATGGCATCGGGGCCGCGCTGTGGCATCGGGGAGATCACGATACCGGCGAACGAGCCTGGAAGCTCCATTATGCCCGGCAAGGTCAATCCGACGCAGGTGGAGATGGTAACGATGGTCGCCGTGCAGGTAATGGGCAACGATGCGGCGATCGGGTTTGCGGCGAGTCAGGGAAACTTCGAACTCAACGTATTCAAACCGGTCATCGCCTCCAACCTTCTGCATTCGATCCGGCTTCTCGGCGATGCGATGCGGAGTTTCGCGACCCGCTGCGTCGAGGGCATCGAACCCAACCGTGAGAAGATCGAAGCCCATCTTCACAACTCTTTAATGCTCGTCACGGCACTCAACGAGCATATCGGGTACGAAAAGGCGGCGCAGATCGCGAAAAAGGCGTATGAAGAGAATTTGACGCTCAAAGAGGCTGTCCTTGCACTCGGCTATCTGAGTGCGGAGGCGTTCGATCGGTGGGTCGATCCTTTGAAAATGGTAGGCAAAGTGGTATAAAGGCGATTCTCACGTCTGTTTGAAGGTAATGGTAAAGGTGCTTCCTTCACCCTCTTCGGAGTGAACCTCCACTTTGTACCCATAAAGCTTGCAGATGCTCTCGACGATGTTGAGTCCGATGCCAAATCCCCCCTCCACACTGTTTTCTCTATGAAAGCGTTCGAAAATTATTTTGAGTTTCTCTTTGGGTATGCCGATACCCGTGTCGGAAACGGTCAGTACACACTTTTTCAATGTTACGTCGATACGCCCTCCGGGACGGGTATATTTGATCGCATTGTCGAGAAGATTTTTGATGAGCAGTTCGATATGATGGGCATCCGCTTCGACTTGATACGGTTCGATGGAGGTTTTGACATCGACTCTTTTCTGTTCCGCGAGGATCGAGAAGAAATCGATGCTCTCCATCACTTTTTTATCGATCGCGACTCGGGTGAGATGTTCGGGTTCCGGCGACTCCTGTTTAAGCAGCAGAAAACTCAAATCTTCGTAAACCCTCGCTATGAGCCGGCCACTCATCTGAAGCGCTTTGAGATAGATCGGTTTGCACTCCTTTTTTTCTATTTTCTGCAGGGCCAGAAGCATCGTCGTCACGGGCGTATTGAGCTCATGGGTGCTGTCTTTGATAAACCGGTCCATCGTTTCGATCTTTTCCCGCATCGGTTCGAGGAAAAGGCGTCCGAGGTACCATCCGACAAAGACAAGAAAACCATACGCCATCACGGCCATCATCGTTACGTTGCGACTGCACCGGAGCATCTGTCGGTGTAACGAGCAGTCCCGTACGACGATCGCGTCGATTCCCATATGCCCACGTACGCTCCTGTCGATATAGTAGGCACACCCATCTTCGACATACCGGTCACGGCTCAGATCGACCGATTCGGCGATACATCCGCCAATGGCACGGCCGTCGTGACCTATCAGCCGATACTCGCACCCCACACTTTGGGGAATTTCGAAAGGGGTGCCGCGCATCTGTGCATCGACGGCGGAGGCGGAAATCTGCATCGCTTCCATGCGAAGGTGGCTGAATACACGCTCTTTTATCGATTTGGAGTCGATCTGGTAAAAGAGAATCGAAAAAGCGGTGACGACCAGAAAACTCGCCCCCAGATAGATCGCCATAAAACGGAAGAGCGAGCGCTTCTCATAGGGACTCAAAGCCATAGCCGACGCCCCTTTCCGTCACGATGTTGGGCACGAATTTCCGTAAAACTTTGATATAGCTTCGCAAGGTCGCATCGGTGGGTTGCTCTTCGTAACTCCAGATATTTTGCAAGAGCTCTTCTCGCGAAACGATTCGGCCGCGGTTTTTGTAGAGGTAATGGAGGATTTCGGCGGCTTTGGGGGTGAGTAATTCGTTCTTCCCCTCGATTTTCAGTGTATGGGTGGGTATGTCGAAGTAGAGGTTTTCGGCCAGTTGGATCGGTTCTTTTTGGTCGATGCCGTACACACGTACGATATGCTCGATGCGGGCGTCGAGTTCTTCGAATTCGAACGGTTTTTTGATGTAGTCGTCGCATCCCAGGTCAAATCCCTCTTTGAGGTCTTTGCTGCTGTTGCGTGAGGTGATCATGATGGCAGGGGTCATGTCTTTGCGTTCGCGCATGGCATGCAGAAGCTCGAAACCGTCGATGCCGGGTACGTTCACATCAAGAAGAAGCAGATCGAATTTTCCACGCAAAAGTGCATCTTCCGCTTTCTCTCCATCGATGAAGTGTTCGACACTGTGACCACTCTCCTCCAGATGTTCGACCACGAGTTCGGCCAACATCGAATCATCTTCAAGCAATAATATTTTCATGATTCGATTTTAGCATAAACCCTGGTGTTAACTTTGTTTTAATCGCCACCGTAATAATATATTGTTATATTCATACAAAAATTCCACTGGGGTGCCGATGCGGTCTGTTCTTTCTCTCTCTTTTTTTATTTTCACTCTGACGGCAGTGTGGGCCGATTCGTTGTTTCAAAGAGAGAACAGTGCCGTAACCCAACTGTTCCGGACCGATTTCGGAACGTTGCGGGGCTCCTCTTTTCCCTCTGCCCTGTTGCTTTTCGAATCGCAGGCCCAAACCGGGGAGTGGCAGACCGAAGCATCTTTGATCTTTCAGGGAAACGGCGATTTTACCGATACCGGGTTCGATTTCAACCAGCTTTCCATGACCCGCTATCTGGAGGAGGATGAGATAAAGATCGGAAAATTCGTCACCTCCGTAGGGGTATTGGACTATCTCTCTCTCGCCAACGTTCTAAACCCTGTCAGGGCACAGTTTTTCGACGATGCAAATCCAAATATCCGCCGTATTCCCCTCTGGATGGTTCAGGGTACTCTCTCTCCTGCGGACGAAACGACGTTCCGTTTTTTCATCGAGCCTTTCGACAGTCGTTACCAAGATTACACCAGTACCTACCTTTCGATCGCGCTCGACCGCCTTTTGCCGCAATATTTCTCTTCCTACAATCTCGACGACGAGACGCTGGAAGTGATACGAAATGAAATTTTCCTTCCGGCCTATACCCAGGGCATCGCACCCTCCATCAAAAGAAAAGTGGGCAACTACTACAGTTTCGACAACTTTACGCTTGACAAAACAATGATCGGCTTCGATTATACCCATGCGGATTTCGATACCATGGTGGGTGTCAACTGGTTCAACAAATATTCGGAAGTTCCCTTTATCGAAGTCGATCCGGATCTGATCGCACTGATTCAGAACGAAGGGGATGCTGCCGAACATATCAAAGAGTATCTGGATCAAAATGACCTTTCGGTCGTCAAATCGGTCGAAGGGTTTCGTTACAATCAGGTCTCCATCTATGGAGAGGGGGCGTTTTCCGAGTATGGCATGCGTTTCGAGGCTACGTATCGTGATAAAATTCCGTTGATAGACGATTTTTCCGCACTCTTCATGGTCGGGGCGGGTATCGATCACAGCGGCGCTTCCTCATATAACGATTTCGAACTCCAATGGATCTATCTCGACGAGAGTGGACAAAACATATTTGCGACGATCTGGGTCTACAAATATCCTCCATTTTTTTTGAACGGAATTTCCATTCGTCCGGAAAACTATACGATGTACGGCGCTACGGAGGGTGCACATCAAATCAGTTTTCTCCCCAATCTCACATTCGACTATCGGGAACATCTGCAGCTTCGTATTCAGTACCTCTTCTATCCGGACGATGCCTATTACAACACCTTTATGGCCACGTTGGGAGTAAGGTTTTGAGGCTTTCCGGCAAAGTCGCGCTTCTCATCCTCGTCTGGGCCATGCTTTTCTCTCTTGTCGGTAGACTCAACTTCGTTCAGATAGACTGGGAGAGTTTTTTCCCGCAACGTTCCCATGCCGCGATCGAAAAGAGTTGGTTCGCTCCCACTGTTCAATATCTTTTCGTCGAACTTCCGAACGCTGAAGTGCTTGAAGCTTTGAAAAGCCGGGGGGTTGTACGCTCCTTCTATCCCGTTGTGACGGGGCATACCACCCTTTTTCTCATTCTGTTTGAACGTAGGTTGCAACAAGAGGTTCTACGAAGCGTTCGCGATTTTCCCCATGCCGGTACGGTCATGGCTTCGACGATGCTTCTTGAAAATTTCTATGGGGCGCTTCGTAGCTATCTCGGTATCGTGGTCCCTCTGCTTTTGGCCTTCAGCTTTCTCGTTTTTCCTTTGCGCTATTGGATCTCCGTTTTGCTGGAGCTTTCGATCTATCTTCTTTTCAATATGGGGGTACTCTTTCTTTTTCGGATTCCCGTCAGCCCTATATCGATGCTTGCATGGCTCTTTCTTTTTATCTACGCTTTGACGCTGCTCAACTATATGCATCTTGGAGAGATGAATCGCGGAAAACTGGCATTGGGTATCGGCGTTTCCATTGTCACGACATTGATCAGTGCCATCTATCTCAATTTCTCCGATTTCGGTCTCATTCACGAATTCGGAGAGAGTTTGACGCTCGGGCTTCTATTGCTGGGCCTCTTTCTCGTTGTGCGGATGTTTGGAATACGCCACACCCAATTCGTCTCCGTGTGGGTCGAAAGAGTACGTAAAAAGCTTGAGGGGTTTCGTGTTCATCGCCTGTTGTCACTTTTTTACATAGGTGTTCTTGGGCTGCTTCCGTTTTTCGGCAATGCACTCACCATCGATCTCAACCCTTTCAACATTTTTGGAAACGACTCACGGGTACGGGAGGGGATCGCATCGTTCGAAAAGGAACATGTACCGGCTCTCCCTTTTGTGGTTTCGCTTCGATTTGATAATGTCGACGCCGATTTTTACCGCTTCGAAGATGCGAAAAGGTTATCGAAGGCGATCGGAGAGATTGAAAAGAACATTTCAGCAGTGCCTCTCGTGACACTGCACACGCTTTACGAATCGTTCGCCGGACAACCTTTTTCCAAAGCCACAGACGCGAGCTATGCACAATTTCTTCTGGCACTCGAAATGCTGGAAGAGCCTCTTCCCATCTTCACTACGGATGGAAAAACGGCATATCTTACCTATTCGCTTTCGTTGACGACACCCTCCGAAAAGATTCGGGCGCTCGTCGGAAAAATCCGGGAGTTGAACGCGTCTTTCCCGAATGTCACACTTCGGGTGATGGGGAAAGTGGCAGATTTCGAGTTTATGTCGAAACGATTCTTGAACGAAGCGGCCGTCGGATTTGGAATGTCGTTTATTTTCATTCTGGCTTTTTTTCTCTTTTACTGCAAAACATGGCGTATCGTACCGGCCATTGTCGTCAGTGCCTGCTTTCCGCTCGTCATGTTCATCGCTTTTCATATGGCATTCGGTATGCCGTTTACACTGATTTCCATGATCGCCCTTATTCTCTATGCCGGGTTGTACGCCGACTCTTTCATCCACATATTCATCTGTTATGCACAAGAGAAAGGGCGTTGCCTTTCAGCGGTGCTTCGCCCCATCGTCATCTCCAATCTGACGATGATCGCAGCACTTGCGGGAATGGTGTTTTCCGGCTCGATACTCGGCGGTTTCGGCATCGAAATGACGCTGCTACTCTTTTCCAATCTGATCGGGGTTTTCGTTCTGCTTCCTGCACTCCTGATAAGGTGGGTCAGGAACTGCAACGTTTGAGGCGGTTCTTTTTGAAAAGTGTGGCCGAGATGTCGGATGTGATCGTCGATTTGTCGACGCGAAATCTAAGAATACGCTTTTTATCGTGATCGACGATATGCCATGCGAGCACCATCGCCTCTTCACCGATATTTCCGATGTCGTCGATCACGATCTCTTTTTTGAGCCGGCCGTTTTCATAGGTTTCGATTTTTTTCAGCCGTTTCGAGTTTTTTTCGACCAGATAGACGGTAATACATCCCGGCCTCTTCCTCTTCGTGATTTTGTAAAGTTCCCCCGTTTCGGTTTCGATCGTCTCGATGGGGAGAAATGTACCGCTCATGTCGTGCAGTTCGGCATATGAGATTCCCAGCCCCACCGCTTCTTTGTTTTCCTTGTTTTTGGGGATGATCCGAACTCTGCCGAGAGAGGGGAAGTAGACATAGGTCTGTGTCATGGTACCGCTTTTGCGTGTCAGAATCGTTGTACATCGAAGCGTGGATGGAGCCAGGAATCGTATCAAAAGATCGCTGTTGCGGGCATCGTTTTTCTTTGCCACGACAAAGGAGCGTTTTTGAACCCCATTCTCTCTTTCCACTGTCGAGTGCACGAGAAAACGGATGTTTTTATGGGAGAAAAGACGAACGCTTCGTTCGAGTATCTCTTTAGGACTTTCGGCAGAAAGCAGGATGGGTAGTAAAACGAGAATCACATATTTTTTCATGCGGCAGGTGTGCTCCCATCGGTGGTGTTGGTGTCATCCTCTCCCTGCATCGCCTCCATCGCGAGAATCCAGTCGAGCGCATCGAGCGTCACTTCCCTCAAACTCTTCTGATTTTCCAGAACGGCCAGCGCATACTCCTGCATGTTTTCCATCATCTGCTCCGTATTCTTGCCGATCAGCGTCACGATCTGGTCTTTGGTTTGCGGTTTGTACCACTTCCGATCGAGAATCAGTGCAATGCCTGTTAGAATGAGGTTGACGATCAATTTCATGCCCCCGTAGATCAACAGGCCGAAATCGAGGATCAACATCTCTGTATAGACGATCAGCTGTTCGGTATAGACGATACGATCCGACATTTCTCCAATGCGGTCGGCCATCTGCCCGATCTGAACCGCCATCCATAAAACACGATCCGCCATGATGCCGACCTCTTCACCGCGTGATGCGAAGAGGTATCCCCACTCCATGCCCTGCAGTGCGAAGTTGTAGGCGTCATCTTCGATCTTCATCGTAAAACCGTATGCAAGATCGGCCATATGGGTGGCGAAGTCGTAAGCATCCGACTCGGTCTGTGCCGTGAAGGTGTAAGAGAGGTTCGCCATCAGCGATGCGAAATTGTAGGCATCGGTTTCGGTCTGTGTCGTGAAATCGAAAGCGTCCCCTTCCGTAGTCACCGCAAAATTGTACGCCTGTGTCGAAAGTGTATCGATGAGCTCCGTGATGGTCGTCGCCACATCGCCGCTTTCGTCCCCTGTCGTGATGGATGCGATCAGATCGTGAAGATAGCTGTTGAACGTTTCATCGTACGGATTGATCTGTGATCCGAAAAGAAATTCGAAACTCTGCGCTTCCGATCCTTCGGCAAAACCTGCACTCTCTTCCAGGACCGCCTGGAAACCGTTTTGGGCCAGCAGGTTGAAAAGCGATTTGAGTGCCAGAGCGAAGACGGCCATTATTTTGGAGCGTCTTTTCAAATTGTCGACAAGCTCTTGGTCTTCGGGGCTTAGCGTATAACTGCTATCGGCGGAAAGAGCCTCCATGAGCCTTTTGGCTTTCGCCTGGGTATCAGCTGTAACATTCGTCATCACCTGGGTCAGGAACGCCAGAAGAACGGAGACGAGTTGGCTCTGGGTGACGACATTTTGTAAAAAACCGACAAGCTCCTGTTCCTCTTCCGCGCTCAAATCCCGTGTCGAAACGGCGGAAACCTGTGCCGAACCACCCTCCGCGAGTCTGTCCAGCGATATCAGCCCGAAGAGTGAAATCGCCGCGATGACCATCTTCCCGAGGCTTATGACGATATTGTCGTTATCGTCGAAATTGAGGTCGTTCAGACTCTTCTCTTTTACAATCTGGAGCAGTTGATCGATGGCGAGATAGGTCAGTACCGTATAGGCCAATCCTTTGACCTTGTCCTGGTCGAGCAAAAGTTCGAGCGTATTTTTCAACACTTCCATCGAAACCGTCAGGAGGTTGACGATCGTTTCGGAAAAATTCCCTTCCGCGAGTTGCTGAACAAGATCGTTGAAACCATCGAGTGCACCGGTGTCGGTTTCTCGAAGCTGCATCGCCGCAATCGATCGAATCTCCACCGAATCGAGTGCCGTTGCAGTCGTTTTGTCGACTTTGTAGCCGATAAGACGAAGCGAAGCGATCATTTTTTCGAACTGGTGGTTGTACTGCTGCCCGGCGATCTCGTGATAGGTCAGATAGTGTTCCCATACGCTTTTCCCACCGACGCTTCTCAGATAAGAAGCTTCCGGCTGTCGGGTTTTGAAAAACGTACTTGTATCCAGAGCCCCCAATGCACGTTGCATCAAACCTCCGGTGGTACCCGTACCGGTGACTGTCGAAGCCGCCGTTTGGTTGAACTCTCCGAGTGTCGTGTTCAGTCCGCTCTGCTTTCTCTTCAGTGCCGTCACCGAACTGTCGAGCTTTGAAAGCGTTGAAGAACCACCTCCACCACCACATCCGCTGAAAAAGACAGGTCCTGAAAGCGTAGAGGCCGCAGCTACACTGATAAAACTTCTCCTATCCATCGCCACTCCTTATTTATATAAATTTTACTAATCCATGATAACTGATGAATGATTAGTTCAATATTAAATTAACTTATATGTTTAACTTCTTTTTACCATTTCGAAAAATTATTTTACGGGTTTTTGGATGCATTTATTCGCCATTCCACACTTTTTCCACACTTCTTTTTTACAATCCCTCAACCAAACAACACAAAAGGAGAAAGCAATGAGACTATTGCCATTCGCAGCAACCATTCTGCTCGCATTTATATCCCTTCAGGCGGCCGCGTTCGAAAAGACGGCCAGGTATAGAAACCTGAAAGTCGAAATGGTTTCGGACAAACCGCTGACACCGGGCACGAATCGCCTCAAACTCAAAGTTCTCAAAGGGGGCATGCCGCTCGACGACGCCAAAGTGGCGCTCAAAATCTTCATGCCGGCGATGCCGGGCATGCCCTACATGGAATCCAAAACGGTAGCCAAGCCGCTTGGCGACGGCCTGTACGAAGCGACCTTCAATACGGCGATGGGCGGTACGTGGCAGGTGTACATCTTCGTAACGACCAAAGCGGGCAAAAAGTACCGCATCAAAACTTCATTGAACTTATAGGAACAAAAGATGCGACTTTGGCTTCTTTTCATCGTGTTTGTGGCATCTGTGCAAGCAACGACCTTGCAACAACTTATCGATTCGGCACTTGCGAACCATCCAAGTTTGGATGTTGCCAAATCACGCATTGCAGCGGCCGACTATGCCGTGCAGCGGGCGAAAAACTTCGACAATCCGGTACTGGGGCTCTCGGTCAACGACCTTCGGCTCGACGATTTCACAAACCGCTCACTCGAACCGATGCAGACCCAGGCCGTAACACTGTCGCAGAAAATCCCCTGGTTCGGCAAACGTGAGACCAAAAAAGCGATCGAAGAGGCCAAAAAGTCACTGCTTTTTGCTTCAATGAAGGAAGCCGAAGCGGAGCTCGTCGCACGCATCAGGCAAAACGGCTACCGCATTTGGGAGATCGAGCGCCTGATCGCCATTACACGCGACACGATCGCGCTGACTGAGCAGAACATTGAACTCTACGAAGCCTACACCGCTTCGAGCGAATCGGGCAACACCCATATGGGCATCATGTCCGCCGAACTGGTCAAGTCACGTCTGAAAACTTCGCTGAGCCGCTTTGAGGCACAAAAAGCCCAAACCCTCGCACTGCTCGAATATCTGAGCTTTCAAAGTATCGATCATCTGCAAGTCGATCTTCCTGCCGAGAAACTTCTGCCGCTGCAAAAGCTGAAAGAGAAAATTGTTCAAAGCCCTTCGCTTAAAAGCAAAATGGCGGGAAAAGATGTCGTGAAAGAGAAGCTCTCGCTTGCCAGAACGCAAACCAGTATCGATCCGGTGCTTCGTGTCGGCTACTACCAGCGGGCATCTTACGACGATTATATTTCGATCGGTGTCGGCTTCGCAATGCCGGTCTACGGTACTGAAAAGAGCAAAATCGAAGAGACACGGGCCAATCTTCTGGCACAACGAAGCAACGTTGCCGATACGAAAATGAGACTGACTGCCAAACTCGAAGAACTCTATGCGAGAGCGAAAAGCGAACGAGAAATCCTGCAGATCGTCAAAAACGAGAGCCTGCCGCAGATCGGCCATATGTTTGACCTGATCCGTGCCGACATCGCCGCAGGCGGGGATCTTTATAAATTCGTCGATCTTGTTGAACAAAAGTTGGCTCTGGAAGCTCAGGCGATCTTGGCGCGGGCGAATTTTCACAAAACAATGGCACAGATCGATGCCCTTTTAGGAGAATATTAAATGAAAAAACTCTGGATATGGCTGATCCCTTTGGGGCTCATGGCCGAACCGCCGAGCGTCGAGCAGCTCTTCAACGTGCAGACGGTGAAGGTGAAAAAAGTGACCACGGCTTACGAAAAAAGTTTTTACGGTCTGCTCAAAGCCGACGAACGGCGTATCGTCGACGTCGTACCGCGATTCGGCGGCTTCGTCGTCGAACTCTATGCCGACAGGATCTACACCCGCATCAAGAAGGGTGAAGCGTTGGCCAAAGTCTACTCGCCGGAAGTTTTCAAGGCCAAAGAGGAGTATCTCAACTCTCTGCGTTACGCAAAGAAACGGGGCAATAGGGGGATGGTCGAAAGTGCCAAGCGCAAGCTTCAGCTATTGGGCATCGATAATAATGAGATCGTACAATGCACAAAAACAGGCAGAGCCGACCCCTACACTCTCATCCGCGCCCCGCAAAGCGGATATCTTTTTGGAAAGGATCTTTTTAATGGGAGTGCGTTCAATGCCAAGTCACGCATCTTCCGTATTGTAGGATTGGAGAATATCTGGGTCGAAGCCAAAATCAGCGAACCCGACATTCCGCGCGTCATGGGGGCCAAAGCGTTTTCGGTGACGACCAAAGCGGTCAGCGGAACGTTTGAAGCCAAGCATCCGTTTCTCTATCCGTCCATCGATCCACAAAGCGCACTGGCAACACTGCGACTCGATGTCAAAAATGAAAATGGAAAACTGATGCCCGGCATGTTCGCCACGCTGCATGCCAAAAGCGCTCCCAAAGCGATGCTGGTCCTGCCGAGGAGGGCCGTCATACGCAAGATGAACCGCTGGTACGTCTTCAAAGCAGGCGAATTCGAAGGGGAGTACGAACCGGTGGAGGTCTCCATCAAACCGATCGACAACGAACGATATGCCATTCTTTCGGGGCTCTCGGAAGGCGATGAAGTGGTGAACAATGCCTTGTTCATGATCGACAGCGATGCGCAGATCAATGGATCGTTTTAGGTGCCGCCATGATTGAAAAGATCATCGATTTCAGCGTCAAAAACCGTTTCCTGGTCCTTATGGCGACGCTTTTCATTATCATGGGTTCGATCTGGGCCGTTCGCAACACACCGCTGGATGCCCTGCCTGACCTCTCGCCGCCGCAGGTGATCGTACAGGTCAAATGGAACGGTCAGAGCCCGAACATCATCGAAGACCAGGCGACCTATCCGCTCATTACAAAGTTTCTGGCCATCGCCGACATCGAAACGGTGCGCGGTTTTTCGACCTACGAAAATGCGCTCATCTACATCATCTTCAAGGACGGTACCGACTTCTACTGGGGCCGCAGCCGCGTCCTCGAGCAACTGGCAGCCATTCAAAGCAGACTGCCGCCGGGTGTGGAAGTGTCGCTGGGGCCCGACGCGTCGGGAGTCGGCTGGGTCTACGAGTACGCGTTGGTCTCCCAAACCAAAAACCTCGCCGAACTGCGTACCCTGCAGGATTACACCTTCAAATACGCCCTGATGGGCGTCGACGGCGTCAGTGACGTCGCGACCATCGGCGGCTTCGTGCCGACCTGGCAGGTGACGGTGAGCAACGATGCGCTGGTGCGCCACAATCTCTCCATCGGCGACGTGGCCCGCGTACTGAAAGCCAACAACAACGACACGGGCGGACGCATCGTCATCCAGAACGGCTACGAGTGGATGGTGCAGGCGCGCGGTTACATTCGAAACAGGGGCGACATCCGCAACCTCGTCATCGTGCAGCGTGACGGCGTGCCGGTCACCATCGGTGACATCGGACGCGTCGAAGTGGTGCCGGCACCTCGCCGCGGCATCGCCGATCTCAACGGTGAAGGGGAAGTGGTCGGTGGCATCGTGATGGTCCGCTACGGTGAAGACGCCTACCGCGTCATCGAGCATGTCAAAAAGAAGCTGAACGAGATCGAAGTCGAGGGTGTCGATATCGTCGAAACCTACGATCGCAGCGGGCTCATCGAAAAGGCGGTCGATACGCTCAAAAACACGCTCTTTGAAGAGAGCCTCATCGTCGTCGTTGTCATCGCCCTCTTTCTGGTGCATCTGCGCAGCTCCCTGATCGTGCTGATCATCCTGCCCCTGACGATCGGCATGACCTTTTTGCTGATGAAACTCTTCGGCATCGGCAGCAACATCATGAGCCTCGGCGGCATCGCCATCGCGATCGGCGCGATGGTCGACGCTTCGATCGTCATGATAGAAAACGCCCACAAGGCGATCCTCAAAATCGTCGAAGAGAAAGGTTCGATCACGAACGAAGAGCGTATCGCCGCCATCGTAAGCGCTTCCAAAACGGTCGGACGCCCCATCTTTTTCGCACTGGCACTCGTCGTGGTCTCATTTCTGCCCATCTTCGCGCTTTCGGGCCAGGAGGGACTGCTCTTCACCCCGTTGGCGTTTACCAAAACCTTCGCGATGACGGCAGGTGCACTGCTGGCGGTGACCCTGGTACCGGTGCTGATGGTCTGGTTCGTGCGCGGCAAGATCCCGAGTGAGAAAAAGAACCCGCTCAACCGTTTTTTCATCTGGCTCTACCACCCGCTGCTGATCGTGGGACTGAAATTCAAGTATCTCATCATCTTGGCCGCCGTCCTTTTGCTGGCGTGGATGGTGCCGGTGTACGAAAAGCTCAAGTGGGAATTCATGCCGCCTCTCAACGAACAGACCTTCATGTATATGCCGGTCACGCCGTACGGCATCAGCGTGGACCTCAGCAAAGCGCTGACGCAAAAGACCGACAAGATCATCAAGAGCTTCCCGGAAGTGGCCACGGTCTTCGGCAAGGGCGGCCGTGCCGACACGGCGACCGACCCGGCACCGCTGGGGATGCTGGAGACCATCATCACCTTCAAACCCAAAAGCGAGTGGCGGGAAGGGATGACTTACGAAAAACTGCAGCAAGAGTTCGAAGACGCCCTGCAGGTGCCGGGCCTCGTCAACTCCTGGACCTACCCTATCCGAGGGCGCATCGACATGCTGCTTAGCGGCATCCGGACGCCGCTTGGCATCAAGCTCTACGGCGATGACCCCAAAACGCTGCAAACCGTCGGAGTCGTGATCGAAGAGAAGCTGCGCGGCATGGGTGAGACGATGTCGGTCTTCGCCGACCAGTCGGATGCGGGCTACTACATCGACATCGACATCGACGAAACGGCGCTGGCGCGCTACGGTATCACGAAAAAGAGATTGCTCGAATATACCTCTTCGGGCATCGGCGGCATGAAAGTGAGTACGATGATCAAAGGGTTGGAGCGTTACCCCATTGCCGTGCGCTTCGAAGAGGAAGACCGCCGCACGATCGAGGCGATCCGCAACATTCAGGTCAAGACGCCGCTGGGATTCGTGCCGCTCTCTACGCTGGCGAATGTCCACTACAAAGAGAGCGCCTCGGTCATCAAGACCGAAATGGCCAAACCGGTCACCTTCATCTACATCACGCCGCGCAGCGGCATCAGCCCGGCCGAGTACAAAGAGAAGGCACAAGCCATGTTGCGCGACTTGAAGCTGCCGGCCGGTTATTACATCGAGTGGGCGGGGCAGTCGGAGTATCTGGAGAGCGCGATGCGAAAGATTTCCTGGATCGCCCCGACGGTGCTGCTGGTCATTCTGGTGCTGATCTACTTCGCACTTAAAAAGATCGTGCCGACACTCATCGTCTTTTTCACGCTGCCCTTCGCGCTGCTGGGCGGCCTGCTCTACATCGACTGGCTCGATTTCAACATGAGCGTCGCCGTCATCGTCGGTTTCCTGGCACTGCTGGGTGTCGCGGCCGAAACGGCGATCATCATGATCGTCTATCTGCAGGAGAGCGTGCATGAAGCGAAAGAGCGTTACGGAACGCTCGACAAGAAGCAGCTTCGAAAAGCGATCTTCGAAGGCGCCGTACAGCGGGTGCGACCGAAACTGATGACCGTCTTCGCGATCCTGGCCGGATTGCTGCCGATTATGGTCAGCCACGGCGTCGGCAGCGAAGTGATGCAGCGCATCGCCGCCCCGATGATCGGCGGCGTCGTCAGCTCGGCGGTGCTGAGCCTGTTGATCATTCCGATTTTGTACGAGATTTACGCGGCACGCAGGTATTTGTCGAACTGACATCAAAGGAGTATTCCATGTTAGCAGGCAATTTATTGACAACTATTCTCAAATAGGTTAGAATGAACCACTGATCTTACGAAAGGAGAGCACGTGGGCAAAAAAGCGATTCATCTGATGCTGCTGTTGTCGCTTTTTTTGAATATTGCGCATGCCACCGTCATCTCCTTGACTGAATCGTGCGACCATGAAACGGTTTGCGAATATGTGATCGAGCTCGATCACGGGAGTGATTGCGGGGATCTGTGCGATATGCACCATATGTTTCACCTCAGTGCCATACCCACCGCAACACTCCTCGTCATTCCCGGACTTTCGATCTCCGCAAGCGTCGATTACAGCCCGGGGCACTATCTGCCGCCCCATCTCGAACCCTCCTACCGCCCTCCTATCGTTTAATCTTTCTCCAAAACAACTGAATCACTCCTTATCTAATTTAAGGAGAACTCTACCCATTTTACAAGGATGAACGATGAAACTCTTTCTGACTATCTGTCTATGCGCCGCTGCAGGCTTTGCCGTCGACTTCAAGACATTTGAAACAATGGCGCTCCAAAATGCCCCGGCGATGCAGGCGGCCCGGCTCGAGAACAATGCTGCGAAACTTCAGGGGCGTATCGCACTGCGTTACGCCAACCCGTCGATCGAGGGGGAAGTGAGCGGCTTCGACGCCGATGCCGGAGGAAGCGATACCGGCTGGCGCACCGCGATTTCGCAGCCTGTTCGGGTTTTCGGACTGGGTCATGACCTGCAACGCTATGCCGACAGGCTGAACATTCTGGCGGAGAAAGGGTACGAAAAGGGCCGTGCCGGCTTTATGGTGCAGCTTCGCCACCGCTATGTCGATTATGTCAAGGCCGTACACGCCAAAGCGCTCCTGGAACAGAAGATCGCACTGGCCAAACGGCTCGAGACGATCGCGCAGGAGCGTTTCGAAAACGGTGCCGGCACCCGTGCCAAAGTGATGCAGGCGTCGCTACAGCGCATCGCGGCCGAAACGAAGTTGATCGAAGGGCAAAGAGAGATCGTTGCACGCTACTACGACCTGCTGGCAGATGCGGGGATGACAGAACAGGTGACACTCGATGCAGCCTTTCTCTACCCTGTCGAAGTCGACAACCACGCCGATACGGCATTGAAAAATCCCGAGCTCCAAGCCATGCAGGCTCTAAGCAACCTCTATGAGGCCGAAGCGAAGACCCACGACCGCTCCATCAAAGCCTACCAGCTGTTTGCGGAGTATGAAGAGGAACCCGACCAGTCGATTGCACGCTTCGGTGTCGGGATCGACCTTCCTCTTTTCAACCGGAACAAAGAAGAGTACCAGCTGGCCCGTATCCGTGTGCAGCAGGCTTCATTGCGAGTGGCACAGCTCAAAAGTGAGCAAAAAGCGCAACTCGAATCGCTGCAGCTACAGCTGGCGACACTCGGAAAACACTATGCGGCACTCAAACAGCGGCTCGAAAAAGAACAAGAACTTCTATCGCTTTTCGAAGAGGGGTACCGCGCAGCGCAGAGTTCGCTGCTCGATCTCATTCAGACTAAAAACGCCCTCATCGATACGAAGCGGCAGCTGCTCGAGACCGAGTATCTGGCCAATCTCTACCACATCCAAATCGATTATCTGAAAGGTAAATTGAAATGAAAAAAATATCACTTTTTATAGTTTTTACATTTGTTCTGCAGGCTTCCGACATCGTCATCGAAAAGGCGACGATGCAGAGCTTCGGCAAACAGCTGCGCGTCAACGCCAAGATCGTGCAACTCTCCAACCAGCGCCAGCAGATCGTTTCGCGTCTTGGCGGGCATCTGGAAACCTATTATGTCGAACCTGGACAAACGGTTAAAAGAGGGGGCAAAATCGCCAAGATCCAATCGCTCGAGCTTTCCAAAATGACGGCCGACTATCTTGCACTCGGCAAGAAGATCGAAGCAGTCCGGGAACGTCTTGCATCGACGAAAAAGCTCTATGAAAAAGGTTTGGCTTCCAAGCAGGATCTCAACCGGGAACAGATCGCGCTGGCAGGTGTGGAAGCCGATCGCAACGCACTCGCTTCACAGCTTCGATCGCTCGGGATCGACCCGGGGCGACTGAAAAGCGCAACCGATACGCTGATCATCCATGCCCATGCCGACGGTCTGGTGAGCCGCCTGCTGGTACCGCTGCACACCAATGTGAGCGCCGAAACGCCGATCGTCTCGCTGGTCCAGAAGAGCGGTTACTACGCCGTCGCCTATATCGGTGTCAAGGAGGCACTGAAGATGCCCGAAAAGGTCGAAGGGAGACTCTATATCGGTGACGAAAGCTTCAGTTGCCGCTACCTCTATCTCATGCCCAAAGTCGATGAAGAGACACAGCGCGCACAGATGCTTTTCTGGATCGAAAGCAGCGACAAGCCGCTGCTGCTGAATGCCTTCGCCGAAATGGATATCGATCTGCCGCCGTACGAAAAACGTGTCGCCGTGAAGCGGTCGGCACTGACGATGTTCGAAGGGGAGTGGGTCGTTTTCGTACCCAAAGCCGGAGAGGGGCATGAAAAGCATGAACATGAGGGGCATGAGGAACACGACGAACATGGCGAAGAGGATGAAGAGCATCACCATGAAGAGGTCCCTTTCGAAACACGTGTCGTCGAAATCATCGCGTCTTTTGGTGATTTCGCCGCGGTCAAAGGTATCGAGCCAGGCGTTGCCTACGTCGCTGATGGGGTTTACTTCGTCAAGTCGATGATGCTCAAGTCCGAACTCGGCGGGCATGGGCATTGAGGATGATCATATGAAACAGTTTTTTCAACTTTTAATACGTTACAAATTTCTCGTCATCGCCCTTTTTGTCGCGATTGCAGGGTTCGGGTACAAGGCGTATCAGGATATACCGGTTGACGCCTTTCCCGACATTACTCCCAAACAGGTAATGATCTATACCGAAAGCCCGGGCAACTCGGCTCAGGATATCGAGAAACTCATCACCTTTCCCGTAGAGTCGGCGATGGCGGGGCTGCCGGGAGTCAAGATGATCCTGAGCAACTCCATCTTCGGACTCTCTTATGTCTCGATCTTTTTCGAAGACGACTACGACACCTATTTTCTGCGCCAGCTGGTGACCGAGCGGCTGAACACCGTCGACATTCCCGAAGGATGGGGAAAACCGGCCATGGGGCCCAACACGACGGGACTGGGGCAGGTGTTTTGGTATCAGCTGGAAGACAAAAGCGGTAAACAGAGCCTCACACAGCTTAGAGAGCTGCAGGAATATGTCGTCGCGCCGATGCTCAAAGCGGTCGACGGCGTCGAAGAAGTGATCGGTTGGGGCGGATTTACGAAGCAATACGAAGTGCTGATCGACCCCAAACGATTGCAGGCGGTGGATGTGACCTACGACGAGATCGTCGAAGCGCTGCAAAAAGCCAACCGGAGTGCCGGCGGGCAGTATCTGGAGATGAACCGAGAGCAGTACCTGATCCGCGGCAGCGGTTTCTACCAGAGCCTCGACGATATCGAAAACACGGTCGTACGGGCCAAAGAGGCCCGAGCCGTCACGATCGGCGATATCGCCGAAGTCGTCGAAGGCAAAGCCCCCCGTTTCGGTGCCGTGACGATCGACGGCAAAGAGGCGATGTTCGGGATGGTTCTGCAAAGAAATGGCACCAATGCCGCCCGAGTGGTCGAACGCCTTAAAGAAAAACTTCCGCTCGTCAATGCCGCCCTGCCCGAAGGAGTGGAGATCGCTACGGTTTACGATCGTACCGAAATCACCGACAAAGCGGTGGGTACGATGACAAGTGCGCTGGCAAGCGGGGCGATTCTCGTGGCGATTGTGCTCTTTTTGTTTCTTTTCGAGCTGCGCAGCGCCTTTATCGTCATCCTCTCGCTGCCGCTTTCACTGCTCATCGCTTTTTTGCTGATGAAACAGTACGGCATCAGTGCCAACCTGATGAGCCTAAGCGGCCTTGCCATCGCGATCGGGATGATCGTCGACGGTACGATCGTCGTCGTCGAAAATGCCTTTCGGCTGCTGCACGACAAGCCGGAAGCGAGCAAGATCGACATCATCGCCGAAGCGACGGCCGGCGTGGCCAAGCCGGTCATCTTCGCGCTGCTCATCATCGCCGCCGTCTTCATTCCGCTGCTGAGCCTCACGGGTCTTGCCGGCAAACTCTACGCGCCGATGGCGATTGACATCGTCTTCGTGATGCTGGGGTCTCTGGCCGTAGCGATGCTGCTGGTGCCGGTGCTGAGCTACCTGCTGCTCAAACCCGCCAGACACGGTATCAGCCCCCTGATGCGAGCGATCAAAGCGGTCTATACGCCGGCGCTCGAGTTTTCGCTTCGCCATGCCAAAACGGTGACGATCGCCGCTTTCGTGCTTTTCGGAGCCGCGGCCTATCTGCTGAGTCAGCAGGGGCGTGAATTCATGCCGGAACTGAACGAGGAGTCGATCATGTACCGCGTCATCGCCATTCCCGGTACGGCGCTTTCACAGAGTGTCACAACGGCCAAGGCGATCGAAACCTACATCAAACAGAGCTACTCTTCTCAGGTCGAGAGTGTACTGAGCATGATCGGCCGGAGTGAAAAGGGGGAGACGGCGCAGGCCAACTATATGGAGGTACTGCTGACGCTGAAACCGGGCATCGAAAACCTGCCGGAACTGGCCAATCGGATGACACACGATCTGCAGGAAAGGTTTGGCTATGTGCAGTTCGTCCCGACCCAGCCGATCGCGATGCGGATCGAAGAGCTGCTTGAAGGGATCAAGGCGGAACTTGCCGTGAAGATTTTCGGCGAAGACCAGAAGGTGATGGATGCCATTGCCGCCCAGATTCAGCGTGCACTCGGCGGCGTCGAAGGGCTCGAGCGCACCGAAGTCGAAACGCAGTTGGGGCAGGCACAGATCACGATCCGCCCCGATTTCCTGGCACTCTCGAGGTTTGGCATCGGTGTGGACGAAGTGATGCGCGTGATTCGCCACGGCATCGGCGAGGAGCCTGTGACCGAAAAGATCGAAGGGGTGCGGCGATTCGGCATCGTGCCGAAAATCAAAGGTGCCAAAACCGACATCGAAGCACTGGGAGCGGTGATGTTGCGCAACCGAAGCGGCAAGATGGTGCGGTTGGATGAGGTGTGCGACATCTCCGTCGTACAGGGCCCGTCGTTCATTAAGCGCGAGGATCTGAGCCGCTATATGGTCATTTCGATGGAGGTCGAAAACCGCGACATCGCCTCGTTCGTCAAGGAAGCCGACGAAACCATCCGGCAAAACGTCACGATCCCCAAAGGGTACTACATCCGCTGGGCGGGCGATTTCAAAAACATGGAGGAGGCGACGAAAAAGCTGATGGTCATCATCCCGATCACGATCGCCATCATCGTCCTGCTGCTCTATACGGCGTTCAATTCGATCAAGAAATCGCTTCTGATTCTGCTGGGCGTGCCGCTGGGGCTCATCGGCGGCATCGCGGCGCTGGTGATGAGCGGCGAATACCTCAGCGTCTCGGCCATCGTCGGGTTCATCGCGATCTTCGCCATCGCGATCCTCAACGGCATCGTGCTGGTCAGTTTCATCGACGAACTGCGCGAAAGATTTCCCGACGTGGGGCTTGAGACACTGCTCAAAGACGCCGCATCGCTTCGCTTGCGCCCGGTGCTGATGACCGCCTTTACGACGCTGTTCGGCATTCTGCCGCTGCTCTACGCATCGGGGGTGGGCAGCGAGATCCAGTACCCGCTGGCGGTCGTCGTCACCGGCGGTATCGTCAGTTCGACACTGCTGACGCTGTTGGTGCTGCCGGCGCTCTACCTCCTTTTCTACGATGAAAATGGCGATCGGAGTGTGCGTGGATGAGGATTTCAGTACTTTCAAATATTATCAGGATATAATCTAAAGAAACAAAAGATCCGGGAGGAGTGGAGATGGATGTGTCGGCCGAAAGGGGGAACGGGAGTGCGAAACTTTTCGAGAACGGTCCTCTTCTGCTCTACAGCTTCGATATCAGCGATCCGGACTCCCCGAAGGCGGTATACGGCACGCCGAACGTCCATAGACATCTCGGTTACAGGCCCGAGGAGATCGTCGAAGGGAAAGTGACCCTTCGGCAGATACTCCATCCCGAAGACCACGAGATACTGCTCGAACGCATCCGCATGCTCGAGGAGAGGAGAGATATCGATTCTCTTTCACACGACTACAGGGTCATCAAAAAAAATGGGGAACTCTGCTACATGCGGGCCTATACCTCCGTGGAGCGGGACGAAACGGGGAAGGCGCGCTTCTATCACGGCTACCTGACCAACATACACGAAGAGGAGATCTACAAAAAACAGCTGGAAAACGTTATCGAAGGTTCCCGTCTCGGCTATTGGATATGGAATCTGAAGAGTGATTTCCACGAAGTGAACGATTTTTGGCTCGCAATGCTGGGCCTGACCCGCAGTGATATCCGAAACAGTATCGAGGATTGGAGAGAGCGGGTTCACCCGGAGGATCTGAGCCATATTCTGCCTCTGGTGGAGAGGTCGATAGAGGAGGAGACACTCTTCACGGCGGAGTTCAGGATGCGCCACAGTGACGGCTCCTGGATATGGGTCCAATCTTCGGGAGGGGTGGTGGAACGCTCTCCCGAAGACGGAAAACCCCTGTTGATGAGCGGAACGCACCAGGAGATCGGGCATCGCAAGCGGGCGGAGGAGAGGATCAGCCACATGGCGTTTCACGACACGTTGACGAATCTACCCAACCGTACACTTCTTTTCGACAGGATCGAACAGGCGGTACGCCATGCCGGGCGACACGGAAAAGTCGGCGCGCTTCTCTTTATCGATCTAGACAATTTCAAGCACATCAACGATACGCTCGGGCACAAAACGGGTGACAGGCTTCTGAAGCGAATCGCCGGTAGGCTCAGGAAATGCGTACGCTCCGAAGATACGGTGGCGAGATTCGGCGGTGACGAGTTCGTGGTGCTTTTGACCGATCTCGACCCCGGCCGTGCGGACGAATTCGCGCTCTTCGTGGCGGGAAAGATCGTCGAAAAGGTGTCGCGCCCCATCAAAGTCAAAAACTTTTCTCTCCATACCAATGCGAGTGTCGGCATCACGATCTTTCCCTATTCCGACAACCTTTCAAAAAGCGATCCCGCCGAAATCGTGAAACGGGCGGATGCGGCGATGTACCATGCGAAAAACGAAGGGAAAGGGACGATCCGTTTTTTCGATCGACTGCTCGACGAGAAGGCGCAGCGCAGGATGGCGCTTGACAGCGGCATGCGGAAGGCACTTGAAACGGGAGGATTCGAGCTCCATTACCAGCCGATCGTCGAGATCGACTCCGGCGAGGTGACGGGCCTCGAAGCACTGATTCGATGGAAATCGAACGGAGAGAGCCAGCGTCCAGCCGATTTCATTCCGGTCGCGGAAGAGAATTCTCTGATAGTCGAAATCAGCGAGTTCGTACTCGAGAGTGTCTGCCGCGATCTCGAAAACGGAGCCATTCTCCGCGCTTTCCCCAAACTCGAAAGTGTCTGCGTCAATCTCAGCATCAACCTCTTCAGGCTGGCGGAGTTCGAAGAGCGTGTGGTCCGCCTGATGCGAAAGCGGTCGGTCGACCCATCCTGGTTCACTTTCGAACTGACCGAGAAGGTTTTTATCCGGGATTTTCGGAACATCTCCGAAAAGATAGACGCCCTCAGGCGTCGGGGCATCAGGTTCGCCATCGACGATTTCGGAACGGGCTTCGCATCTCTGACATCTTTGAAGAGGCTCCCGGTCGATTACATCAAAATCGACAAATCCTTCATCCGCCGGGTCGATGAAGAGAGAGACAACGCCAAGATCATGGAAACGATCGTGAATCTCTCCGACCATTTTGGATTTCAGGTGGTCGCCGAAGGGGTCGAAACGGAAGGGGAATTCGGGTTTTTGAAAAAGATCTCCTGTCGATACGCGCAGGGCTACTTCATTTCGGAACCGGGATCGATCGAAACTTTTTTCAACGATGGATCGAAAGGGGGAACCGATGGCGCTCTCCAACAGTGAAATCGCCGATATTTTCAACCAGATGGCCGACATGCTGGAGATCAAAGGAGAGAATCCTTTCAAGGTACGGGCCTATCGAAACGCCGCCAGAACGGTGCAGAATCTCGGCAAGAGTCTCGACAGCCTGATGGAGGAGGGGATGGAGCTGACCAAGCTCCCGGGCATCGGGCACGACTTGGCCGAATCGATCGCCGAGATCATAGAGACTGGGAAATTCTCCAAACTCGAAGCGCTGAAAAAGGAGATGCCCGAAGGCCTGGACAAACTGCTTTCCATCGAGGGGTTGGGCCCCAAACGGATACGGCAGCTCTACGACACGTTCCATATCACCTCCCTCGAAGAGTTGGCCAAAGTGGCCGAAAGCGGCGAAATATACACTCTCAAAGGGTTCGGCCCCAAACTGGTCGAAAAGATTCTAAAAGGGGTGCGGCTGGCCAAGAAGGCGGGACACCGTTTCCGCTTCGATGTCGCCAAACCTTTCGCCGAAGAGCTGCGCAGTTACCTCGAAAATTTCGAAGGGGTGATCGACGTGGAGGTGGCAGGGAGTTATCGGCGGAAAAAGGAGACGGTGGGGGATCTGGACATTCTGGTCGTCGCGGAGAATTGGGAGAGGGTGGTCGACTGGTTCGTCGCATTCGAAAAGATCAAGGAGGTAGTTTCAAAAGGTCCGACCCGCTCCACCGTCATTTTGCGCAACGATCTGCAGGTCGATCTGAGAAGCGTGGCCAAAGAGAGTTACGGTTCCGCACTCCACTACTTCACCGGCTCCAAAGCCCACAACATCAAAATCCGGAAAATGGCGATCGAAAAGGGGTGGAAGATCAACGAATACGGCGTCTTCCAGGGTGAGCGTCGTATCGGAGGCGAAACGGAGGAGCAGATTTACCGGATGCTGGGGCTTCGCTATATCGAACCGGAACTGCGGGAGGACCGTGGGGAGGTCGAAGCCTCCCTCGAGGGTCGTCTTCCGAAGCTGGTCACGCTCGAAGAGGTCCGGGGCGATCTGCATGTGCATTCGAACTGGACCGACGGCCACGCCTCCATACGGGAGATGGCCGAAGCGGCGAAAGCGAAGGGGTATGACTACATCGCCATCACCGACCATTCGCGGCACCTCACCGTCGCCAAAGGACTCGACGAGAAGCGGTTGCGCGAACAGATGGAAGCGATCGACAAACTCAACGAAACACTGGATGGCATCACCGTTTTGAAAGGGATCGAGTGCGACATCCTCGAAGATGGTTCGCTGGATTTGCCCGACTCGGTTTTGAACGAACTCGACATCGTTTTGGGTGCCGTTCACTACAAATTCAACCTCTCCAAAAAAGAGCAGACCCGCCGTATCGTCAAGGCGATGCAGCATCCCTGCTTCAACGTTCTGGCCCATCCGACAGGCCGCATCATCGGCCATCGCAATGCCTACGAACTCGATATGGGCGAGATCTTCAAAGCGTGCAAAAACGAACAGGTGGCACTCGAAATCAACGCACAGCCCGAACGGCTCGATCTGAACGACATCTATGCCAAAGTCGCAAAAGAGGAGGGCATCAAACTTTCCGTCGCAACGGATGCGCACGATCCGATGAGCCTCGACTTTATGGAGTACGGTATCAACCAGGCACGCCGGGGGTGGCTCGAAAAAGAGGAGATCCTCAACACCCGAACGCTGAAGCAGCTCAAAGCCCTGTTGAAAAAAGGTTAAGGTACCGGAATGTAGGCGAAGCCGGCATTTTGCCGTTCGATCAGTTCGGTCAAAGAGCTGAAGACCGGCTGAATGAAGGGGTAGAGGTTTTGGGTATCGATCTTCCGCTTTTTCAGTCCGATGGAACATACTCTGAACTCGACCCCGTAATTTTCATGTAACGATCCAAGCCGTTTGCCCAGATCGGTGTGCACTTTCGAGAGGTTGGTATCATCGGCATAAGGGGAGTTTTTCAGATTTTTCAGAAAAAACCGGTAGGCTCCCCCATGAATCACCACCACACTCCGCAGCTCTTCGAGTTTTCCCTGGTAGTGGTCGTAATGGGCCACGATACCGCTGAGTATCTTTTTCTCAAACGTTGCGACATCGCCGGTCGTCACATCGAAAACCACCCGATGGACTGATGCTTCATCCGCTTCGACGAAGCCGGCAGAGAGTATGATCGTCATCAAAAATATTACGATATGTTTCATCGTTTTCCCTTTTGCAAATTTTCCATATCATAACATTTTCTTACACATCTTCTGCACACTATCTTTTTACAATATGAAAAATCGAGGAGTAGACGATGAAACACGATCATGAACACCACAACGGAGACGGAGATGCCAACATGCACGACCACACCACGATGGGGCACATCCACCACATGGAAGATATGAAACGCCGTTTCATCGTTTCGGTGATCGTCACGGTGCCGATTTTACTGCTCTCGCCGATGATCCAGGCGTGGTTCGGCTTCACACTCGACGTGCCTTACCGCGAAGCGGTCGTCTTTATCCTCTCGACTTTCATCTACCTCTACGGCGGCAAGCCGTTTCTGACGATGACGGTCGATGAGATCAAATCACGAAAACCGGGGATGATGACACTCATTTCCATGGCGATCAGTGTCGCCTACTTCTACTCGGCAATGACGCTCGTGATGCCGGACGGCAAGGCCTTTTTCTGGGAACTCGCCACGCTGATCGACATCATGCTCATCGGCCACTACATCGAAGCCAAAAGCGTGCTTGGAGCCGCCGATGCACTGCAGGATCTGGTGAAGATGATGCCGAAGACCGCCATGCGCGTAGCGAAAGACGGTACGCTCGAAGAGGTAACGGTCGATGCTCTCGAAAAGGGTGACACGATTCTCGTGCGTCCCGGGGAGAAAGTACCAGCCGATGGCGAAGTGCGTGAGGGCGAAAGCATGACGGACGAAGCCTTTTTGACGGGCGAGTCCAAGCCCATCTACAAAAAGCCCGGCAGCAGAGTCTACATGGGAAGCACCAATCTCGACGGCGCGCTTCGCATCACCATCACCAAAAGTGGCAAAGAGAGCTATCTCTCACAGGTCATCGCACTGGTCGAAGAGGCGCAGCGGAGCCGGTCGCACACGCAAGACCTCGCCAACCGCGCCGCGGGGTGGCTCTTTTACGCCGCGACAGGTGTCGGCGCCGTGACGTTTGCCGTCTGGTCGGCCATCGCCTCGCCGATGGATGCTGTGTTGCGAAGCGTCACGGTGCTCATCATCGCCTGTCCGCATGCGCTGGGTCTGGCCGTACCGCTGGTTGTGGCCATCACCACGTCGATGGCGGCAAAACGCGGTATCCTCATCCGTAACCGACAGGCGTTCGAGACGCTTAAAAGTGCGGGGGCTATCTGTTTCGATAAAACCGGCACCATCACCGAAGGAAAACTCGCTGTCCATGAGGTCGTCGCGCCCGAAAGTGAAGCGGCTCTGCTTCGCTACGCTGTCTCGATCGAGCAGAACTCCGAGCATATCATCGCCAAATCGATCATGGCGTATGCCAAATCCAAAGGCGTTGAACCGCAAAAGGCCAAAAACTTTACCGCCTATCCCGGCATTGGAGCCAAAGCGATCGTCGAAGGGCACACGGTGATGGTCGGCGGGCCGCAACTTCTGAACAAAGAGGCACTGCAACTTCCCGAAACGCTGAGGCAGTATGAGACGAGCGAATCAACCAAAGTATGGGTTGCCGTCGATGGGAAAGTCATCGGTGTCATTTTGCTGACCGACACGATCCGTGAGACCTCGGTCGAGGCCATTAAAGCGCTTCAGTCGCTTGGCATCGAGACTTGGATGCTCACCGGCGACAACGAAGCGGTCGCCAAAGAGGTGGCCAAAGCGTGTGGCATCGACCACTACCAGGCCGACCTGCTGCCAGACCAGAAACTGAACATCATCAAACAGATCCACGATGAAGGAAAGATCGTCGCGATGGTCGGCGACGGCATCAACGATGCGCCGTCACTTCTGACCGCCGATATTGGCATCGCGATCGGCGCAGGTACCGACATCGCGATCGAGAGTGCCGATATTATTCTCACAAAAAGCGATCTGATGAGTGTTGTTCACGCCATTCGCCTTAGCCGCGCCACCTATAAAAAAATGGTGCAGAACCTCTGGTGGGCGAGTGGCTACAATATCGTCGCCATCCCGCTGGCTGCCGGCGTCATGGCACCGTGGGGCATCGTCGTCGACCCGGCGGTCGGTGCCGTGTTGATGTCGGTCAGTACCGTTGTCGTGGCGCTCAACGCCCAACTGCTCAAGCGGGCGCCATAGAAGCGGGGTTTCGATTGGCGGGGGCGTCGCGCATCAAAACCAGAACCGAACCCCTGCTACGAAACGGGTCTCTTCCTCTTTCCCGTACAGATCTTTGGTGTCGCCGAAGGTATTGGCGTATTCGATGCCGATATAGAGAGCGAACTCCCTGACAAACTCGTAGCGCAGGCGCAAACCGGCATCGAGGGACGAGAGGCCGGAGCCCACACCGATTTCCGGGACATCGTCACTGTACGCCTCCATTTCGATGCGTGGCGTCAAAATCAGTTTCTGGGTGATCAGGGCTTCGTATTCGAAATCGAAATTGACGCCGACGGCGTCTTCGCCGACTTTCAGGCGTATGCGTGTGTCGATAAAGTAAGGCGCCAGCCCCTGCAGCGCCACGACGCCCCACATTTTACTTTCACTTCCGGTTTTGTCGTATTCGACACCGCCTTGTAGGTCCCAAAAGGGTGTAGCCGCCCGGCTGTAGAGCAGCTCGTTATGGCTTTCGGTCTCATCAGAGGTCGTGGAGCCTTCGCTGTAGAGGTAGAGTTTGTCCAGATCTTTGCCGATGTAGGCCGACATATCCCACGCGACGGGGGTATCGCTGACAGCTTGTACTTCGAGGCGGTCCATCAGCAGTGTCGCGCGCAGTGGATCGTCGTTCATCTCGGCAAACATGGTTTGCCCCAGCACTGCACAGAGCGGCAGAATCATCAGCACCTTTTTCATCACACCACCTCCACTTTTCTGAACATGCCGAGCATGTGGTAGAGCATGTGGCAATGGTAGGCCCACGCTCCCTTCGCGTCGACGGTGACACGGTAGCTGATCTTGCTGCCTGGCTGCACCAGCACCGTATGCTTGCGCACGAGACGGTTTTCATCGCCCGTCTCTAGATCGCTCCAAAGCCCATGCAGGTGCATCGGATGGTTCATCATCGTGTCGTTGATGAAGGTGATGCGCAGCCGCTCGCCATAGTGAAACTTCAAAGGTTCGGCATCGGCATATGTGATGCCGTTGATCGACCAGATGTAGCGCTCCATGTTACCGGTCAGATGAAGCACGATTTCGCGGTCCGGTTTCGGGTCGTTCGCCGTCGAATAGTAGTTTTTCAAATCGGCGTAGGTCAGCACCCTGCGGCCGTTGTTTCGCAAGCCCACGCCCGGATCGCCGAGCCGGTAGCGCGGGTCCATGGCGCGCATCGTCGTACCCACACCCCACTTGATCGGAAGTTGGGTGACTGGGTAGTCCGGCTCTTTTTTCGTCGGCATCTTCATCTTCGAATGGTCCATTTTCATGCCGCCGTGACCGCCATTCGGATTTTTCCAGTCGCCCATGCCCATATCCGCCATCGTCAGGGGCTGGGGCTTGTCTATTTTCGGACGCAGCACTTTCATCGAAGCGTCTGGCGCCAGCGTGCCAGCCGCGAAACCCGAGCGGTCGATGCTTTGTGCAAAGATGCAGTAGGCTTTTTCCTCGGGCTCGACGATGACGTCGTAGGTTTCGGCCACGGCGATGCGGAACTCATCCACTTCCACCGGTTGCACCGGGTTGCCATCGGCCGCGACCACGCGCATCTTGAGCCCGGGAATGCGGACATCGAAGATCGTCATCGCCGACTGGTTGATAAAGCGTAGCCGTACTTTGTCACCGCGTTTGAAGCGTGCACGCCAATCCTGCGTATCGGTCAGCCCGTTCATCAAAAAGGTGTAGGTGTGGCCCGTAATATCGGAAAGATCGCGGTCGCTCATGCGCATCTCGTTCCACATTTTTCGCGCTTTGAAAGCTTCGACAAAGCCAAACTTCTTCACCTCTTCGAAAAAGTCGCCGAGGGTACGCTGGTTGAAGTTGTAGTAGTCGCTTTGGATTTTCAGTTTACGGTAGATGTTTTCCGGTTTTTCATCGCTCCAATCCGAGAGCGAGACGACATAGTCACAGTCAAACGCAAACGGTTCGGGCACTTTGGGCTCGATTACGATCGCCCCGTGCATACCGGTCTGTTCCTGAAAACCGCTGTGGGAGTGGTACCAGAAGGTGCCGCTCTGGCGGACTTCGAAGCGGTAGGTGAAGGTTTCGCCCGGTGCGATGCCCGGGTAGCTGATATCCGGCACGCCATCCATCCGATAGGGCAGGATGATGCCGTGCCAGTGGATCGAACTGCTTACCGGGAGGTTGTTGGTGACATGAATCGTCACCTTTTCGCCCTCTTTCCACTTCAGCGTAGGGCCCGGCAGCATGCCGTTGATCGTCGTGGCGATTCTTTGTTTGCCCGTGATGTCGACCAGTGTCTCGTCGATCGTCAGATGGAACTCTTCGCCTTCGAGTACTTCAGCTGGTCTGCGTTTAACGAACGTGCGGCTCTCTTCGCCTGCAAAAAGCGTTTCTCTTCCACTCAACAATATCGCGGATGCCGCAATGCCCTGCACAAACTTTCTTCGCGAGAGGTAGCCGATATTCATGATACTCTTCCTTTACTTCTTTGAAACAAATATAGCGCGGCTATGTGGAAGAAATGTGTAAAAAATATCTACAGCATCGACTCTTTGAGCTCCTTGATAATTTCGAGCTGTCGGTGTGCGACGAAGGGGGTGAGGATCTCTTCGATAATTTTACATGGCTCCAATGTGATCACGAGTCTGATATTCAGCCCACTCTTTTTCATTTTGAAGATGTGTCCCGACAAGGTGAGGTTTTCTGTTCGTCCGTTCCAGCGTAGCGTCGTTTCGATTTCGACACGGTCGTCGCGTACCAGATCGGTCATATGGGTCATGAAAATCGTAAGAGAATCGACCGAAATCGTTTCGATATCGATTGGTACCTGTATCTTCTCTTTGCGCAAGATCCCTTCGAGGGGAGGGACGAGTTCGACATGAACGTTTTTTCGATCGAGTGGTGAATGCATCACCGGTTCGAAGTGACCCAGGCGCACCCACGACTTCTCTTTGTCCAGATCTTCGACAATCGCTTTGAAGTGGGGTTTCTCTTCGGTTTTTATATAGATTTCGCTGTTTCGATGCAGTGCATGAACCGCCACTTTGCGTAACCGTACCCAGATAAGATCGTCGATGATTTTGACGATTTGCGCTTTCGAGTCGATGGGGACTTCGAAATAGTGGTTGACGATCTCCAGCGGCTGTTTCGTCTCGAAAAGGCGTTGGCACTGTGCCAAAAAGGTTTTGGTTGCCGCTTTGATCTTCCTATCCTCTTCCACCAAAAGTGTATCGTCCATGATGGCATCACCACCCTGGTTGATGATACATTGAACGACTCTGTCGCCACGGCCGAGCATCGTATGGGCATCGTCGTCCGGTTGGCAGGAGACGATCGCGATATTGCCTTTCGTATGCTCCTCTTCATTATAGAAGATCGTATGCAGTTCTGCCAACACCTTTTTTGCCAACACCTCGGCATTGTCATGGTCGGCTTCTTCCGCCAGCAAAGCGAAACGGTCGCCGTCGATCCGGGCGAAGAAGCTCTTCTCGTCCAAATGATGAAACATCCCTTCCGCGAAGGTTTTCAATATCAGATCCCCTGCATCCCGGCCGAGCGCTTCGTTGATCTCCGTCAAATTGTGGATATCGATCAGAAGCAGGTAGAATGGTCTCTTTTCCTTCAAATATGTTGCCAGCATTTCATTGAATTTTCGACGGTTGGGCACCTGTGTCAGGGCATCGGTATAGACCATCTGTGCCATCGACGCCAATTGCGCTTTCTGTTCGGTGATATCCTGCATCACGACGATATATTCTCCGGTTTCGCCTTTTGGCATCGAACGGATCGTCATCTCCATCTGAGCTCTTCGATTCGATCGATAATCGAAGAGTTCCACTTCGCATTTGCCTTCACACTCCCGAATACTCTTTTCGATCCATTCCTCATACTTTTTCATAGCGAAAAGCTCTTCGAAGCAGTCGACGTTCTCGATGAAATTCCAGATATCGGGATAGGTGTGCATGAAATCGTCCCGATCGGCGGCACCCACTGTTTCGTAGAACGCGCTATTGGCCAGGAAGAGCCGGTTGTCACGTATTTTAAAGATGGCATTTTCCTGCAGATCCAGAATCGTATGAAGCCGTCTTATATGATCCTGGAAATCTTCCTCGCGCTGTTTTTGGAGCCTCTTTTCAAGGAGCTGTTTTTCGAAATACTCCAGGATACCCGAGAGATTCTGATCGAAGAGTTCGGAAAGAAGTTCGATGATCCAGGACTCCTCTCTACCGATCTTTCCATGGGTGGCCATTTGGGAAAAAAGTGCACGTCTAAATCCCATACAGATGAGAAAGACCTCTTTGACGGTAATCTTTTTCTCATACATCAGGTCGATAAATCTGCTCATGACCGGGCAGCGTCCGACAGGCTCCTGTTGGCGGAGGACTTTCGCGAAATGGTCGATGATTCTGACAGCGATACCGGAACCGAATCTGTCGGGATCCATACGATATTTCGAGAGTATTTGCGAGACACTCTTTTTCGATACCCATGCCTTTGCAACCTCTGCTTTTCTATCCTCGAGCAAGAGTGCGACCTGGATAATTTTCTCTTTTTTATCAATCACCTATACCTTTCCTTTTTCCTATCATCAGAATTCATCAACCTGTTACGGGTGTGGGTTTCCCGATATAAAATCCCTGGAGGTAGTCGATACCGAGCGCTTTGCACATTTCGGCGATCTCTTCGGTCTCCACATACTCGGCGATCGTTTCGACACCGAGTTTTCCTGCGAAATGGACGATACTCTCGACAAGCATTCTCGAATTCGGATCTTTCGTGATGTAGCGAATCAGCGAGGCATCGATTTTGTAGAAATCGACCTTCATCTTCAGAAGATAGTGGAAGTTCGAATAGCCGCTACCAAAATCGTCGATCGCCACTTTCGCTCCAAGCAGATGAACCGTACGGATAAACTCATTGACCAGCTTGAAGTTCGAAACCTCTTCCGACTCCAGAATTTCGAATGTCACGCGTTCCGGCTCGGGATACTCTCTGAGCGATTCATAGATATAGTTTCGGCACATCGGATCTTTGATGTCGTTGATGTGGAGATTCAAAGAGAAACTGTAGTCGCTTTTTTTAAAAGCGGTGAACGTTTTTTTGATAACGATCTGTGTCAATCTGGCATAGAGACGGCTGTTTTGGACCACTTCCAAAAACTCGCCCGGAAGATGGATCTCTCCATTACGGTCGACGAGCCGTACCAAAGCTTCATATTTTTTCACTTCAGGCTGGGAAGCCTTGACGATCGGTTGGTAATAGACGATGAGCCGGTCCTCCTCGATCGCCTCTTCCACCTCTTTTATCCAGCGAATATGACGCTTGTAGTCCACTTCTATCTCTTTCGCGTTGCGATAGAACTCGAAAGGTTTATTGCGGCGTTTTGCCGCATTGAGTGCGATCGATGCCTTTTCTATCAGTCGAGTGTTCTGTTGTTGGACGACACCGCCCGTCATGGTGATTCGCAGCTCTTCGAGTGTGGAGCTTTCGAAGGTCAGGCTTTGAATCTCTGCAAGGATTTCGACAATTTCGTTTGGGTCGAAAGCGTTGAATCGTACCATGCAAAATTCACTGCCACCGATACGGTAAAGCGTTGTTTCCTCTGGAACGATTTTTTTCAGACGCCTTGCAATATCTTTAAGGACTTTATCGCCGACTTCAAAGCCGTAGTAGTCATTCAACTCCTTGAATCGGTCGATATTCAGCAGTAACATCGACGCACGTTTGCCCCCTTCGAGATCTTTTTTCAGCCGATTGATATTGTAAAGGCCGGTAAGCGGATCGATCGAAAAAGAGGCTATCAGTTTGTCGTAGTAAAAACGTATCTGTTTTATCAGTGTATTGAAGGACTTTTCCAGTGTTTTGAGTTCACGGCAGTTCGAGTCAACGTGGATGGTCTCTTCGGGATGCGTTCGAACTTTCGTGGAAGCGATTTTTCTACTCAGTTCGATCAGTGGCTGAACGAGGCGTTTGTCGAACATCCAATAAAAAAAGAGGAAAAAGATAAGAAGAAAGATACCGAGTGTCACGATGAAATAGAGAATCATTTTGTCCAACGATACCACGATTTGCCGAGCGGGAAGGGAAATGTCGATCACGCCGTTGATATCTCCTACCATCGCATTGACATGACACTGCAGACACCGCTTTTCTACGCGTAACGGGTAGAGGTAGCGTATCGTGTTTTCGCGGTTTACGGTAATGATCTCTTTGCCTTTCATCGCTTTTTGTATCAGATCATCCGATTGGACTTTTCGATAGTCCTCTTCGACACGCCCATATGCATCCTCCACGATTTTGCTTCGATATACATGGATCGTCATACCGGGCCTAACGGCATTGAGCCGTTTGAGAATCTTTTCGATATCTTTTTTGCTCCACCCCTCCTGCATTTTGGTGTAGAGATTCTCGAATACAAGTTCGCTCGTATGGCGGGCATCTTCGATAGCGAGATTGTTCAGGGCCTCTTTTTTGAGATAGATCCCGACGAGTATTTCGAACGTAAGACTTACGAGAAGGAAAACTCCAATGATATTCAAAACAAGACGACGTATCGTAATCAGCGTTTCTTTTGGCATATAACGATTATAACTATTTATTTTTACAATGTACTTAACGATATAGTGAAAATATGGAAGGGAGAAACTTGGAGCCGTCGTTAAAGACGGCCCAAGAACATTATATTTTTCCTATTTCGGAAACCTTCAGTGCACGGTCATAGAGGCGAATTTCATCTAAAGTCCCGTTAAAATATCCCCCCATCTCTTCGCTTTCCGGAAGCGGTGCCGCTCCGATGTAGAGCGGTGTTTTCGATCGGATGAACTCGCTTCGAATTTCGCTTCTTCCAACGGCTTTGCCGTCGACATAGAGAGTGAAGTACTCACCGTCGTAAGTGATGGCCACATGGATCCACTCTTTCGTTTCCGGAAGTTCGTAACGGAGTTCTATCGGCTCTTCGTCCTCTTCGAGATAGACGAAGGCCACGATTTCGCCCTCGACGATTTTGACGCCGTAGGGCCCCCACTCGCCTCGGGTCACCAACTGCCGTACACTCTCACCAGGTTCGCCGGGAAGGAAGTGGAAGGAGAGGGTCAGGGCTTTCGGATCGAGTTCTGTGTCGTAAGGGACCTCCAGATAACCGCTCTCTCCATCGAAGAGAAGGGCTTGACCACGGTACCCCTCTTCACACGTCACTTTGCCGTGGATACTTGCAGGGTGTTTCCCCGACGCATCTCTCCCCTTGCAGTCGTCGAAGTTCCACCATCCTACCAGGGAGGCGGGAGGAGCGACTTCGATATGTATCCGCTTCCAGCCGCCCCCGTTGGATTCACGCATGACGACGGCTTCGTAGCTGCCCGGATTTTCGTAGGTATGGGTGGCGTCGTGCCCCTGTGCAGAATCGAATTGGCCGTCTCCTTCGAAATCCCACAGATAGATTCCCACATCGGACGGTTCGGCATGGAACCTGACGGTCAGAGGCGCCTCTCCCTTTTCCGGTGTTGCACTCACGCTCTCGAGCGGTTCGAAAGGCTCTTCGAACGCTTCGTCGATGTCGTGCATCGCAGTCTCGACCTCTTCGGGTCGAAGAGCGTAGGTGTAGAGTTTCACTTCGTCGATGTATCCTTTGTACAAGGAGGAGTCGTTCGTTCCGTCGAAACCGAGGTAGATGGGACCTTCCATCTCTCTAAGTTTCTCCGGTGCCGACATTTTCGCCGCCACCTCACCGTTTTGGTAGAGGGTGATCGTTCCATTCTCGTAGGTGATGGCGAGATGGGTCCAGATATTTTTCGGAAGGGCGACCCCTTCGGCATAAAGAGTCAATTCTCCCTCTTCGGACGTGACGTACCAACGTGGTTTACCATCCACGATTTTCAATCCGAAGGGTATCGCAGAAGCGTCTTCACCCTTTTTAAAAATTCGCGTCGTAAACCAGAGGATCGCGTGTTCTCCTTCGAGCTCCGAAGGTTCGATCCAGAGAGAAACCGTGAATGGCCCGTTCGAAGTGAATCCCCCGATGGCCGGGAGTTCGATGTAGTCTTCGTCCCCATGAAGGTAGAGTGCCTTGTCTTTCGGTGCCTCCTCGATGCAGAGGGGGTTTCCATCGATCTCTCCGTCGCGATTTTCGCCCGAACGATCTTTCGCATCGCATTCCGAAAAGTTCCAATAGCCTGTCAGTTTCGCATGGCGTACAATATCGAACCGTACCGGTTCGCTCTTCATAGATTCGTGGTCGCTGTCGAAACGCTGTTGAAACGAGATATAGAAGGTATCGTGTCCGGCAGGCGGCGTGAAGCGGATGGTATCGTTCGCATCGAGCTCTCCTTTTTGGACGACCGACGTACATTCGCCGTCGAAACAGATCTTGTACTCTACCATTCCCCTCTCTCCACGGCAACCTTTCCAGAGATTTTCGAAAGAGACGGGTATGTTCACGCTGCCGTCCTCAGCCTTCTCGTAGGATGAGGCGAGTGACGGTTCGGGGGTATAGGATGCGAACCGGTCCGCTTTCCAGAAGCTGAAACAGCGCGTTTCGCTCCAGGGGCCTGGTGCCACAGTATAGGAGAAACGGGCGTGCCAGTACCAGTCTCCTTCACCCACTTCCGGCGAATAGTGGAAGATCCCCTTGGCATCCATTGCCTCATCTTTGGCGTTCCATGCGCTGATGCTGCGGTCTACGGTGAAGTTCTCATCTCTCGCCCATTCGTACTGTATGGCACGAATGGCGGAAGTGTTTACATCCTCTTGCGGCATCACCAACAGTTCGAGGGGCGAAGAGATCGCATCGTCGAAGAGGATGGCGCCGTCTTCGGGAGCGATAGGGATGCCCGAAGGCGGTGGGATGACCTTGAAGATGTGATCGTCGTTTTCGTCACCGAACTGGAGAGTCTCACCATATCTGGAAACCGCTTGAACGCTGAAGTTGTAAGTTCCCGATTCTACGGGGGTGAAGTACCAGATGGCTCTCCCATCTTCCGAGACATTGGCATCCAAGACGGTCGTGGTGCCGTTGTGCGAGATGGCGAGGCGGGCGAAGGCGATGGGGTCGCCGTCCGGGTCCACTAAATTCGCCGCGGTGAAGACGAGCTCCTGCCCCTCGATGATCGTCTGAGTCGGGGAGGGTCCCGCTATATCCTCGTCCCTCGGCATTCGGGGAACGCAGTTGACGACGGTGAAAACCCCCGCCTCTTCCTGATGTTCCGCATACCAGTCGCGTTCGAGGCCGGCACCGTAGATATCCTTTCCGAGGGGCTCCACATAAGAGGTGCCGTACCCGGCTTGCGAAGCATCGTACTCCGCCTCCATCCAAAGCGATGGAGATGGGTTTTCGACGGTAACGTTGCGTTCGATGGAAAGCGAAGGATATTTGGAGAGGAGAAAGGTCGCCCCGGAAATCGCGTCTGAGTCGGGGTCTTCGAAATGGAAGCGGATCTTGATCCGTTCGTCGATGCAGATATGGATGTTTTCGCCCAACGTTTTCATGTTTTTTCCGTTGAGATAGTATTCGTGATCGTCCGGAACCGGCGGTCGGTTTTCCACGACGAAGGATCGGGGGGCGCTCCAGTCGCTCCAGACACCGTTGCATTTTGCACGGGCTCTCCACCAGTAGCTACGGCTGTAGGGTTCGCTGTCGAGCGTCGGAAGTGTCGTATTCCATTCTCCTTCCGCCAATGGTCCGGATGACGTCACGTCGGAGCTGAAGTCGCTTTTCGGTGCATATTCTATCACGTAACTGTCAGGGAGTGCGTCCGCTGTCACATTGGGCGTGGTGATACGGAAGGATACGATACTGTGATGTGAAAATCGGACACCATCGGCAGGGGTGGTGAGCGTGGGAGTGTCGGGGACGAGTTTTAGATGTACGATGCCACTGGAGACACGATGGATCGTTCCGTTGGCGTCTTCGAGCGAATAGATGATCCGGATGTAGAAATTTCCGCATTGATAGTCGTTCCAATATGCGGTATCTTCATCCAAGCTGTAGAGCGTCTGACTGAAGATCGTCTCTTCTTCATCGAAGTCCGGAGCGGTGGCGATCTGCACTTCCGCACCTTCGATGTATTCGATGTTTCCGGCGATTTCAAAAGCGTATCCCTCGGCGAGCGATGTGTAACGAACGCTCGCATCGTCTCCTTCCACTTCACGAAGTACAGGATCGCCTGCCGTTTTCACCCAGTACGAGATATAGACGGGGAGCTCGAGGTGGTAATAGAAGGAGACGGTGTTGCTCCAGCCGCTTTCCGCCACACCATCGGTCGCTTTCGCCCGCAGATAGTATCGGTGTCCCCAGGATAGGTTGTCGGGCAGATGGAAAGTTGGGGAGGAAATCGTCATCTCGATATAGTTCGTAAATGTCGTATCTTCGGAAATCTGGACGACATAGGTGACAGGATCTCCGTCGTCATCGGTTGCTGAGAGAGTGAGTGTGCTGTTTTCGTCCAGATCGAGAATATCCGTGGCAGGTAGGGAGAAGGTAGGTTTAGAGGGTGCTTCGTTCAATCGTTCGATGGTCAATGTATCGATTCCGTAGGTACCGCCGCTGCCGGCGATACAGGCGATATGAAGTTCACCGGTGATGGCGGGACGAAGTTGTAAAGTATTGTTTGCCATGGCGATTACGGTCGCGATGGTGTTTCCGTCGTAGAGGAGGGCGTCCGTTCCTTCCACTTTTTCGCCTTCGATATACCACGATACATCAGGCGAGACACCATCGGCAGTGGTGACATCGCACGTGAGGGTCGAACTCTCTCCACTTTCGAGGGAACTTTTGTCCGCACTCATCTTCACGATGACGTCGGGTTTGAGGTTCACGTTCTGGGTCGCGATACTTTCGGCGCCCGAATCGTTCAGGAAAGGATCGCTCGCCACGGTCCACACTCCGTAGATGAAGTCGGCCTGGAAAGCTCCTCCGTAACTGAGTTTGACCCCTTCGTCGAAAGAGACTTCGATGGATGCAGTGAAGGGGTAGCTGAGCGTGACTTCGGGATAGATGCCCGCATGGTCGAGATAGGGGACCGTGGTATCGTTTCCTGCGATGTTCTGAATGATATTGAAAAGGGCTTCGCCGTTGATGGAGAGGGCGGGTTTCCACTCCATCGTCTCTTCGATCGAAACCGCCTCTTCACCCTCCGCATTCTCTCCGATTTCGAGGCCGAAAGAGAGGCTCATACGCTTGGCCATCTCTCTGTAGAGGTTTATGAGGTTCGAATTGTCGGTATCGCGCATCTTCTCTATGAGCTGAACGAAAGTGTCTTTGAAGATCAAAGCCGCCTGCTGCATCGGGTTTTGGTGCAGTAACGCGGCGGCGGGATCACCGCTTTGTGCACTCTCCTCCACCGCTTTTTGCAGCGTTTTGCCCACGCGCTTCATCGGTGAGAGGAAAAAGGTGTCGATATCGTAGGTGTCGAGAACGACGGCGACGGAGTCTGCGAAGAGCCCCAGATCCCAACTCAATCCCGCTTCGACGCCTATTTTGAGGTTAGCGTTGGCGCCGCCGGTTCCTGTGCCGCCCGCACCGACTCCTACGCCGATTTCCGGTTCGAACGAGATGCCAAAGGAGATGCTTTGCGCGATTTCGCTGAGGTTGCTTTCGTCGAGAGCCTCTTTGATCCCCGCGGCATAATTTTTGAGGAAATCGATGAAGAGTTTGTCGTCGGCAAATTGCATGATGCCCGCTTGCACCCCTTCATCGAAAGCTTCCGTGACCAGCCCCATGTTCTCTTTGGTGGCGTTGAACTCCTCGAGGACGATGTTTTTGAGAAGCTCCAGCGTGCCTGACTGGAGATTCAGCGGGTCGATGCCCACGGAGAAGCTAAGCGCCGCTCCGGCCTTGCCGCCCAGTAGAACATGGTAGTTGAACTCCACCCCTATCCCAGCAGACGCCGAAACGGAGATATCGGGATGGGTTGTGGCCGAGATGTCCAACAGGTTTCCACGGAAAGGTATCTTCAGATCGGCCGTGATTTCCGGGAAAGCGGGGCAGCTTTGCTGCAGATGGTTATAGAGTGCCGTGAGAGAGTCCTCTCCCTCCATCGGGGGTACGACTGGGGAGAAGGGGTCGAAGGTCATTCGCAGACGACCATCGCTGCCGGGGAGAGGAGTCACGAGGAACGTGCTTTTCAGGCTTTCTGAAGAGAGGAGTGTGTCGAAACAGAGGGTCGAGGTACTCTCGGCGTCGCACGGCGAGTCGGAGGTGCTGTTCTCTTTGGCGTAGAAGCGTATCTTCTTTTCCGATGCCTTGTAATCGAGTGCGGTGGCGTAATCGGGAAAACTTTGCACGAGCAGATTGAGTTTGTCGTAGAGCCAGACGATCGGAAAATCACTCCCGACTTTCTCGTTGAATGCATCCAGATAGCTTTTGCAGTAGCTGATCGTATCGAATGAGACATTTTGGACGGTGGAACCTTTTTTGAGACTCAGGTAGGCCGTTCCATCGGAAATCCAGAGTTTGATCCGGGCGTCTTTGGAGGGGTCGGGCGCGATTTCGGAGATCATGGTGTCGATATTCCCACGGTAGCTCTTGAAGAGGTCGACGACATCTTCGAGGCTCTTTTTCTTCTCTTGTAGCCGGGAGAAAGCGTAGTCGAAAAACGCCTTGACGTTTGTATCCCCTTTGGAGAGGAAATTGCGAAGGTCGTGCATAAGCCGGTCAGGGTCGGTGGCCGTCGCGACGATGTTGCCCGCATTTTCATAGACCGATTTGAGAGAGTTGTACCGGTTCTTTATCTGAGACGCGATGGCGCTGTAGTCGTCGAGGTTCTCCACTGGATTGAGGCTTTTTACCTTTTTGACGAGACTTTTGAAAGTTTTGAGCAGGTCGAGAATATCATCACCCACCAATGAAACGAGCGTTTCGATGGCCTGTTCCAGTGCGCTCATTCCTGTATCGGCCACCTCCTCTCCCGTTTCAATGATTTTGCTGACATACCCGTTAAATGTTCTCCATACCCCTCTTGTCGAAACCATTCCATAAGATCTTCCACTCGCTTTCTCTTCCTCAAAAACCGGTACTTCCAGCAGCAGTCGTCTCTTTTCGTCCAGATGCAGAATGGGAAGCACCTCCCGAATCTCCCGGGGGAGAGCCTCGGAGAGGCTCTCAAGTGTTTTGCTTCCGATGGGAACGGAGAGAGTGTAAAGAAGCGGTGTAGGAGTCCCCTCGAGCCGATGAAGAGAGATACTCTGTTTCTCGTCGCGGTGGGAGATGGCGGTTCTTCCCCTGTCCAGGGCGATATGCAGGAGATAGCCATCCGATGATGGGTTTTCGCTGTAGGAAAGAATGGCGGGTGCGCCGCCGATGAGAACGATGCCAAGGAAACGGTCGCTTTCAAACAGCTTGTCGAGATAGTTCTCTTTCCATTTCGCGATGGCGTTGGGGCGCATCAGTACGGCATGCAGGAGTTTGCCGGAGAAGTTACGCAAAGAAGAGGTCCTCCGTGTTTTCGTTTCGTAGGAGGCTTCGACCGTTTCGATGACGTTTTCGGACTCCTCTTCGAGCGTTTCGCGTAACGTATCGTCGGGAATCGATTCGATGTCAGTTTTCGCCACTGCCGAAAGAGTGGAACGATTTCGCAATTTCTCTTCGATATCCGGCAAAACGGTGATCCCATGACGTACGGTTACACTTCTTCCATAAGGGTCTTCCACTTCGGTGACGACGACGTAGTGCCCCTCTTCGGGGTATTCGAACGAAACTTCCGGATTTTTTTCTTCGGTTTCACCTGAATGTTCCGCTTCGTCGGCGCTCCAGTGGATTTCTTCGGGTGAAAAGAGCGACTTTAAGGTGAAAGTCGGCGACTCCCCCTTTTTAATGAAGTCGGGCCCTTCGATCGAAGCGAGAGGCACCCCCGTTTGTGTCGTGATTTTGAAGACGACGTCTTTGCCGAGCATCTTTCCGTCTTTCGATGTGGTCGCCATGGATACGAGAGCTTTGTATTCCGCTCCCTCTTCGAGAAAATCTTTTGGAACGAAAATAAGCTCCATACTGTCGCTGGAGAGATAGAGCCGGCCTTCCACCTCTTTGCCATCGCGGTAGAGCCGCAGCCAATCGCTGGTGAGAGGCGTGTAATCGTTTGGTCCGGTTACCGTTTTCTCCCCGTAAAGAGCGAGCGATCCGTTTTCATCCTGTTTCAACGGTCTGGTGAAACCGATTCGAATCACCTGAGAAGGAGCGATACTCCGATATCTCGATTCCAGATCGGCTTTCGTTGCGGCGAGGTCAAATTTTTCCCTGTTTACTACGCTGCTACCGCCTTTCACCTCATGGCGGTCGAATTCGCATCCGCCCATCCAGCCTATCATCAGAATGGATAGGAAGAGCATGAGAATTGTCGATCCATAGTTTTCTATCACTCTCTTCATCACCGCTCCTTTTTGGTTATATTCGCTTCAAATTTAACATATTGTCACGCAAAATTAATAAAAAAATAATTAAATCAACAATATCAATTATTTTATATCCATTTAATAATTTATTTGAAAGATAGAGTTAATCAACGTATGCATGATGGTTTGATTGCGCTACGCTGCTGAAGAGTTTACGATGAATATGTTTCCTATGTGAATCAGCGGTACAAAGATTTTGACAAGTCGATTCAGGTTTATGTTTAGTTAAGTCGGGGTAGGGAGGGGGATTTCGTTTTTTTGATTTTGTGGCTTGAAATGCCCATTAATAGGGGGTCTGTGGCGGACAGGGAGGGATTCGAACCCTCGGTACCCGCAAAGGTACGCACCCTTAGCAGGGGTGTGGTTTCAGCCAGCTCACCCACCTGTCCTTGAAGAAGTGGATGAAATTATAGCGGCTGATTCTTAATATACGGCTTAAACGGCTTTGTATTCACCCGATTTCAGGATGTTTTCTAGAAGTTTCTGAAGCTGCTCTACCATGGCCGAGTTCTGGGTTTTTGCCTCTTCGATTCGTTCTTTGAGCTTGACGACGAGTTCGACTTTGTCCAAAATTTTCATCACTGCTCCTTGCAATTCGTATTCTGGCTGCTTGAATGGTTTGCAACCTGTAATAAAAATCAAGCAAGTTTCGTTCCTTCTTTCGCTTTTTTCCAACTCTTCATGATATTTGGATACAATGGCACAAATAAAATTTCTTAGGAGTTTGGATGTTTCAAAAGTATGCCCCGTTGGTTTTTGTCATACTCTTTGCACTCTTTGTAGGTTGGATGATCTGGGGAATGGAAACGGCAGTTCCACAGGGGAACTGGTAAAAAAAGCCGCCCTTTACAGGGCTTGAAGAATTTTTTCGACTATTTCCGCCGGTTTGTCGGCTTTGTAAACGGGACGGCCGACAACGATGATGTCGACTTTCTCTCTCTTTGCCGTCTCGATATCGGCGACCCGTTTCTGATCGTCGCTCGCTTCTCCAAAAGGACGGATGCCAGGCGTAAGTGTTAAAAATGCGTTGTCTGTTTCATGTTTGATCATACTGCTTTCATAAACACTGCATACCACACCGTCCAGTCCCGCCTGATAGCTTTGGAGTGCGAACTGTTTCGCTTTCTCCTCGATATCGGCTCCGTAGATCTCTTTGAAACTGTGGTAATCGAAAGAGGTGAGGGCCGTCACCGCCAGTACCAGGGGCCTCTTCTCAAATTTGTCAAGCCGCTGCATAACCGTTTGCATCGCTTTTTTCCCGGCACTTGCGTGAATGTTGAACATATCGACATCCATCTTGGCGATCTCTTCTGCGGCATCGGCCATTGTATTGGGAATGTCGTAAAGTTTGAGATCGAGAAAGATTTTGAATTCGGGGTTGATCGCTTTTACTGCGTCCAAAAAGGGACGGCCGTCGCGAATGAATGTTCTGAAACCGACTTTCAGCCACAGGCCACTGTATGACCCAAGCTCTTTTGCGAGTGAAAGATTCTCCTCTTCAGTCGGCAAGTCGAGTGCTACGCAAAGCTGCATGGTGCGTTCCTTTTTTGCAAAATTATACCATCAATCAAGGGAACGGAGGATGTAATGGAGCGTGTGCACAGCGTTGCCGACCGGAATTTTCAGCGTGAATTCTCGACACCCATTTCCCGGCTTTTTGGGGAATTCGACGACGAGATAACCCACTGTCGTCTTATGCGCTCCGAGAAGGTTTTTGTTCGGCATTTTGTAATAGGTCAGATCGTTTCTGATTTTTTGGTAGATAACGGTGAGCTCCCGTTCGGTATCGAGAATCGTTCCGTTACTCTCTTTGTAGTGTTTCGAAAGAAATCTGTGTAAAATTTCATCGTTCTCTTTGAAATTGATCATCGGCTTTGCACAGTCTGGACGTTTGAAATAATCGGGCATCATTTCGAGCGGCATCAGCTTGATCTGTTGTCCCGGATTCTCGAGGCGAATTTGATTCCATTTTATTGTAATGGGCTTTTGCGTAAGGTTTTCGACGGCGATGGCTAGAACACCCTCTCTTCGGCATGCTATGGGATTGTTGATGACGATTGAGGAGACGATGGAGTTCTCTTTTTTCGAAGAATAGATATAGATGCCATCATGGTAGCGGAGCGTTTGTCCATTGGTTGGTGACGGGATAATGAAGGAGAAAACGACTTGCTTTTTCTCCTCTTTTTTCTCGTTGCATCCTGTAAAAAACAGTATTGCAATAAAAAGACCCGTCACCAATTTTTTCACATAATTATCCTATAACACAGGTTTGAATCCTCGCGACGATACTCGGATCTTCGAGTGTCGAGATATCCTGCTTGATCTCCTCGCCTTTGGCGATGGCACGAAGAATTCGGCGCATCACCTTGCCCGAACGCGTTTTGGGAAGGCCTGGAACGACTTTAATTGTATCACATTTTGCGATGTTTCCGATCTCTTTCGCGATGACCTGGTTGATCTCTTTGGCGAGTTCCGCCTCTTCACCGAAGCTGTCTTCGACATCTTTGAGGACGACATAGGCGAAGATACTTTCACCTTTGATCTCATCCGGTTTTCCGACGACAGCGACTTCCGCGACGTGTGGATGCTTTTTGATCGCCGCTTCGATTTCAGCCGTTCCCATACGGTGGCCGGAGACGTTGATGACGTCGTCGACCCGGCCTGTAATTGTGATGTAACCATCTTCGTCGACAATGGCGCCGTCGCCCGAGAAGTAGACGGGTTTGCCATCTTTTTTGGCATCGCCGAAGTAGGACTTCACGAAACGATCGGGATCGTTCCAGATCGTGCGGATCATACTCGGCCATGGTTTGGTGATGCAGAGCAGTCCCTGCTCGCCCGTTTCCAGCGGATTGCCGTCGCGATCGATCACTTCGGCCATGATGCCCGGCAATGGGAAAGTGGCGCAACCCGGTTTGATCGGTGTCGCACCCGGCAGCGGACTGATCATATGGCCACCCGTTTCGGTTTGCCACCATGTATCGACAATGGAACAGCGGCCGCCGCCGATTTTCTCGTAGTACCATTTCCATGCCGGCGGGTCGATCGGCTCGCCAACGGTTCCGAGGACTTTAAGGGAACTCAAATCGTACTTTTCAGGCTCGTGTTCGCCCATTTTATGGAGTACGCGGATCGCCGTGGGTGCAGTGTAGAACTGGTTGATCTTGTACTCTTCGACCATTTTCCATGCGCGTCCCGCATCCGGATAGGTCGGAACCCCTTCGAACATCACGGTCGTTGCACCCATTGCAAGCGGTCCATAAACGATGTAGGTGTGTCCGGTGATCCACCCGATGTCGGCTGTACACCAGTAGGTGTCGTTCTCCTTGACGTCGAAGACCCACTCCATCGTCATCTGTGCCCAGAGGATGTACCCCGCCTGCGCATGCTGAACGCCCTTCGGCTTGCCGGTGGAGCCGGAAGTGTAGAGCAAGAAGAGCGGATCCTCGCTCTCCATGGCCTCTGGCTCGCAATTGTCGCTATCCAAATCGATCAGTTCATTATAGCTGTAGTCGCGTCCTTCTATCCATACGACATCTTCGTGGTTGCGCTGGACGACGAGTACTTTTTCGACGCAATCGCACCCCTCTTCGAGTGCCGTGTCGACGACCGGTTTGAGCATGTAGGGTTTGTCTTTTCGGAAGGCCCCATCGGCGGTGATGACCACTTTCGCCTCTGCATCGATGATGCGGTCGCGAAGCGCCTCGGCACTGAAGCCGCCGAAGACGACCGAGTGGATAGCACCCAGACGTGCACATGCCAGCATCGCGTACGCCGCTTCGGGAATCATCGGCATATAGAGCACGACGCGGTCACCTTTTTTGACGCCGAACTTGTTTTTGAGAAGGTTCGCGAAGCGGTTGACGTTGCGGTAGAGCTCGAGGTAGGTGATGATCTGCTTGTCGCCGCGGTCTCCTTCGAAAATGATGGCCGCTTTGTTCTTACGGACCTCGAGGTGTCGGTCGATACACTGGTAGCTGACATTCAGCTTGCCGCCCACGAACCACTTGTAAAAGGGTGCGTTGGATTCGTCCAGTACCTGCGTGTAGGGTTCGAACCAGTCAATCTTCTCTTTCGCCCAGTGATCCCAGTACCCCTCGTAATCCTCTTTTGCCCAGTTCATCAGGTCATGGTATTCGCACATATTCTTGATGCGGGCTTGTTTGGCGAATTCACGGTTTGGGTAGAAGACTGGTTTTTTCTCTTCACTCATTCTTTTCTCCTTCTAGATTTATAATTTTTTGACGTGTTTGAGTTTGATATACATCATGGCGGTCATGATCGCGTCGTTGAGTGCATCATGCTTGCCAAGCTTTGGAATATCCAGCGTTTCGATTATCGTATCGAAACGCAGATCGACATGCCCTTGAGGTATTGTGCCGATTTTTTTATCATAGTATAGCGCAGAAACTTCTATTAGTTGATTGGGCAAAGTCACACCTAATTTTGGTTTGATCCACTTGTTGATCATCGCAACATCGAATTCGAGATAGTAGCCGACCAGCGGCCTTGGGCCGATGAATCGCAAAAAACGGTCCATCGCTTCGTCTGGGTCGAGTGCATCTTCCATATCGCATACCCTGATCTGGTGGATCTTGATGCTCTCTTCGCTGATGGCCCGATCACATTTGACTTTGATATACATCTGCGAACTGGTCAGGATGCGGTTACCTTTGACTCGGACGGCACCGATCGAGATGATCTCGTCTTTTTTAATATCGAGTCCTGTCGTTTCGGTATCGAAAACGACGACTTCATCCTTCGGCGGGGTATCGAACAAAAAAGCGTACCTCGGCTCTTTCAGCAGCTTTTTCATCCAGTTGCGTTTGAGTCTTTCGAACATTATCCCACCATGTTGAGCCTGAAGTGGTAGCCGATGAAATTTTTCAGCTCTTTCACCACCTTCAGTGCATCTTTGAGCATGTCACGCTCCAGTTTGCTGAATTCCTGCAAGTTTATGGAGTTGTCGGGCGCCTTTCCCTGGGCAAGGCGTGTCAGTTTCCCTTGCAGGATGAAAGTCAAAATGACATCGAACGATTCGATCAGCTCTGTCGCGAATTTGCGATCGATCAGCCCGATATCGTTGAGCCGTTTGATCCGCTCCACCGTCGGGGTCGCCTCGATTTTCTGTTCGAGTGCCAGGGCGCGTATGCCGTGCATCAAGATGAAACTACCGCCCTTTTTGAGGTCGATCTGCTCTTTTCCGAAGGTCCCCATCCATCCCAGCGGTATTTCGAAATTTTCGACCGCTTTTGCGAAGATGGCAAGTGCCGTCGGGTGGTTGCTCATGCGTTCGAAAAGGTAGTGCCGCAGTTCGGTAACCAGTTCGGTATCGCCTGAGACACAGCGGGCATCGAGGAGGATGGCGAGCTTCATCATCGCTTCGCCTTCGGGCATGTCGACCCAGCTGTCGATATTTTTCTTGAACGCATCCAGCGGCATGCACCACTCGGGGTTGTTTACCATCACGCGACCCGGACACTGCGGAAACCCAAGCGTTTTCAGTGCGTGGCTGAACGCGGCCATCTTCTCTTCGAGGCCATCGGCCCGAAAACCGTTTTCGATGACGAGCCCGTTGTCCTGATCGGTTCGGATGATCTGCTCTTCGCGCCCTTCGCTGCCCATCACCATCAGCGCTACATGTGAATGCCACGCTTTGGGTATGACCAGTTCGAACACCTTTTCGAAGACTTTGGTATTCAGTTCGCTGACGATACGTGCGATATAGCGGGACTTGACCCCTTTGTTGTGAAGCGACCGGACGATGTTGACGAACCCCTCCGTGACGGTTCTGAGCTCTTCTACCGAGTGTGCCTTTTCGATTTGTACACTCAGAAGATAGGAGTGGTTGGAGAAGTAGCTGAGCAAGTCGATCTGCTCGATGATTCCGCAGATTTCGCCATTCTGGGTGACGGCCAGGCGTTTGATGCCGTGACGCGTCATCATGAGAAGGGCGTTGAAGAGGAAATCGTCGCGTTCGATCGTTACAAGCCCGTATGTCGCGATTTTCCCTATGGGTTCATCCAGTGATACGCTGCCAAGGATCACGCGTCGTCTCAGATCGGTGTCGGTCACGATACCCGTCTGATTTTCATGCTGTACCAAAACCGCCGCCGCTTTGGCGGTCTCCATTCCAGCCACCGCTTTGCCGATGGGTGTGGAGCCTTCGACAATATAGGGTGCGTGGATAAAGATGTCGCGGATGCGGGCTGTCAGAAATTCGGTGAACTCGGTCTGCCGGCTCTGTTCGCGCAGTGCCTGGATACGTGTGGCGATATCTTCGAGATAGAAGGTTTTGAAGGCTTCGTTGCTTTCGAGCAGTTCCATGAAAAGATTTTTTGGCAGTTCATAACAGAGCAGCTCTTCGATGACACGGTAGGTGCGTGCTTCGCATTTTTGTAGAAGTTCGGAAGCACACAGCGTATCGAGCGTACCGAAATATTCGATGTTACCTTCCCCGTCACTCGTTTCGACACTCCCTTTGATGATCATGTAGAGGCGATCGACCTCTTTGGATGCATCGCAGACGACTGAATCTTTGGGGTAGTAGGCGATATCCATCGCCCCCAGCACCCGTTCCAGCTCCTCGCTGGTGAGAGTGTCGAAAGGGTGAATGGATGCGAGAAAGGCTTTCTGCTCCACAATGCTCATGCAAATCCTTTGAATTCTGGTGAGAACGTTAGAGGGTGAGAAGGCAAGAAGGTTTGTTTTGAAAAGTACTTCTTACCAGGCCCACAGCGCCGAATCACCAAGCGAAGCAAGCTCACCCTTTCACCCTCTTAATGCGACACGGCACCTTCGGCTCCGATACCTGTTTGAGACCGAATATCTTGTGCTTCGAACGCTTCACGCTCTTTCTCGGCATCAGCACTCTTGTCGGTGATCGAGAAAAACCAGATTCCGATAAACGCGACCGTTACACTGAAGAGTGCCGGGTACTTGTAGGGGAAGACCGCCTCTTCGAAGCCGAAGATCTGCTGCCAGACGATCGGCCCCAGGATTACCAGCATCACCGCTGTCGCGAGCCCCAGGCTGCCACCAATGACCGCACCGCGTGTGGTGAGGTTTTTCCAGAACATCGAAAGGAAAAGAACCGGGAAGTTGGCCGATGCCGCGATGGCGAAGGCCAGACCGACCATGAAGGCGATGTTCTGTTTCTCGAATGCGATCCCGAGGATAATCGCGACGATACCCATTGCGACGGTTGCCATTTTTGAAATGCGCATCTCCTGCATCTCGTCGACTCTGCCGCGTCTGAAGACGTTTGCGTAGAGGTCGTGGCTGATTGCCGAAGCACCCGCCAGTGTCAGGCCCGAGACGACCGCGAGGATCGTCGCGAATGCAACCGCCGAGATGAAGCCGAGGAAGAAGTTTCCGCCGACTGCGTGGCTGAGGTGGATCGCCGCCATGTTGTTGCCTCCGATGATCTTACCGGCCGCGTCGAGGTATTGCGGGTTGGTCATGACCATGACGATCGCGCCGAAACCGATGATGAAGGTCAGAATGTAAAAATAACCGATGAAACCGGTCGCATAGAAGACCGATTTACGCGCCTCTTTGGCGTCTGCGACGGTGAAGAAGCGCATCAGAATATGCGGAAGACCCGCCGTACCGAACATCAGGGCGATACCGAGGCTGATCGCGGAGACCGGGTCGCTCACCAGACCGCCGGGGCTCATGATCGAATCGTGGGTCGGATGAATCTCGACCGCCTTGGCGAAGAGCGCTTCGAAGCTGAAGCCGAAGTGCGCCATGACAGCGATCGCCATGAATGTCGCACCCGAAAGAAGGAGCCCCGCTTTGATGATCTGTACCCATGTCGTCGCCAGCATGCCGCCGAAGGTGACGTAGAGGATCATCAGCACGCCGACCAGGATGACCGCCAGTTCGTACGGAAGGCCGAAGAGAATCTGGATCAGCTTGCCCGAACCGACCATCTGTGCGATGAGGTAGAGGGTGACAGTCGCGATCGATCCAAGCGCTGCGAGTGTACGGATCGGGGTCTGCTTGAGGCGGAAGGATGCGACGTCGGCGAAGGTGTACTTTCCGAGGTTTCGCAAGCGCTCAGCGATCAAAAAGAGAATGAGCGGCCAACCGACCAGGAAACCGATGGAGTAGATGAGGCCGTCATACCCTTTGAGGTAGACAAGGCCCGAAATTCCCAGGAAGGATGCCGCAGACATGTAGTCGCCCGCGATCGCCAGGCCGTTTTGAAAACCGGTGATGCCGCCGCCGGCGGTGTAGAAGTCTTTGGCCGTTTTGGTGCGCTTGGCGGCCCAGTAGGTGATACCGAGTGTCGCCGCCACAAAGACCAGGAACATGATGATGGCCGAAATGTTGAGCGGCTGTTTCTGGACTTCGCCTTCGATGGCGCCGCCCGCGAAGAGCGTCAGTGACGAGAGCGCGAGAATCAACAGTTTGTTCATGAAGCATCCTTTGCAAGCTCTTTTTCGAGTTCCGCTTTGACTTCGCGGCTCAGATCGTCGAACTCGCCGTTGGCGCGTTTGACATAGATGCCCGTCAGGGCGAAGGCGATGACGATGATGGCGACACCGACAGGAATGCCGATGGTCGTCACTTTGCCCTCTTCGAGCGGAATGCCCAGCAGGTGCGGATCGAACGCGATGGTGAGAATGAACGCGTAGTAGACCACCAGCATGATGATGGAGAGGGTCCACGCGAATTTGCTGCGTTTCTTGACCAGCATCTGGTATTTAGGATTGTTTCTGATATGTTCTATCATCTCTTTGGTCATGACGACTCCTTGTTAAAAGTTATAGTTTACAATAACACGGTATTCATCCCAGTCGAGATCCTTTTTGAAATCTCTCGGGAAATTGCCGCGCAGACGAAGCTGCAGGTTTTCGACATCGGCCGGATAGTACTTGATGTCGAATCCGCTTTCACTTGCGGTCCATGCCGTGCCGGTGACATAGGGGTTGTTCTCTCCGATGTCGTAACTGCAGTAGTAAAGTGTGGCATTGGCGTTCAGGCCGAAGTTTTTGAAGTTGTAGTTTCCGGCCACTTTCCATGCATCGGTATCGGCAAAGAACTGATGGCGCGTTACCATGCCCTGTGTAAATGCCGGCATGCCACCCCATGTTGTGAGGATGCTCGAACCCAGTTGGTTCGCACTGTCGGAGCCTGTGGTCGAATAGGCAACGTAACCGCTCAAAACGTTGTACTTGGCGGCGAGTTTCAGACCGACATAGTCGCTGTCGACATCACCGGCCAGGCTGTCGCCCACATCGTTTTCATGAATATACTGCACGGACGCTTTCATTTTGACGTCGCCGTTCATCAGACAGTTCCAGCCGAAGTCTCCCTGAAGATATAGGATATTCATGATATCGTGAGCATAGTAGTCCCATGCCTGCAGTGAGAGGTTTTCGATGCCGTTGTATTTGGCGGCAGCGAGAGAGACGCCGTCGGTTTTTTGCCCGATGGCGTATTCGCCCATGTCTGTAAATTCGCCCGTATCGGCATCGACATAACTGTAACCGGCCGTCGCAGCCAGTGCTCCTCCACTGTAGACATTGGCAAAGGTTCCTGCGGCGAATTTCGTGATATGTGCCGCGATGAGGGTCGTATCTTTCAGATCCGTGTTGGTCAGAAGATAGGCTTCGAACATATTGGGAAGCATACGGGCGTCGTCGCTTCCGGCCATCGGCGTGTCGAGGCGCTGGCGTCCCGCTTTGAAGATGGTGTTTTCGTAGTTGTATTTGAGGTACGCTTCGCCGAGGATCGTATAGCCTTTGAGGTCTTCACCGAAAAGTGACGGGTCGAGAACTTCACCCGGAAGATTGTCGGCTCCGATGCCGAAGTGGTTGGTCGTGTAGAAAGCGGCACCGGCACTGAAGCCGTAGTAGGCACCCGTTTCAAATTTCAGATGTCCGCCGGCCGCCAGGGAGGTCCTGTGTACCGTGGCGATGCCATCGTAGTCTCTGTCGAGATAGAAAGCGCGGAATTGTCCGCTTAGTTTGCCGTCGCTGAACGCTTCCGCGAGTGTATCGGCACCGAAGGCTGTGGTCCCGATTGCCGCAGCGGCTGCGAGTGAGATAAACCGTTTGATCATGCTTACTCCTTGTAAATAGGTACAAGGCTATGCTACGAAGTGAACGTAGCGTGAACGTAGCATTTGGTTTTGGAGGATAAAATCGGGATAGATAGATCGTTAGCTGTGCAAAAATGTAACACAAAGTATCATGTTCGCTCGATGCAGTAGCCAACGCCGCGGATATTGACGATAAACTCCTCTTTGAGGCTTTTTTTGAGACGGCTCACCTCTGCGCGTATGACGGCGTTATCGATGATGGCATCGTCCCATACGTAGTGGCGTAACATTTCGAAGTCGACGACACTGCCCTGATGAATCGCCAGCAGCCGGATAATTTGCATCTGACGCCTGGTCAACGCCACCGGTGCATTGTCGAAAAGAAGCCTTTCTCCCGCTTTGTCGAAACTGTAGCGTGCACCGAGGCGGATGTGCTGTTTGTCGCGGATACCGAGAAGCTGGTCGATCTTTTTGATATGCAAAAGCAGTTCAGGCAGATGAAACGGTTTTTTGAGGTAGTCGTAGCAGCCCAGCTCGTATGCCCGCGCGATCTCCTCCATGCCGCGCATTGCGCTGATGAAGATGGCGGGGGTCTGGATCTTGGCGTTTTGTAGTGTTTCGAGGAACTTCAAGCCGTCGATGTTGGGAACATTGATATCGAGAATCAGCAGATCGAATGGCTCTTTTTCAACCTGTTCGAGTGCCGCGTTTCCTTCGAAAAAGGGGACGACTTCATGATTGTGTGCCTCCAGAAACTCTACGATCGCATCGTTTAGCATGGTTTCGTCTTCGAGAAGCAGTATCTTCATTTCTATACTTTCTCATCCTCTTTTGGGGATGGTGTAGGAGAATGTTACCATGTTTTTATCGTGTCTGAGAGAGACGGCGATCTGGTTTTTTTCACAGATACGTTTGACGAGAAAAAGCCCCAGGCCGAAACCGTTTTCATTCTCCGACTCCTGGTAAAACGGTTCGAACAGCTTTTCGATACGTGCGATCTCTTTGGTTTCGTTGCTGAAGCCGAGCAGTACATCATTTTCTTCGTTGATCAGTTCGATCCGGATCTGGCTGCCGGGCAGCGCATATTTGATTGCATTCGAGAGGTTGTTGTCGACCAGGCGGGTGAGCTCTTCGGTATTCATATAAACGGTATCGCACGGTTGCAGCTCAAGTGTAAAATCGAGACGGTTGGCGCGTGCGATCTCTTCGAAAAAATCGACGCGCTGCCGAATGAAGGAGCGCGGATCGATCGGCTCCTTCTCGTGTACGATTCGATGGTGACGCAGCAGATAGCTTAGGTCACCGTAGAGGGTATGGATCATTTTTGTGGCCGCTTCTATTTTTCCGATGTAACGGTTGTCACGTTCTTGCATCTTCAGCAGATCGATCTGTGCCATGATGACCGCCAGCGGGGTATTTATTTCATGGATCGAAGTTTTGATAAACGCATCCTGTGCTTTGACGAGTTGTTCACTGTACTCTTTCTGTTTTCGGAGTTTGGCCGTTTTTTGTCGTACTTTCTCTTCAAGGGAGAGGTTGAGCTGTATCAGTTCACGTTTTCTTCGATGGATCGTGTCGACCATATGGTTGACGTAATCGACCAGAGGTATGAACTCCTTGATCTGGATCCGTTGTTTGTTGATGACGCTGTATCGTGTCGCCGCCGCATTGAAAAATTCACTGAAGGTCTCGATCTCGTCCTGAATGATTTTGTTGATCAGTTTGATACCTGCGAAGGCGAAACCGAAAAGGATAGCTGAGAGCGTGAGAATCTCCATGACATATTTTATCAGGCGGTTTTTCATCGCCTCTTTCTTCTGCTGGACAAGACGGTCGAGTTCGCCCATGTAGACGCCGGTTCCGACCAGCCAGTTCCATGGTTCGAATATTTCGGCATAGGAGATTTTCGGGGAGAAACGTTTTGTGGAGGGCTCCTCCCAGCTATACGATAGATATCCACCCCCTTTTTTCGCCTTTTGTATCAGTTCCCGAAGGATCGGAATACCCGACGGATCGGTCACGTCGAGTATGTTTTGCCCTTTTATTTCCGGACGGTTGGGATCGAAAACATTGGTGCCGTCGAGAGTATAGATGAAGATATAGCGGTTTTCCGGAAGATTGGTATAGAGTTGATTGACGGCGTCGAGAATATGCTGCTGCAATTTTGTCCAATCAAGAGAATCGCGATAGTTCTCATACTCGTACGCGATAAATTGAATCACTTTTCTGGTCTGGTGCCGGATCTCCGCTTTTTTTTGCTGAAGATAACGTGTTTTCAGCTGTGTCACTTCCGTTTCGAAATCGCGGTACTCTTCGAAAACGACCAGTGCCGTAAAAAGAAGAGCGAAGAGCAGCAGAACGGAGATTCCGATCAGATTGATGGTGTTGATACTCAAGTGACATTTGGTTTGTGACACGGTTTCGCTTTTCGGGAAGTGTTGAGAGGATTATACCAAAGAAGATTATGAAAAATTAGAGATTTAAAATAAGAAGAAATCTGTGTAGTTATGAAATAAAAGTGTAGTTAAAAGTAATATAAATATCTTAAATATAAAGAATTATCCATAAATAATGAAGTAAGGTAATAAAAATAACCATTTTAATGTGTATTACAGCTTTCGAAAGTATAATTTTATGATGAACGTTAGCGACATTTTCAACATTGTCCACAATGCCCTCGAAGCCAAGAACAACGGCCGAAAGATATCTCAAAAGGCGATGGCCGAAGAGCTGGGCGTTTCGATGAGGACTTACCAGGATTGGCGTACGGGCAAGGCACAGCCGATTGCGGCACGGGCACTGATGCAGATGCTGGGGGAACTCGACGATGATGAAATTGTACGTGTAGTAAAAAAGATAAAGGCTTTGGATGAGCAATCTGACGCAAAGTGAACGTGAGGGCCTCAATGAACTCTTCTGCCACCTCGAAGTGGCCAATCTCCCTTTTTACAAGCGTCTGCTGCTCAGGCTCAACCATCTTGTCATTCTCATGAAAATGTATCTGCTGCATTGAGCGTGGTATAATCCCTCCTTTGAAATACCTCCAAAACAAAAGGATGAAACAATGTTTGGAAAGAAACTTAAAACCTACGATTATGACCAGGATACGCTGAACCAGTTTCAGTATGCGAAGATCAAGACGAACAAAGGCGATATCTGGCTCAAGCTCTATGTCGATGAAGTTCCAAATACGGTAGCGAATTTCGCGACACTCGCGAAAGAGGGATTTTACGACAATCTTAAGTTCCACCGCGTCATCAAAGGGTTCATGGCACAGGGCGGATGCCCTCACAGTGGCCCCGGCGGCAATCCTGCACAGGTCGGGACCGGCGGCCCTGGCTGGGCGATCGCATGCGAAACCGAGAAAAACAGACACAAGCATGTCAAAGGGAGTATCTCGATGGCCCATGCAGGGAAAGATACGGGTGGCAGTCAGTTTTTTATCTGTTTCGCGCCCTGTCCGCATCTGGATGGCGTACACACGGTTTTCGGCGGTATAGAAGAGAGTGACGCCGACAGCATGCTCGTTCTCGATTCGATCGATCAAAACGATACGATCGAAACGATCGAGATTCATTCAACGCGCGAGAACCGATAATTACAAAGGGTGCACGACGATTCGGTCGCGCCCTCTTTTTTTCGCTTCATAAAGGGCCATGTCGGCCGCTCCGACCAGGTCTGTAGGCTTTCTTCTATCTTTCGGAACACAGTTCGAAATACCGATACTTATCGTCATCTTTATTTTTGTCTTTTTAGAACCGTTTCGTTCGGCAACCAATTTTTGAATTTCGTTTGCAATGGTGCGTGCACCGGAAAGAGGGGTATCCGGAAGGATGAAAATAAACTCTTCGCCGCCATAACGCGCGACGATATCCATAGGGCGGCTTATTGTACGTTCGAGGATCTTCGCGATCTCCTGCAGACAGATGTCTCCTGCCAAATGGCCATAGGTGTCGTTGATTTTTTTGAAGAAATCGATATCGCACATAATGATCGAAATGGCTGTTTTTTCACGCCGTGCGATCTTCCAATAGGTTTTGAGGTTTCGCTCAAACACCCTTCTGTTACATAGATTGGTCAGGGCATCCCTCGTTGAGAGCCTTTCGAGCATTCTGTTGGCATTTTTGAGAGCATCTTCGGCTTTGATTCTCTCTTGAACCTCTCTGCGCAAGCGGGCATTGGTGTTTTCCAGTGTATGTGTACGCTCTTTGACTTTGGTTTCCAGTTCCAGATTGAGTTTTGAAAGGGTTTTCGTATAATCCTGAATCTTCTCCACCATATCGACAACGGCATTCTGGATGATCCCAACCTCGTCGCTTTTGTCTACCCTCGTTTTCGAAAAATTGAGCTTTTTGGGATCGTAGGCTATCAGTTCTCCGGCCAACTCCCTCAAAGGCGTCAGTGCGGAACGAAGCATAATGACAAGGAGACCCACAAGTGCGGCCGCTCCGACGAGAAGAAGTATCGTGAATTCACGATAATGGCCAAGGAGTTGGGTATACCTGGCATTGGAATAGAGCATTTCGATTTTGCCTATGGGTGTCGAAGTGATTTTGTCGAAAATAGTCTGTTCCAGGCGAATGGGTTCAAATCCATATGGGTTGAACGTTTTTGAGGAAAACATGAAGTGTATGCCTTCTTCCATGTCTTTGACGGAAAGTTCCACGATCATGGGATTTTGCTGGATGATTTTCTGCAAATAGTCATGCATCGGTTCATCCAAACCCAAAAACATGTTGATTGTGATGATCGGTTCGATCGAATTGAGAAGAAGCGCACTTTTCTCCGTTTCACTCTTTTTTGTGTACTGCTCCATCGAAAGATAGTGGGAATAGCTGACAAGTGCGAGAAGGAAGAGAAAAAAGAGTGTGACCACGGCGATGATGCGTGTCATGAGTGTTGGACGGCGTTTCATTCCCGGTTCCTGGCCAAAGGGTGGGAAACAAGAGATGACGATGCAGTTTTGAAGAGAGGCCGGTTGGACGTGATACTGAAAATGAGGGGGATTTTCCGAGATTTCGACACGGCAAAAATTGACCGATGCAAGGATGGCACTGATGTCACGGGTATAAAGATGAAAAAAATTGATCGCATATTTACCCTCTCTTTTCCTACCATAGCGAAAATCTCATAATGGGACGATTAAAAATACTTATATAAAATTCTTTTTCATTGAAAATAACCGAAAAACAGAATTTTTGATGATATTCAGTGTCCCTTTATGCAAGTTATACTAAATTTTATCGGTATGAGAAAAATTCTTTTATCGTTAATTTTATGTTTTACTTTGTCATTTTCCGAACAGCATCTGCGTGTCCAGCTCAATTGGGAAGCGCAATTCGAGTTTGCAGGCCTCTATATCGCAAAAGAGAAAGGCTATTATGCGGAGGAAGGGTTCGATGTTGAAATCATACCCGGAGGCCCTGCAAACAGGCTCAGTGTCGAGGAAGCTGTGGATCAGGGGAAGGCCGACTTCGGTATCGGATATGCGGGTGTATTGGTCGATATCGCACAGAAGAGGCCGTTGGTCCTTCTCGGTGCACTCTTCGAACACACACCGCTTTTGTTGATGGTCAAAGGAGAAAAACCAGATACGCTGTCCGATCTCGAGGGTATCGATCTTTTCATGAATCCGTACGAAGAGGGGAAGAGTGCAATTTCATTGTTGCTGAAAAATAGCGGGATCTCCTATGCGATGCATCCATACGACTGGAATGGATTTTGTCGAAAAGAGCGTGCCGCAATCGATGTTTTCGCAGGGAACGGCCATGTATACGAGATGCAAAAGAATGGGCAACCCTATACCCTGATCAATCCGGCGGCATACGGATACGACTTTTACAACGATTTCATCTTCACTTCACGAAGCGTTTGGGAAAAAGATCCGCTGCTCGTGCGCCGCTTCGTGCTCGCGACACTCAAAGGGTGGCGGTATGCACTGGAACACATTCCTGAAAGTGTCGAGGTGATCCATTCCAAATATGCTACCGACAAAGATATCGATGCCCTTCTTTTCGAAGCGAAGCGTTACAGGCATTATGTCGGAAGCGATCCTGCCAGGATCGGACTGCTCGGATATGAAAAACTCCATCTGATGCTGGAACGGTATGCGGAAGCCGGCTTTATCGACAAGATCCCGAAAATCGAAGCGATTGTCGATCCGCTTTTTTTGCACAATGTTTCCATTACACCGAAGGAGAGAGCGTGGATGGCGAGACATCTCATTCGCTACAGCGAAACCGACTGGCCGCCGTTTACGATTCCGAAATTCGGCAAAATGGAGGGAATGGCACAGGACTTTTTGGATCTCGTCTACGAGCGTACAGGTCTTAAGATGGTTTATCTTCCACGGCGGACATGGAGTGAGGTATTGCACGATATCGAGCACAAAAGACTCGATATGGCGATGGCGACGGGTATGACGTCCGAACGGAGAAAATATGCCATTTTCACGATGCCTTACGATACTTTTCTTTTTGGGGCCGCGGTGCAGGGAAGTAGAGACGATATAGAGACGCCGGACGATCTGCGGGGCAAAGTGGTCGCGGTCGGTAAAGATTATACGGCACACCGCTATCTTCAGGAACATTTTCCCGATATCAAACTCCTTTTGGCCCACTCGTCCCGTGAAGCGTTGAAACTGGTTTCGATCGGGAAAGCGGACGCGGCGGTCGATATCGCTCCGACACTCAAATATCTGATTGGACACTATAATTTCACCAATCTCAGAATCGCGACCCCTATCAAGGAGCCATTTGCCCTGCGTGCGATGTTCAGGGACGATTATCGCCAGGCTGTGGAGATTTTCAACAAGGGTTTGATGCAGATTACGGATGAAGAGAAAGCGCAGATCGCCAATCGATGGCTTCCTGTCGAATTGTATGGCGAATCTTTCAAATGGCTTTTTCTGCCCATTCTCCTGTTGATTGCCGTGGCATTGCTGATGGGGTATATGATGATACGGATGAGAAAAGAGATGCGGCTCAGAAAAGCTGCCGAAGAGGAGCTTGTGCGAATGTTCGATATCGTCGATCGCTATGTATTGATGTCGAGAACCGATACGGATGGCAATATCACCTACGTGAGCCAGGCTTTTTGCAAAATGACCGGCTTCAGCAAAGAGGAACTGGTCGGGCAAAACCATCGTATACTCAAAGAGCCATCCACTCCCGAATCGTTCTACAGAAAACTCTGGGATACGATAAGCAGCGGAAAAGTCTGGGAAGCGAAAGAGCTCAGAAACAGACGTAAAAATGGATCGGACTATTGGGTCGAAGCACATATCATCCCGATTACGGACAGCGATGGCCGGATCAGGGAACATATGGCGATCCGAAAAGATATCACCCCGTACAAGGAGATGGAAAAAGCCGCTTCCATCGACACTATGACAGGGTTTTACAACCGGAGGGCCTTTCATCTGATGATGGAGGAGCGCCTTTTGATGGCCCAGCGTGTCGGCGGAAGGATCGCATTCGGTATCTACGATGTGGATCACTTCAAAGAGTATAACGATATATATGGACATCTGGCGGGCGACGAGGTACTCAGGCAAATCAGCGAACAGGTACGGAGAATATGCAGGCGTTCTACCGATATGCTTTTTCGGCTGGGTGGCGAAGAGTTCGGGATTTTGATGATGCATGTCAAAGATGCCGAGAATGTCGAAGCTTTTGCGACGACGATCGCCAAGGCTATCGAATCGATGAAGATAGAGCATGAGGGCAATCCCCCCTACGGTGTCGTGACTATCTCCCTGGGTTTCGTCGTTTGCGAAATTCCAAAAGGTACCCGTGTACACATCGAACCCATTTACAGTGCGTGTGACCGTGTGATGTACCGTGTCAAGAAAGAGGGCCGCAACGGGGCGGCTGTCAAGAGGCTTCCATTGGATGCGTGTATACGAAAAACAGTGTGATGCAAATGTGTTAAAATATTCGACACTGCGCATGAGAGTGGTACGATGAAAATAAACGAAAAAGCGGGACTATGTTTGGATTTTACAGAATAGCGGCGGCTGTACCGAAAGTGAGGGTCGCGAATGTCGATTACAATGTGGAACAGATGGTCGATCTGTGGAAGATCGCGGCGGAACAGAATGCCTCGGTCGTTCTTTTTCCGGAACTGGGGATCTCGAGTTACAGTTGCGGGGACCTCTTCTATCAAGAGAGGTTACACGATGCCGTGAAAGAGGGGCTCGAAAGACTGCTCGAAGTGTCGAAACATTCCATTACGGCAGCGATCGTCGGTCTGCCGTTGTGGCACCGTGGCAGGCTCTACAACTGTGCCGCCGTTCTTCAGGAGGGACGGATTCTCGGTATCGTACCGAAAAGTTACGTTCCAGAACACAAAGAGTATTACGAGAAGCGATGGTTCTCCACAGGCAGAGAGATCGTCGGAGAGAGCGTTCGTCTGTTGGACGAAGATGTGCCGTTCGGGACCGATCTTCTTTTCGAACGGGACGGCGAGTTCGTTTTCGGCATAGAGATATGCGAAGATCTTTGGAGTGTCGTACCGCCAAGCTCCTATCAGGCCCTTGCAGGAGCGACACTGCTTTTCAACCTCTCTGCGAGTGACGAGATTGTAGGGAAGAGCGACTACAGGGAAGCGCTTGTCGCCCAGCAGAGTGCCAGATGCATGGCTGCTTACGTCTATGCATCGTGCGGCGTGGGAGAATCGACGACCGATGTCGTCTTCGGAGGCGATGTGATGATCGCCGAAAACGGTGCGATGCTTGAACGCGGTGAACGTTTTCTCGACGAGTCACAGGTCATTTTCGCCGATGTCGATCTTCAGCGGCTGAAGACGATGCGTATCGCCGAAGGGAGTTTCGCCGATGGTGAGATAAAGCCGTTCCGACGCGTGAGACTATACGACCTTCCCCGTATCGTTCAGCTCAACCGCTACGTCGATCCACATCCGTTCGTGCCATCCAAAAAAGGAGAACGCGCGAAACGGTGTAGGGAGATCTTCGCGATTCAGGCGGCTGCACTGCAGAAGAGATTGGATCATATCGGAGCGAGCGTGAGTGTGTTGGGGATTTCCGGCGGCCTCGACTCCACGCTGGCGCTGCTGGCGACCTATCATACCTACGAGATTATGCAGCGGGACCCGAAAGATATCGTCGCAGTTACGATGCCGGGGTTTGGAACGACGGGAAGGACTCTGGAGAATGCGAAAAAGCTGTGTGAAGGGCTCGGTGTAACCTTTCGACATATCGATATCGCCGATATATGCATGGCGCATTTCCGAAAAATCGGGCACGATCCATCGGACCATTCCGTCGTATTCGAAAACGTACAGGCGAGAGAGAGGACCCAGATACTGATGGACCTGGCCAACAAGCTCGGAGGTATCGTCATCGGTACCGGAGACATGAGCGAATCGGCGTTGGGATGGAGCACCTATAACGGGGATCATATGTCGATGTATGCGATCAATACAGGGATTCCCAAAACATTGATCCGTTATCTGGTGGAGTGGACCACCGAGATTTACCCCGACATTTCAGATGTTCTGCACGATATACTGGCAACACCGGTAAGTCCTGAGCTTCTGCCCCCTGAAGACAACGAAATTGCGCAAAAAACGGAAGAGGTCGTGGGGCCGTACGAACTGCACGACTTCTTCCTCTACCATATGATAAAGAGCGGGGCGGAACCGAAAAAGATCCTCTTTTTGGCCAAAACGGCATTCAAGTTCAGATATGACGAGGCGACACTGAAAAAGTGGCTGAAACTCTTTTTACGCCGCTTCTTTTCACAGCAGTTCAAACGAAGTTGCATGCCGGACGGACCGAAGGTCGGGACCATCGCGCTCTCTCCGCGCGGTGACTGGCGGATGCCAAGCGATGCCGAGGTTGAGGAGTGGATAAAAGATTTGGAGGAGAGTCGATGATAAGAGTGTGGCTCGCCATGATTCTGGCCGTCTCGTTTGTATGTGCGGAAAATGGAATGATAAGGTACAAAAGCCGTTATACGGTCGATGAAACGACGAAGCGTCTCGTCGAAATTCTTCGTGAAAAAGGGGTGACCCTCTTCAAGGTGATCGATCATGCAGAAGGGGCGAAACGGATCGGTTCGCAGCTGCCGCCAAGCAGGCTGGTCATTTTTGGAAATCCCAAGATGGGAACACCTTTGATGAGATGTTCACCCTCTATCGGGCTCGACCTGCCTCAAAAGATGCTCGTTTACGAAAACGACAGCAGTGAAGTGATGGTTACATACAATGCCCCGGCCTATCTCTTTTGGCGGCACAACGTTCCTGCCGACTGTGCCCCGGAACTTCAGAAAAAGATGAGTCTCGTTTTGGAAAAATTCGCCAAGTACGCTGCCGGAATAGAGTAGAGAGATGCTCGTACATATATGCTGCAGTGTCGATAGCCACTTTTTTCTTCAAAAACTGCGAGAGGATTTTCCCGACGAGAAGCTGGTCGGATTCTTCTACGATCCGAATATCCATCCATACAGCGAATATCGGCTGAGGCTTCTGGATGTCCAGCGCAGCTGCGACCGCCTGGGTATCGATTTGATCGAAGGCCCTTATGATTTCGAAAGATGGATGCAGGCGGTCAAGGGGTACGAAAAGGAGCCGGAAAAGGGTGCGCGCTGCGAAATCTGTTTCGACCGCCGCTTCGAAGTGAGTGCGAAAAAAGCGCAGGAGATCGGCGAAAAACGTATGACCACAACATTGTTGGTGAGCCCCAAAAAGTCCCAGGAACAGCTGAAACGGACGGGAGAGCGTTTCGCAAAAGATTACGGGGTGGAATTTGTCCATGTCGATTACCGAAGCGGCGGGGGGACGCAGCTTCAGCAGCGGATCAGCAAAGAGGAGAGACTCTATCGGCAGGATTATTGCGGATGTATGTTCGGTTTGACGATCCAACGGGAACAGCAGGGGACGATCGCGGACGAACTCTTTTCACCGCTCGACGGAAACGTATTGCCGGGATCGATCGAAGAACGGCTGCAGATCTATGAAGAGAGGCTCGAGCTCGAAGCGTCGGGCCGTGATTACAGAATCGTTCGGCAGAAGTTTCTCAACTACCGGCTCAAATTCGGATGGGTAAAACGTAAAAAAGAGACACTTGCCAGTTACATTCTTCCCTATTCGGTTATGAAACGGCGCTACACCAACGGCAAGGTAGAGATGGAAATGAACGGACTTCACTGGTTCAACAGGGAGGAGATCCGTCTTATGACGCTCGAACGCTACAATCTTCTATCCGGCGAGAGTTACACGAGCGTCAAAGCACTCGTTTTCAATCCGCCGCCTTTCGAAACCGATATGCGGGTGCGTGAAAAAGCGGGCCTGGGATTGTGGGACCTCTCACCGATGATCGTACTCGAAACGGTACCGGAGGGAAAACTCGAAATATTAATCGAATCGGAAGCCTACAGAGACGTCAGAGAAAAATTAGTACTCTTGTGATAAAATAAGAGAATTTTTAATCCAAGGACTCTTTTCATGATGGATGTTGTACAGATTCAGAAAATTTTGCCACATCGCTATCCTTTTTTGCTGGTCGACCGGGTCGTGGCCTGCGACAAAGGGACGGCGATCGAGGCTTACAAAAACGTTTCGATCAGCGAGCCTGTTTTTGAAGGGCACTTTCCCGGCCACCCGATCTATCCCGGTGTCATGATCATCGAGGGCATGGCGCAGGCGGGCGGTATTCTCGCCTTCGAGAGCATGGGCGAAGAGGATCAGGAAGAGACATCGGACAAAGTCGTCTATTTTATGAGTATCGACAAATGCAAGTTCCGAAGTCCCGTTCGACCGGGTGACAAGCTTGTCTACAAACTGGGTGTTGTCAAACACAAAGGTGCCATCTGGGTACTCGACGGCAAGGCTTACGTCGACGACAAACTGGTCGCGGAAGCCGAGCTCAAAGCGATGATCGTGGATAAATAATGGCAGTCACTATCTCTCCCCTGGCCGTTGTGGAAGAGGGTGCGCAACTGGGCGTCGACGTGGAGATCGCTCCTTTCGCCTACGTCTCTTCGAAAGCGAAAATAGGCGACCGAACGACGATCGGGCAGTGTGCCAGAATCGACGGTGACACGACGATCGGCAGCGACTGCCGCATCTTTTCGCATGCCGTTGTCGGTTCGATTCCGCAGGACCTGAAATTCCACGGCGAAGATGTTCGGCTGATCATAGGCGACCGCAACACGATACGGGAATTTACGCTGCTCAACCCCGGTACCGAAGGGGGTGGCGGTATGACGAAAATCGGTGACGACAACCTTCTGATGGGGTATGTCCATGTGGCACACGACTGTAGAATCGGTGACCGATGTATCTTTGCCAACGCCGCCACGCTGGCAGGGCATGTCGAAGTGGGCAACGGCGTCGTCGTTGGCGGGATGACACCGATCCATCAGTTCGTGAAAATCGGAGATCTCGCGATGATCGCCGGCGCGTCGGCACTGAGCCAGGATGTTCCGCCTTTCTGTCTGGCGGAAGGAAACCGGGCCGTATTGCGGGGGCTCAACCTGACGGGTCTGCGGCGTGCACTTTCGCGCGAGGCCATCAACCCGCTGCGCATCGCATACAAAGAGCTTTTCGAACGCGGAAAACCGCTCAAGGAGACGGCGCAAAAGCTGTTGGAAACGAGCGAAAGCGAAGAAGTAAAAAAATTGTGCCGTTTCGTGCTTGAAACGAAACGGGGCATTCCATATGAGAGGACGATGAATGACTAATAGAAGCTGCAGTTTCTGTGGAGCACACGAAAGCGCTGAAAATCCGCTGCTCGCAGGAAACAATGTCTATATCTGCAAAAACTGTGTCGTATCGGCGTATAAAATTCTTTTCGGTGAAGTCGAAGAGGAAGAAGAGAATATCGACAAGGAGTTGATGACGCCCAGACAACTGAAAGAGGCACTCGATCAGTATGTCATAGGACAGGAGCGTGCCAAGAGAATTTTTGCCGTAGCGGTTTACAATCACTACAAGCGGATATTCAAGCAGAAACTCCTCGAAGACGACGAAACGGAGATCGCCAAATCGAACGTCCTGCTGATCGGGCCCACCGGAAGCGGAAAGACACTGATGGCACAGTCGATCGCGAAGTTTCTCGATGTCCCGATCGCCATTGCCGATGCGACGAGCCTTACCGAAGCCGGCTATGTCGGAGAGGATGTCGAAAACATCTTGACACGCCTGCTGCAGGCAGCCGATGGCGATGTCAAGAAAGCGGAGCAGGGCATCGTCTTCATCGATGAGGTGGACAAGATTTCGCGCATGAGCGAAAACCGTTCCATCACACGAGACGTATCGGGAGAGGGTGTCCAGCAGGCGCTTTTGAAGATCATCGAAGGAAGTATCGTCAACATCCCGCCCAAAGGGGGGCGTAAACATCCGAACCAGGATTTCATCCAGATCGATACCTCCAACATCCTTTTCATATGCGGCGGTGCATTCGACGGACTTTCGGATATCATCAAACGCCGGCTCGGCGGGAACGTACTCGGTTTCAATCAGGAGAAACGCTCCAAGCGTGACGATGAAGCGGTATTGAGCTTCGTCGAAGCAGACGATCTTGTCGCTTACGGCTTGATTCCGGAACTCATCGGCCGACTTCATGTCCTCGCGACGCTCAACGAAATTACCAAAGAGGATATGGTCCGTATCCTTACCGAGCCGAAAAACGCCCTTGTCAAGCAGTACAAGAAGCTTTTCGCAATCGATGGGGTGGAACTGACGTTCGAAAAGGCGGCACTCGAGGCGATCGCGGAACTTGCGATCCGGCGTAAGACGGGTGCACGGGGGCTGCGTTCCATCATTGAAGAGGTGATGGTCGACATTATGTTCGATCTTCCCGAGTTTGCCGGATATGAGATTGTGATCACGGAAGATGTGGTCAAAAACGGCGCAAAACCGTTGCGCATCAAAAAAACGAAAAAGAGTGCGTAAATGTTTCTCGATAAACTGATCGGTGTATTTTCGAACGATATGGCAATCGACCTGGGCACGGCGAATACACTGGTCCTTGTCAAAGGGGAGGGTATCATCATCAACGAACCTTCCGTCGTCGCGATTCAGAGCGACAGGATGGGACATGAAAAGGTGCTTGCCGTCGGCCATGAAGCGAAAGAGATGGTGGGTAAGACACCGGGTAATATTCGGGCTGTACGCCCGATGAAAGATGGCGTCATCGCCGATTTCGACATCACGGAGAAGATGATCCGCTATTTCATCGAAAAAGCGCACCATCGCTCCACGTTCATTCGTCCGCGCATCATCGTCTGTGTGCCGTTCGGTCTGACGCAGGTCGAACGCAAAGCGGTTCGCGAATCTGCGCTCAGTGCGGGTGCACGGGAAGTCTTTCTGATCGAAGAGCCGATGGCGGCTGCGATCGGTGCCGGCCTTCCTGTCAAAGAGCCGCACGGGAATCTGGTTGTCGATATCGGTGGCGGTACGACCGAGATAGGGGTCGTTTCGCTCGGTGGTCTGGTGATCAGCAAATCGATCCGCACCGCCGGTGACAAGATCGACCAGGCGATCGTCGACTATGTCAAACGAAAGTACAACCTTCTTATTGGTGACCGTGTGGCTGAAGAGATAAAGATCGAGATAGGAAGTGCCCTGCCGCTGACAGAAGAGCGGACGATGATGGTCAATGGCCGCGATCAGGTCAGTGGGCTTTTGAGTTCTGTGGAGTTGACGAGCGAAGATGCGAGAGAGGCGATCAAAGAGCCGCTCCGCGAAATCGGCGAAGCACTCAAGGATATACTGGAACGGACGCCGCCCGATCTGGCCGGTGATATCGTGGAAAACGGCATCGTTCTGACTGGGGGAGGGGCTCTGATCCGAATGTTGGACAAATATCTTTCCGATATCGTCAAACTTCCGGTCTATGTAGCTGAAGAGCCGCTTTTGGCCGTAGCGAAAGGAACCGGACGCGCCCTGGAAGAGATCGATCTTCTCCAGCAGCTTTCGTATGACTAGATTTTACGGAAGAAAACTCTCTTTTTTCCTGCTTCTTGTGATTGTAGGGGGGCTGATCCTCTACAATCCTGCGATACGAACACTTTTTACAGCCTTTTCAACCACCATCCAGTCACTCTATTTCGACACGAAACACTCCGTTGAAGAGGCGATCGAACACCATTTTTTTCAAAGCAAAACCATCGAAAGGCTCCGCCGGCGGGAAATCGGACTTGAAAAAGAGCTGCTAGGGTGCCGTCAGGATGCGCGAAAATATTATGCAATTATCGAAGAGCTGGGCATAAGGCCGGACAACAATGCGACATTCATTCCAGTTCCTTCGCTGGGGTATGCATTGTTGGGGAACTTTCAGCAGATCTGGCTCAGGCGTTTCGAACGGTACGACCCGTCGAAGAATTATGGCGTTGTGCGCAATGGTTTCGCCATCGGTATCGTTGTGGAACAGAAGGGCCGGCCTCTGATGATACTGGCAGGCGATCCCTCGTGCAATTTTGCAGTGTATATCGGAGACAACCGTGCACCGGGCATTGCGATGGGGCTCGATGCCCGTCATATGGTCGTCAAATATATTCCGGAGTGGATGAAACTCGAAATCGGAGACGAAGTGTTCACAAGTGGTCTCGACCGGATTTTTCCGCTTGGCTTACCTGTCGGACGGGTTCTCTCTTTGGAAAAGATGCAGGGGTTCAAAAATGCGAAAATCGAACTTTTCGGAGATACGCTCCACCCGGATTACGTATGGATCGTCGACAAACGGTAGAGAGAATGTTCTGCTCTTTTATTGACCATGTTTTAAGACCTTTTTTTGTAAAATAGAAAAATTTCTCCAAGGAGTGCGCTTTAATGCCAAAACGTGATGATATTCAGACGATTCTGCTGATCGGATCGGGACCGATCGTCATTGGCCAGGCCTGTGAATTCGACTACTCCGGGACCCAGGCTGCCAAAACACTCAAAGAATTGGGTTACCGTGTCGTACTGATCAACTCCAATCCCGCAACGATTATGACGGACCCCGAGTTTGCCGACAGAACCTACATCGAACCGATCAATGAAGAGGTGATCGCCAAAATCATCGAAAAAGAGGGGGTCGATGCGATTCTCCCGACGATGGGAGGACAGACGGCACTCAATGTCGCGATGAGCATGCACGAAAAGGGAATGCTCGAAGGGATCGAATTTCTTGGTGCCAACCCCGAAGCGATCAAGAAAGGGGAGGACCGCCAGGCTTTCAAAGAGGCGATGATAAGAATAGGCATGGATCTTCCGAAGAGTCAATATGCCTATTCGATGGAGGAGGCGATGAACGCGGCGGAAAATATCGGTTTTCCGCTCATCATTCGTGCATCCTATACCCTCGCCGGAGGCGGCAGCGGCGTGGCTTACAACATCGATGAGTTCAAAGCCCTTGCAGCGGCGGGTCTCGAGGCGAGCCCCATCAGTGAAATTTTGATCGAAGAGAGTCTTCTGGGGTGGAAAGAGTACGAGATGGAGGTGATCCGTGACAGAGCGGACAACTGTATCATCGTCTGCTCCATCGAGAACCTCGACCCCATGGGGGTTCATACCGGTGACTCGATCACCGTGGCACCTGCATTGACGTTGACGGACAAAGAGTATCAGCGCATGCGTGACGCAAGCTTCAAAATCCTGCGGGAAATCGGTGTCGATACGGGGGGGTCGAACGTACAGTTTTCAGTCAATCCTGAAACAGGCCGTATGATCGTCATCGAGATGAACCCGCGTGTCAGCCGCTCTTCGGCACTGGCATCGAAAGCGACGGGATATCCGATCGCGAAAGTGGCGACGCTTCTCGCCGTAGGGTATACACTCGACGAGATCAAAAACGATATTACCGGAACACCGGCGAGTTTCGAACCCGTTATCGACTACATCGTCACGAAGATTCCGCGTTTTACCTTCGAAAAATTTCCACAGGCGGATTCCACGCTGACCACATCGATGAAGAGTGTCGGAGAGGTGATGGCGATCGGACGGACTTTCAAAGAGTCGGTTCAAAAAGCGCTCTGTTCGCTCGAGACGGGTCTTGTCGGGTTCGATCCGGTAAGCTGTGACGAAGAGACGCTTCGCCGCGAGATACGCCGTCCAAACGAAAAAAGACTCCTTTATGTGGCACAGGCATTCAGAGAGGGTTACGGTGTCGAGGATCTCTTCGAACTCAGTAAAATCGACCCTTGGTTCCTACGGCAGATCAAACAGATCGTAGATCTGGAAAAGCGGATCGATATCGCGATACTGCAGAATCCCACGCTGCTTCGTAGCGTCAAAGCAGACGGTTACAGCGATGCGATGATCGCCAGGATCATCAATGAAAAAGAGCACATGGATCTCAGTGAAAACGACATCTACGCCGCACGCAAAAAGTATGGGATCGAACTCGAATATCACGAAGTCGACACGTGTGCCGCCGAATTCAAAGCGCTCACCCCGTATCTCTATTCGTCGACCAATATTATGAAACTGCCGGATAATCCAAAATCCGAAGTCCAAAATCAAAAATCGAAAGAGAAGGTTTTGATCATCGGTGGCGGTCCAAACCGAATTGGTCAGGGGATTGAATTCGACTACTGCTGCGTGCATGCCGCTTTCGCACTCGAAGATATGAATATCACTTCCATCATGTACAACTGCAACCCGGAAACTGTTTCGACCGATTATGACACAAGCGACATTCTCTATTTCGACCCGATCGATTTTGAGCATGTTCGAAACGTTATCGAGACCGAAAACCCCGACGGTATTATCGTCCACTTCGGCGGACAGACGCCGCTGAAGCTGGCAAAAAAGATCACTTCCATCGGCGGGAAGATCATCGGAACCAGTGCGAAGGTGATCGATGAAGCGGAAGACAGAGAGAAATTTTCCACCTTTATCGAGAAACTTGGACTGAAGCAGCCGGAAAACGGTACGGCGTTCACCAAAGAGGAAGCGTTTGCGATTGCATCGCGCATCGGATATCCTGTGCTTGTGCGGCCGAGTTACGTGCTGGGTGGCCGGGCGATGCGAACCGTCTACAACGAAGATGAGTTACGCGCCTATATGGATGAAGCGGTCAGTGTGAGCAACGAGTCTCCTGTTCTGATCGACAAATTCCTCGACCATGCCATCGAACTCGACGTCGATGCTATCAGTGATGGCAAAGAGGTCTATATCGGTTCGATTATGCAGCATATCGAAGAGGCCGGAATTCACTCGGGCGACAGCGCCTGTTCGCTTCCAACCGTCTCGATCAGCGACAAACTGGTCAAAGATGTCGAAAATCAGACCAAGGCGATCGCGCTTGGACTGGGTGTGAAAGGTTTGCTGAATATTCAGTATGCGATTTTCCGGGACGAAGTCTATCTCATCGAAGTGAACCCCCGAGCGAGCCGTACGGTGCCGTTCGTTTCCAAAGCGACAGGCGTGCCCCTTGCAAAGGTGGCGACACGTGTCATGGTCAGGGGCGATTTGCGAGAAGCGTTGAAGTACTATGATACATTCGGGGTCGTTATCGACGATGGAAACGTCCTCAAACCGAAACTAAAAAACCATATCGCCGTCAAAGAGGCGGTTTTCCCTTTCAGCAAACTGACGGGTTCGGACCTGATCCTCGGGCCTGAAATGAAGTCCACAGGTGAGGTGATGGGTATCAGCAGATCGTTTGGTATCTCTTTCGCGAAAAGCCAGTTTGCATCCAAAAACCGTATACCGACATCGGGTACCATCTTTATGTCGCTTACCGATCACGATAAAAGCGAAGCCGGCGTGATCGGGAAAATGTTTACCGACCTTGGCTTCAAAATCGTCGCGACATCCGGTACACACAAAGTCCTTTCCGAAGCCGGCGTCGTCTCGGAAGTCGTTCTAAAAATCTCGGAAGGGCGTCCCAATGTCGAGGATCTTCTCAAAAACGGGGATATCGACATGGCTCTCAACACTTCCGACAACAAATCGAGCAAAGATGACGCCAAGCGTATCCGTCAGGCTGTTTTACGTTTCAATGTCCCCTATTTCACGACACTTGCCGCAGCCCGCGCGTCGGCAGCTGCGATCCGCGAGATCAGAAACGACGGAGCTCTCGATCCGAAAGCTTTGCAGGACTATCTTACCGAGTGATGCACCGCGACCTCGTCTATCTGGTTCAAACCGATACGACGGCGGGATTTCTCTCCTGTTCCGCCGAACGGCTCGCCCTCATCAAGGAGCGGCCGCGGCGAAAGCCCTTTCTCAAAGCGCTGGCCCATTTCAGCGACATTCAAAATATCGGAAGGGTTCCCGCGATTCATCGAGCTATGGTTCGCAGAAGCAAAAAACGCTCTTTTATTCTTCCCAACGGAGAATCGTTTCGTGTCGTTCATGAGCGGCACAAAGCCTTCATCGAAAAGTTTGGATGGTGTTTTACGACCTCTGCGAACAGGCACGGGGAATCGTTCGACGAAGCGTATGCAAGAAAAATGTGTGACGTTGTGGTAGAATCTATAGAAGGGTTCAGCGCCAAAGAGCCTTCTGGCATATGGCGTCTCCACAGAACCGGAAAGGTGAAGATTCGATGATGAACCGGCTGTTGACGATCTTTTTTTTCGGTACACTCTTCTGGATGGCGTTCGATTTTATATTTTATGCCGGATTGATGGTCAACTATATCGAGGCACACGGTATTCCGATCTTTTTTAACGAGTTTTTCACGGATACACAATATTGGTGGCTGTGGATCATAGGAATTTCCCTTTATGGAACCATCTTCCTCGTAAAAAACAAAACACGGGAGAAGATACTGTTTTTTCTACTCTCGTGTATGCTCGCGGCTATTCCATGGATTCCGGATTTTGGAGAACAGATTGGTCGGGCGATTTTTTCGAAAGAGAATGTGGCATACCGTTTCGACAATGTTTTGGTCAAAAATGCCACGCTGCTCTACAGCGGAAGGGGTTACGATTATGTCGTTATACCGGGAAACGACAGGACGCTTCGTTACCTCTCCTCCAAGCGGGTGAAATAACCGTTATCTTTCGTTTTCGAGCATCTGTCGATACTCCAGCTCGATTTTTTTGATCATGTTTCTGTCCGGTACTTTCCGTCCGGCGATGTACCCTACGATATTGCCTTCATTGTCGAATTTCGGTTTGATCCATACGATAACCCAGTAGTATTTTCCGTCTTTGCGCATGTTCTTGACATACCCTTCCCACATTTCACCGCGTTTTATCGTCTCCCACATCTTTTCGAATGCGGCTTTTGGCATGTCGGGATGGCGATTGATGCTGTGAGGCGTTCCGATGAGCTCCTCTTTCGAGTAGACCGTCATCTCCCGAAATTTTCGGTTGGCGTAGGTGATGATGCCGGCCGTATCGGTTTCGGTGATCATCACGCCTCCTTCGAAAAAGACCTCCTCATTGACCGGATCCGGTTTCGCGATGCTCGCTCCGTTTTTTATATTTTTGATTGTTTTTCCCATATCTGCGGCCTTACTTGGAAGAAATTATAGGAATCATAGCATTGTGAGAGTAAAATAAAGCTAATAGACTTTTTGCATAACCTCTCTTCGGCCGATGGGTGATATCGACCGAGAGGCCATGCAAGATGTCTTGTATCTTACCTGTCGACATGGATAGATGGGAACAGATAATTAAAACGAAGGAAAGCAGTTTGGTTGCAGCTGATAAAATCAAAGAGTTGATGGAGGAGAAAATCCTCGTCATCGACGGGGCGATGGGGACACAGATCCAGTCGATGGAGATTCCCGACGAGGCATGGGAAGGAAAAGAGGGATGCAATGAGCTGCTTAATGCCACGGCCCCCGAGTTGATACGCCGTATCCATGAACGCTACGCGATGTCGGGTGCGGACCTGATCAAGACCAATACCTTCGGCGCTATGGACTGGGTTCTGGACGAGTATCAAATCGGCGACCGGGCGTACGAGCTGAGCAAAAAGGGATGTGAACTGGTCAAGTCGGTCTGTGAGCAGTACAGCACGCCCGATAAGCCGCGTTTCTGTCTCGGATCGATCGGGCCCGGGACGAAACTGCCGTCTCTGAAACATATCGAGTATGATGAAATGTATGCCGGCTACTATGAGATGGCCGAGGGGATGATCGACGGTGGTGTCGACATCTTTTTGCTCGAGACGTGCCAAGATCCGCTACAGATCAAAGCGGCGCTGCACGCCTGTCAGGATGCAGCGAAAGAGAAGGGTGTCCGGATTCCGGTTATGGTCTCGGTGACGATTGAACTGAGCGGGTCGATGCTGATTGGTACCGATGCCGGGACGATCGCGACGATCATGGAGCCGTTCGAGATCCTCTCTTTGGGATTCAATTGCGGCACGGGGCCGGAACAGGTCGAAAAGCATGTCAAAACCCTCTCGCAGCTTTGGCACAAGCCGATCTCCGTCCATGCAAATGCAGGCCTTCCGCAAAACCGTGGTGGTTACACCTATTATCCGATGGGGCCCGAAGAGTTCAGCGCACTGCAAAAGAGTTTCACAAAGTATGACGGCGTTACCTTTCTGGGCGGTTGCTGCGGAACGACGCCGCAGCATATCAAGGCGCTTTGCGATGCCGTCGAAGGAGTGAAGCCACGGCCGGCTTCCGGAAGCCATCCCGCTTCGCTCGCCTCGCTTTTCAACTCCGTTCCCCTCATGCAGGATCCGCCGCCCCTACTGATCGGCGAACGCTCCAACGCCACCGGTTCCAAAGCCTTTCGCGAATTGCTTTTGGCGGAAGATTATGAAGGCACACTCACGGTCGGACAGCAGCAGGTACGTGCTGGTGCCCATGTACTCGACGTTTCCGTCGGATTCGCCGGCCGAGACGAAACAAAAGATATGCACGAGGTGATCAGCCTCTATGCGCAGAAGATACCGCTACCGCTGATGCCTGACTCGACCCAGGTCAAAGGGCTGGAGACGGCACTCAAGTGCATCGGAGGCAAACCGATCCTCAATTCGGTCAACCTCGAAGACGGTATCGAGAAGTTCGATGCCGTCTGCCGGCTCGCCAAACGCTATGGTGCATCGCTGGTCTGTCTGACGATCGACGAGACAGGGATGGCCAAAACGGTGGAACGCAAGCTCGAAGTGGCGGAGCGCATCTACAAACTGGCGACCGAAAAACACGGTATCAGGGCTGAAGACCTGGTCTTCGATGTTTTGACATTCACCGTCGGATCGGGGGATGAAGAGTACCGCGACGCGGCGGTTCAGACGATCGAGGCGATCCGCGAACTGCGCCGCAGGCACCCTGAAGTCGGTGCGACGCTGGGCCTCTCGAATATCTCCTTTGGGCTCGACAAAGATGCAAGGCCCTATCTGAACTCGGTCTTTTTGCACCACTGTCTGGAGGCGGGACTGACGTCCGTCATCATCAATGTCAAGCATATCATTCCGATGAACCGTATCAGCAAAGAGGATCGCAAAGTGTGCGAAGACCTTCTCTTCGACAATCGGGAGGAGGGGGACCCGCTCTTCAAGTTTATCGAACACTTCAGTAAAAAAGAGGCGGTCGACCAGGGGGCGGAGGATGAAGCCTATCTGAAGATGAGCGATGAGGAGAAGATCCACAAACTGCTGCTCGACGGCGACAAAGACCGGATGATCCCACTGGTGGAGGAGGTGCGCCACCGTATCGCGCCAGAAAAAATCGTCAACGAGATTCTAATCGAAGCGATGAAGGTGGTAGGAGAGCTTTTCGGAAGCGGCCAGATGCAGCTGCCGTTCGTTCTTCAAAGCGCCGAAACGATGAAGGCGGCGGTGGATCACCTGAACCCTTATCTTCCGAAAAAAGAGAAGGCGAGCGATACGACACTGGTGCTCGGCACCGTCAAAGGGGATGTGCACGACGTCGGCAAGAACCTGGTAGACATCATCCTCACCAACAACGGCTTCAAAGTGGTCAATCTCGGTATCAAGGTGGAACTGGAGCAGTTTCTGGAGGCGGCGAAAGAGTACAACGCCGACGCGATCGGCTTCAGCGGCCTACTGGTCAAATCGACGCAGGTGATGAAGGAGAATCTCGAACTGATGAGAGAGAAAGGAGTCGATATCCCGATTCTCATGGGCGGCGCCGCACTGACCAAAGGGTTCGTCGATGACTACTGCCGGCCGATCTACAAAGGGCCCATCTTCTATTGTCGCGACGCATTCGACGGTGTCATCGCAATGAGCCGCATCGAGGAGGGGAATTTCGATACGCGGCTTGCCAGCGATGGCAAAGAGGAGGAAGAGATTGCCGTACCGAAGAAGAAGGAGGTGGTCATTCCGCCTCTGGAAGAGATTCCGATGCCCTCGCGCGAAGTCAAAGTACCGGTACCGCCGTTCTGGGGACGCCGTGTCATGACCAAAGCCGACTTCGACCCGGCGATCGCTTTCGAGTGGCTCAACCATCGCATTCTCTTCAAGTCGCGCTGGGGCTACCGCTCCAAAGGGATGACGAAAGAGGCATACGAGAAGCAGCTCGACGAGGTGGTGCGCCCGGCCTACGAGCGGCTCAAGGCGCAATTTTTGGACGAAGGGCTCTTCGAGCCAACGATCATCTACGGCTACTATCCGTGCCGTGGCGACGACACGACGCTGCTGGTATTCGATGAAAGCGAAGGATGGAGCAGTGACAAGGACGCCAATCGCGAACCGCTCGAGGAGGTGATCGGACGCGCGCGCGAAGCGATGACATTCCCGCGCCAGACCAAGAAGCCGTGGCGATGCCTCGCCGACTACTTCCACAGCGACCGCCACGATGTCGTAGCGTTCACGACGGTGAGTGCCGGCAGCAAAATCAGCGAGTACGAACGAAAGCTCTACGATGAAGGGAAGTTTCACGAGTACTATCTTGTCCATGGGCTGGGAGTCGAACTGGCGGAAGCTTTGGCCGAGGTGGCGCACAAGCAGATTCGACTCGATCTGAACATCGCCGACAAAGAGGGGCATACACTGCGCGATGTCGAGATGCGAAAATACCAGGGGGCGCGTTATTCGCCGGGTTATCCCGCATGCCCCGACCTGGAGCTCAACAAACCGATCTTCGATCTTCTCAAACCGGAGGATTTCGGGATCGAACTGAGCGAAACGTTTCAGATACACCCCGAGCAGTCGACGGCGGCGATCGTCGTTTACCATCCCGAAGCGATGTACTACAGTATTTAGTTATAATGAAAGATAGAGATGTTTCGGAGGTGAGCGATGGTGCCGGGTGAAAATTCGGAAAATTACAGTCACGAAGATTCTCTTCAGATCGACCAGACGACGAAAAAGAAGGAGCGGAAAACGTTCGTTTTCGAGGTTCTCGAAAGGGAGAGGGGGTGATCGAACATTTCTTCACATGCCCCTACTGCTGGCAGCGTGTCTCTCTACTGATCGATGCAGGAACCGACCGTTTCGAGGGGATCGAAGACTGCGAAGTGTGCTGCAACCCCATCGAATTCGATGTTTCCGTCGAAGCGGGCAGCGTCGTCGGCTTCTCCGCACGTAAAGCCCAATAAGGATGAAACGATGAAAGTTTTGAAACCCCTTCTGATTGTCTTGGCGGCGACGCTCGTGACGCATGCCGCGACGCTCGAAGTCTATCGTGACGGCGCAATCTACACCTATAGACCGTCCGGGAAGTTTGTCGGTTTTCCCCCGAAAGATCTCAAAGCGGAGTGCAATGGACGGGCCGTTACGCTCTATCATGCATCCGAATGTCCGAAACAAAGTCGTCTGTGCAAAGAGAAAAGAGCCATTGAGAAGTTTTCCCTCGCCTCTTTTTCGGCGCTGCAACAGATGCATTTTATCGACACGTTGATCGAGCGGGCCGAAGTGAAGATCGCTGCACCGGACAAGGTGCTCGAGATGTCGAAAAAAGCGGCGGAAATCTATTCTGCACTGCAGAAGAGAAAACGTGAAAGCGACAACGAAGTGAAATGGCGCAATACACGTTTTATGCAGCAGGCCCCCTCGATGGAGCCAAAACAGCTGCCACTCGGCTGCAAAGGTGACGTGAAGTTGACGATTCCTTCGGGCTACATCCGTTTCGGCCTCTACTACGAAGCGGATCTCTCCAAGAGTGCGACGATCGGTGTGACGCGCCACCTCGAACTCACCAACAGAAGCGGCATCGATATCGATGCCGATCGTGCGGTACTTTTTTATCAGCCGATCAAGCGTTACCTGCGTCCGATCCATTTTTCTCCCTGGGTGATTCACGACAAACGTTTGCCCCGGCCCGTGGCGACGGAGCGCAAAATGTCACTGCAGGCACGCGCTCCCGTGGTAGAGGATGCGGCTGGTAAACGGTTTGAAAGCGTGGCGTCGTCATCACCGAGATCCTACCGTATAGAACGGCTGCATCTGCCTTCCGACGGGGAAACCGTCGATATCGCCATCGATTCATGGAGCGTCGCCGCCCAGAGATTCGAGGTTGTCTATCCCTATCGTGACGTCAATGTCTACGAAGCGGTGAAGTTCAGCCCCAAAGAGGTCATCGAAACCAACCGCTGGCGGATACGCTCGGGGAAGAAAGTGCTTGCCGACTATGCTTACGGTGAATTTTTCGAAAGAAAATACAGACTCTACACGGGGGTTGACGAAGATCTCGTCGTCCGCAGGGAAAAGATGATTTTAAAAGAACGTGAAACCGGAATTTTCGGTAAAACCGTCCGTAAAAAGGATGGCTATACGATCCGTATCTTCAATCAGTCGAAACGGCCGAAAACATTGCAGGTCGTCGAGCGGATTCCCGTCGCTAGTCGTGAAGATGTCGAAGTGAAACTGCTACACGTCAAATCCGACCGCGGTTCGATGGATCATAGGCTGGAAAAAAAGGGAAAGCTTTTGATCGACGTGACGGTTCCGGCACATGAAGAGGCCAGGATCGATGTGCTTTTCGAAGTGAGCTACGACAAAGATAAACCGGTGGTCTTTTAAAGCAGATGGCATTGCGGCAAGGATATATTCAGCTCTATACCGGTGAAGGAAAGGGCAAAACGACGGCGGCAGTCGGGCAGACACTTCGGGCGCTCGGAAATGGATTGAAAGTCGTTTTCGTCCAGTTTATGAAGAGTGTGCCGAGCGGCGAGATCACGATGCTCGAGCGCTGCGGCGGTGAGAAGATAGCGATATTTCGTGAGTGGGATGACAGCTTTGTCATCGGTGAGCCAAGTGAGAAACAGGTTGCGATGAGCCGTGGGTTGTGGTCCCGGATGGTCGAAGCCATGCGATCGATGCAACCGGACATGCTGGTGCTCGACGAAGTGGCTGTGGCGCTCACATACGGTCTGCTGAATGAGCAGGATGTCCTCTCTTTTTTAAAACAGAAACCTGCCAAACTCGAGATCGTACTGACCGGCCAGAACGCTTCTGCGTCATTGATCGCCGCAAGCGATCTCGTGACGGAGATGAGAAAGGTCAAACACTATTACGACAGAGGTGTCATGGCGCGCAAGGGGATCGAATATTGAGAATCCTGCCGCGCAACTATATCGGTTACAAGGGAGTCAACTCCTTCTTTACGGGAATGACCGTCGGTGCCGTCTTTACGATCTATGCGGCGCTCGATCCTTCGATCTTTTCGCTCGGCGGCATAGTGCTGGCAGTCGGGATGCTGGTGATCGCGAAGTTTTACGAAACCATTCTCAATCTCAGGGCCTTTTACCGTATCTCGCTGCTGGTGGAGTGGGTGATGCTGGGTCTTGTGGCCTTGTATCTTTTCAGACCCTACGCTTTTTCGACGGCACTGCTTGTCTATGCGGGTTATCAGGTGACGTTCATGTTCGGTGCCTATCTGGTACGTGCGGAAACGCTTTTTTTGAACCGAAAACGCATTCTTTCATGGCTCGATATGGCCAAACAGACGGGGTATCTGGCCGGGATGCTGGTATCGTGGCTCTTTTACAAGATGCTGGTATGGGGCTGGCATATCGAAGATCATGCAAGGCAGGTTTATTATCTTCACTGGCTTCTACTCGTGACGGAGATCCTCATTCTCCGGCTTCTTGTCCGGTCGTTTGAAAAGGTCGAGCAAAGAGCAACGACCCGGTGAACATCTCCCCTTTTTTCTCATAATCGCCTTGATGTTGTTTTGAAGCAGCCAGATGAAAAAGGTGGCGATGGTACCATAGAGCGCTGCGAAAACCCAGTCGTTTTGCATTACGGCTCCAATAGCTAAAACGAGAAATAAAACTGTTAAAATTAAACACACTTATAATCCTTTGTGCTATGATAGGTCAAAAACGGACGTTCGAATGCGCTATTTTATCCTAATCCCCATATTCTTGACGACCCTCTTGGCGTCAGAACCGGACTACACCAACCATCTGATCGACGAACCCTCGCCCTATCTGCAGCAGCATGCCCACAATCCGGTCGACTGGTACCCCTGGGGCGAGGAGGCATTCGAGAAGGCGAAGCGCGAACACAAGCCGATCTTTCTCAGCATCGGCTACAGTACCTGCCACTGGTGCCATGTGATGGCACACGAATCGTTCGAAGATCCCAAAATCGCCGAAATCATCGACCGCTGGTTCGTACCCGTGAAAGTGGATCGCGAGGAGATGCCCCATCTGGACAAATATTTTCAGAAAGTCTATGCGCTGCTGCACCGAAGAAGCGGCGGATGGCCGTTGACGATTCTGTTGACGGAAGATCTCAAACCCTTTTTCGCCGCCACCTACATTCCGCCAGTCGATTCATATGGCGTGGAAGGGCTGGAGACACTGTTGCCGAAAATGGGCCGTCTCTATCGCAACAACCGCATGAAAATAGATCAGCGTGCCGATGCGATTGAAGCGTTGATGCGGCGGGTGCAGAATCTTCCTTCCAAGCCAATCGATGCCGATCTGAAAATCGCAGATAAAGCGATCGAGGCGATGCACGGCTATTACGACCCCCTCTATAAAGGTTTCGGCGACCGGCCGAAATTCCCGGAGAGTTCCCGGCTTCGTCTGTTGCTGGATATCTACCGCCTCAACGGCAACGAGAGGGCACGGACGATGGCTCTCGAGACGCTGGATGCGATGCAAAGAAGCGGTCTTTATGATCAGATCGACGGAGCCTTTTTCCGCTACTGTGTCGATCGCCGCTGGCGGATGCCTCACTTCGAGAAGATGCTCTATACCAATGCAGAGCTGATACCTCTATATCTACAGGCGTGGAAGATGACGGGTAAAGAACGCTACAAAGAGGTTGTGAAGGAGACGATTTCGGAGATCGATCGCAGATTCAGAACCCAAGAGGGGCTCTACTTTAGTGCGAGCGATGCCGACAGCGACCATCAGGAAGGCGGGTATTTTATCTACCGCTATGATGAAGCGCTCGAGGCATTGAAGCGTGCCGGTTACGACGAGATGCATGCGAAGATGATTTTGAAATTTTTCGATATCGAAGAGGATGGCAATTTCGATACCGAATTTTCACACCCGAGACGGGCGGCCGAGAGGGAACCTGAAGGGTTCGAAAAGGCGAAAAAGGTGCTTGGAGCGATGCGAAACGGGCGAACTTATCCTTTTATCGATAAAAAGGTCATTACGGCCTGGAATGCCATGATGATCAAAGCGCTTTTTGTAGCTTCTGGACTCGACGACCGCTATATGGCAGAGGCAAAGCGATCTTACGCGGCATTGAAGCATCTGATGCAGCAAAACGACGGGTCGTTGTACCATCAGGTGCTGTTCGGCAACCGGCCGGAGCAAGGCGGATTGCTCGAGGATTACGCATTTTTGATCGATGCCGCATTGACAGCCTATCAGATGACATTGGAGGAAGCCTATTTGAACGATGCCGACCGTTGGACGAAGATCGCGTTGAAAATGTTTTACAGAGAGGGGCGCTGGCTGCTTGGAAGCGACGGATTCGAGAGCTATGCCGATCTTCAGGACAACTACTATACCTCTTCGCTTTCGGTCATGCTCGATAATCTTCTCGATCTGGCGCTGTTGGAGAGCTCGTTGTCTTATGAAACCGCCGTGAAAAAGACGCTCGATGCCAACGGTGCCGTGATAACGAAACGGCCCGATGCCTATCCGGAAGCGCTGCGTGCCTATCTTCGCCTCAAGCGTGGCATCGTCGGGATCAAGTCCAGTCGCGCTACGCTGCTGGCAAATGCACGAAAGATCGAAGCGGTTGGTTACCCATTCCTGTTGAAAAAGGCGGAGGAGCTCCACATTTTCATCGCATGTGATATGCGGACCTGCTTCGCATTCGGTGAAGATTTCGAGAGTATAAAAGAGAGTATCGAGAGCCGTTGAGAAGGGGAATGGGTATCACTCCCTCTTCGCGTCAGACTTTGAATTGGCTGATCTGTTGAAGAACTTCATCGGCGAGTTGACCGATATGTTTGATATTTTCTTCGCTTCCGAGAATGCTCTCTTTGTTGGTTTCCGAGAGCGCTTTGATCTGGTTCATCTTTTCGATGAAAGTCGCCATGATAGTGGCCGCCTCGTCGATTGCCTGAACCGTGTTCTCGACACTACCGACAGCTTCGGTCATTTTTGACGACACGTTTCCGATTTCGTTCTGGACATTGGAAGTGTCTTCGGTCAGACGGTTGACATTTTCGATATTTTTGTTCATCTCGGAACTGCTGTCCATGATCGCCTGGACGATGATGTTGATGGTCGCATTGATGTCGGCCAGGCTCTTTTGGGTCCGTTCCGCAAGTTTTCTTACCTCGTCCGCGACGACGGCGAAACCGCGTCCGTGTTCACCGGCGCGTGCCGCTTCGATCGCAGCATTGAGGGCTAGAAGATTGGTCTGGTCGGCAATATCGGAGATGACGGTCAGTACCTCTTTGACCTGCTCCGCATCGTGGCTCAATTGCTGCAGGCGCTGAGCCAATTCGTTTTCAACCACTGCATTGTTTTCGATCTGGTTGATCGTATGTTGAATGAGTTCGATGGCGTGATGAAGATTTTCGTTGGCCTGAAGCATGTTCGTTTTCGTCAACAACGCCTCTTCCGTGCTCGCGATCAACTTGTCTTTCAGATGGGCGGCTTCGTTGGCTCCCTCCTCCACGATATCGGCTTCGGTCTGTATGTTGTCGGTGATGGATCGGAACGCCTTGTCGAGGTTGACCGATACACGCTTGTTCTCGTTGGCACTGCTTTGCGTATGGGAAGTGAGGTCGTGAAGGGCCTTCAGGAAATCTCTCAGTGCCGCGCGTATGCTGCCGAATTCATCATGCTCATAGATGCGGACTTCGGTCGTCAGGTCTTTTGTCTGGGCGATATTGGTAATAAGCGACTTAAGCGAGTTGAGTCGTTTTTCCAGATCCTGAACGGAGAAGAATGCAATGATTAGCATGAAAAGGATGACGCTGAAACCGATAAGGGCATCGATAAAGGCACTGTCGTGAAAACTGTTCAGATCTCTTTCTATCTGTTGTGCGATCGTGTCGTCGATCTTTTTAAGGACATTGATTTTTCGGGTAATGGTGTCGAACCACGCTTCGGCATCCACGTCGAATCCACCTTCGATCGCATGTGCTATGGCGATACTACGCAGTTTTTCCACTTCGGAAAATGAAGGATCTTCCGTCGCTTTTTTGTAGAGTGCAACCATCGAAACGGGTGCGAAAGAGAGGAAGTCGTCCAGGTAGGCGTTCTGTTCGGCCATAAGGGTAATGAATTTTCTGTACATCCCGGGTGCAAATCTGTCGGCGCCGAACGTGGCACTCAGTACGGCTCGTTCGATTCCAGCCCTCTCTTTCGACTTCAGGAAAGATGTGTAGGCGACGAGATCGATCGTGATGCGTTCATCGGGCGAAATTTTGGAGGTCGTCGCGATGATATTGAGTATTTTGGCGTTCATACCGGAATAAAAAGCGACGACATCTTTGAGTGGAAGTTCGAGACGTGATACTTTTTGGCGGATTTTCGGAAGTTTTTCAAGATCGAGATTCAGTTCGTCGATCTTCGTTTTGAGTTCGTTGGAAAATTTCGAAAGATCGATTTTCGAAAGGGTCTCTTTGTACTCTTGGATGCGCAGATCGGTGATTTTGCGTTGCTCGGGAAGTTTGGTGGCGAACTTTTCTCCTCTGCTTCCAGTGTATCCGGCACTCGCTCCCCGCTCTTTTTGTGTTTCGTGTACCAAACGGCTCAGAGCTTCACTCAAGTGGACAAGCTCTTTGACTCGTTGAACTTTGTCGGCGAATTCGAAATGTTTTGTCAGTTCGGTTCCAGTAAAATAAAGCAGTGCCAAAATCGGCAGCACGACCAAAAGGAGCATTTTCCCTTTGATCGTTAGACGCGAGAGAGGATTCATTCTTGTCCTTTCAACAGTTTGTTGGGAATATCTTTGTAGTCCACGAGGTTCTCATCGCATTCGCAATGATAGAGCCCCTCCGCATCGTAGTATTCGATACAATCTCGATAGCGTTTGGAGGAGATTCCGTCATCGTTGAAATAGACGCAACCTTGGATTGAGAGTAATATCGACAAAATCAAAATATATTTCATGCGTTTATTCTACAAAACGAGGCTTAAATCTACTCAATTTCGTTAAAATCCGGAAAAAAAAGGTCGAAAATGGTTGAAGAGGTCATAAAGCTCTTTCTGGAGATCACCAAAATTCCCCATTGCAGTGGGGATACCGTAGCGATGAAAAATCATATCATGCAGATTGGAAATGGGAACGGATATCGGGTCGAGTGCGACGATGCAGGAAATATCATGGCGTATGCGAAGAAGAGCCGTCTGACACTGCAGTCGCATTACGATATGGTCTGCATCGGTTCCGCACCGAAGATAGAGACGGTCATCGAGAATGGCTGGATGTCTGCCAAAGGGAGTTCACTCGGTGCCGACAACGGCATGGGTGTGGCGATGATGCTCTATCTGATGAAAAAAAAGATGGAGGTCGATTTTCTCTTTACGAACGACGAAGAGATCGGTTTGATCGGAGCGAATCACCTGGAACTTCCGATCAGGACGCCGTATCTGCTCAATCTCGACAGTGAAGAGTTGGGAAAAGTCTATATCGGGTGTGCAGGTGGTGAGGACATCCATGTTCAAAAGAGGATTTCTATGGCATTTCCACAAAAAGGAGGCAAGTGGTTCAAACTCCGATCCACTGCACCGGGAGGGCACTCGGGAGTCAATATAGCCGACGGAATTCCAAATGCCGTGACCGAGCTTTGCGGCGTGATATACGACACCCCTTCGATGATGCTTCACTCACTGAGCGGCGGAGAGCGGATCAATGCAATTCCCGCGCATGCGGAGGCGGTGGTATGGATGCCCGAAGAGGAGACACTGCATCTGGAGCATCCGGATATCGATGTTGAAGCGCTCCCGTCTGCCGAGAGAAAATTGATGAAAGATGGACGTGCGTTGGTCTCCGCGGTTTTTGGTTTCGCACACGGAGTTCGGGCTTGGAATCGGGATCTCGATTTGCCCCAGAGCAGTATCAACCTGGCGGAGGTTTCGGCGAAAGGAGGGAAGGTGAAGATCTCGCTTTCTGCCCGTGCGATGGCCAACGAGGATCTTCATCGGCTTGTCGTTCAGACGAGAGCAGGGTGGGAAGCGTTGAATTTCACGACTGCCACCGAAGGGAAATATCCGGCGTGGAGACCGGTTGTCAACGATTTCAGCGAGAAGGTTTTGAAACACTATAGAAAGATCGTTCCCGACGCCGAATATGCCGCAATCCATGCCGGTCTGGAGTGTGCGCTTTTCGCCAAAAAGTTTCCGGAACTTAAAATCACATCGGTAGGGCCGACGATTCTCGATCCCCATTCAGAGCGAGAACGTGTCGATCTCTCCTCTGTTGAAAAAATCGTTGATTTGGTTATGGCGCTCGTCGACGATTTATCGTCGATTTAAACTTTTGGTGTTATAATCCTTTCAATTTAAAAGAACAAGGAGATAGTGTTATGAAAATCGGTGATATCGTTATCGTGAGCGATCTTGGAGAGATGAAAATATACAGAGCCGAACCTCGTGGTCTCGAGGCGGAAGCGGGCCTCAAACCGGATCATGTCAAGCTCGATCTGATCGATGCGAAAGATTATGTGGCATCCCACTGGAAAGTTCAAGATATCGTGACGGATCAGGCGGGCCAGTTCAAAGGCGGAAGCCAAGGCCGTGGTGAGTTTTCTCAAGGCAGTGTCGGAGAGCGGCATGAACTCGAAAAGCATCTTGAAGAGGAAGTGATCGAAGCGATCGCGAAAGATATTTCCGATACGGTTTCCGCCAACAATCCCCCAAAATGGTACCTTGGACTTCCCGAAACGATCTATGCCCGTGTGATGGAAAAAGTCTCTCCCGCCGTGAAAGAGAAGCTTTTTCTCGGTCTGAAAAAGGATCTGGTCAAAACGGACAAAAACGATCTCGTCGAAATCTTCAAAAAGTAGTCCGGTTTAACCTGACGCCAAGGCAGTTTCCGATCGGAAACTGCTTCTATCTCGCTTTGAAACTCTCTTTGCTTTTGCACAAATCCGTCAAAAAACACTCGGTATAGCATTTCGGATTTTTCGCCGTACAGATATAGCGTCCGAAAAGGACCATCGCCTGATGAATCCGATGCAGATCGGTTTTGAATTTTTTTACGAGATCTTTCTCGGTTCCTTCCGCCGTTTTGGCATCGCTCAGCCCCAGCCTATGAGCGACGCGGAAAACATGGGTGTCGACTGCCATCAGATTGGCCCCGGTATATTCGATCATGACGACATGAGCGGTTTTCTGGCCGACACCCGGCAGTTTGACGAGCTCCTTTTCGTCCAATGGGATCTCTCCATTATACTTTTCCATCACCATCTGTGCCATTTTGATGAGATTTTTTGCTTTGTTGTTGAAGAAAGAGCAGCTTTTGATGAGTTCCTTCACGTCGTCGAGATCTGCGTTTGCGAGGCTCGGAATGTCTGGATACTTTTCAAACAGCGCCGGCGTGATCAGATTGACACGTTTATCGGTGCACTGTGCCGACAGCATGACTGCGACCAGGAGTTCGTAGAGGTTGTGATAGTGCAGTTCCGTTACCGAATCGGGGTAGTGCTCGAGAAGCCGTCTTTTTATCTCTTCGATCTCTTTTTTCGTTGCGAGTTTCATGGAAAACCTTTGGTTTTTGGATTGGAGCGATGACGGGTGAAAAGGTATGGTTTAGACTCTTTTCCATCCGTTGACCAGTGCGAAGCACGATCTCGTCCTTTTTTAACGAAATTATACTTGATAAAAGGTATAATATGCCCAAATTTCTTCGATAAGAGGGTATTAATGGCAGGTCATAACAAATGGTCGAAAGTCAAACACATCAAAGCGAAAGAGGATGCGAAAAAAGGCAAACTCTTTACCAAAGCCGTGCGTGATATTACCACCGCGGCCAAAGCGGGCGGTGGCGACCCCGACACGAATGCCGCGCTTCGGCTCGCGATCGAACGTGCACGTGCCGTTTCGATGCCGGCTGAGAACATTCAGCGTGCCATCGACAAGGCGACCGGCAATCTAAAAGGCGTCAACTACGAAGAGATTACCTACGAAGGATACGGTCCGGGCGGTGTGGCGATCATGGTCGAGACGATGACCGACAATAAAAACCGCACCGTGGCGAACGTCCGTCATGCCTTCAGCAAAGCGGGAGGAAGTCTGGGCACGAGTGGAAGTGTCGCATGGATGTTCGAGAAAAAGGGGATCATCACGATTGAAAGAAGCGATAAAGACGACGAAGTGATGGAAGTGGCGCTTGAAAATGGTGCAACCGATATCAAGGAGTTCGACGAAGTCCTGGTCATCGAGAGCGAACCGGCGGACTTCGATACACTTTTGCAGGCGGTCGAGAAAACCGGTGTCAACATTCTTGAGAGCTCTGTCGGACTCGTCGCGACCAACATGATCGATGTCGATGACGAAACGGCAGAGAAGGTTGAAAAACTTATCGAGACGCTCGAAGAGGATGACGATGTTCAAAATGTCTATCACAATATGGCATAAGAACGGAGATTAACCTTCATTAATCGATGTTTGAGTACAATACCACAATCAATCACAAAAGGAACAGAATGAAAAAACTGATCATGGCCGGCCTCAGTGCGGCGACACTGGCACTTTCGCTTCCAGCATCGGATGTTCTGGCGACCGTCAACAGTCATAAAATCACAAAAGAGGATGTCCAGTCGGTACTCAATGCGATGGGTGCCCGTACAAGTTACGATGCACTTCCGGACGATGTGAAAAAGAAGGTACTCGACCAGGTGATCGAACAACAGCTTCTTCAGGAGAAAGCACTCGCAAGCGGTATCGAGAAAGACAAAGAGTACAAAGAGGCGCTTGAAAAACTGAAAAAGAAGTTGGCACTCGATATCTGGATGAAAAAGCAGCTCGATACGATCGAAGTGAGCGATGCCGAAGCGAAAAAGGCGTATGAGGAGCACAAAAATGCATTTCAGCGACCCGAAACCGTCCATGCGCGGCATATCCTTGTAAAAACCGAAGCGGAAGCGAAGCAGATTATAGAAGAGCTTAAAAAAACACCCAAATCGAAACTCAAAACGAAATTCGAAGAGCTTGCCAAAGCGAAGTCGACCGGGCCGAGTGCACCGCGTGGAGGAGATCTTGGGACATTCGGGCGCGGACAGATGGTCAAGCCGTTTAGCGATGCGGCTTTTGCGCTTAAAGCCGGAGAGTTCACACAAACTCCTGTCAAAACACAGTTCGGCTACCATGTGATCTATGTCGAAGAGAAGCACCCAGCACAGACCGTTCCCTTCGATGAGGTCAAAGAACGCATAAAGCAGAATCTGAAGATGGAGAAATTCAAAGAGAATATCAAAAAGATTGCACAGGAACTTCGCACCAAAGCGAAGATCAAATACCAGTAATTTTTCAAGAAGGAGCGATGATGAAGGGTGTAAAGATTTCAGATTACGTCGATGCCGGTGTCGCAACGGGTGATGATGTCCAGAAGATTTTTGAGATCGCCAAAGCGAATGAGTTCGCGTTGCCGGCGGTCAACGTTGTCGGAAGCAACTCGATGAATGCGGCGATGGAAGCGGCCAAAGAGGTCAACTCCCCGATTATTATTCAGTTCAGTAACGGCGGTGCGGTATTCAATGCGGGCAAAGGGCTCGATAGCGAAAAGGCCGGGGTGCTCGGCGCCATAAGCGGTGCACAGCATGTCCATACGCTGGCGGAAGCCTACGGCATTCCCGTGATGCTTCATACCGATCATGCAGCACGTAAACTGTTGCCATGGATCGATGCACTGCTCGAAGCGAGTGAACAGCACTTCGCCAAAACCGGCAAACCGCTCTTCAGCTCCCATATGATCGATCTGAGCGAAGAGCCGTTGGAGCAGAACATCGAAACCTGCAAAGTCTATCTCGAGCGGATGAGCAAGATGGGAATGACACTCGAGATCGAGCTTGGTATCACGGGTGGGGAAGAGGATGGTGTCGACAACACCGATGTCGACAACAAACTTCTCTACACACAGCCTGAAGAGGTCGCCTATGCCTACGAAGAGCTCAGCAAGGTCAGCGATCGTTTCACGATCGCAGCATCGTTCGGAAACGTGCATGGCGTCTACAAGCCGGGCAATGTCGTGTTGCGCCCGGAGATTCTGGACAACTCCCAAAAATACATCGAGCAAAAGTACAATACGGCACTCAAGCCAGTCAGCTTCGTCTTCCACGGCGGAAGCGGATCGGACCTGAAGGACATCCGCGATGCAATCAGCTACGGTGTCATAAAAATGAATATCGATACCGACACACAGTGGGCTTTCTGGGCTGGAGTGAAGGGGTATGTCGAAAAATATCATGATTATCTTCAGGCGCAGATCGGCAATCCCGAAGGGGAAGACAAACCGAACAAAAAGTATTATGACCCGCGCAAATGGCTACGTGAAGGTGAAAAGTCGATGGTCGCCCGTCTCAAAGAGGCCTTCGAGGATCTTAACTGCATTGACCGCTTCTAAACTCCTCTTTCCACCCTCCCGGGTGGACTCTTTTCATTGGAGGGGGCATGAATGGTTCGTCAAGCGTGACGACCTTATCGATCCCCGTTTTTCCGGCAATAAACTTCGAAAACTCTATACGCTTTTACAAACCGATTCGAAACGTTATTCTCTCTTGATGAGTTATGGTGGCTCCCAATCGAATGCGATGCTTTCCCTCGCCTACCTGGCAAAGTCGAAAGGGTGGGATTTTGTCTATTATGTCAAAAAGCTCCCCGACTGGCTTGCCAAAAATCCGACAGGCAATCTCAAACTTGCGCTCGATCTTGGAATGAAAGCCGTCGAAATTCCCCATTCGGAATTTTATGGCCGGATCGAAGATGTTCGAAGCACTCTATCGGACGATACTCTCCTTGTCGCTCAGGGAGGTGCCGAAAAGATAGCGGAAGAGGGCGTCCGTCTTTTGGCGAAGGAGATTCTCTCTTGGGCAAATAGAAAAGGCATCGGCAGCTGCAGCGTCGCCACGCCGAGCGGCACGGGGACTACGGCACTCTATCTCAGACGCCATTTGCCGAAAGAGATTGAAGTGTTGACGACACCTGTCGTCGGTGATCGTGACACGCTTTTGGCCCAATGGCACGAACTCGAACCGGATGAACCGTTTTTACCGAAAATCTTGGAACATTGGCCGAAACATCCTTTCGCAAAACCGAAAAAGTGCTATTTCGATGCATGGCACTCTCTCAAGCGATCGGGGGTCGAGTTCGACCTGGTCTATGCCCCGAAAATGTGGCTGGAGTTACTAAGCGCCTACGAGAATCTGCAAAAACCGATTCTCTATATCCATTCCGGAGGTGTCAGTGGAAATATGTCCCAAATTGAGCATTATCGATACAGTGGCATTCTATAAGCTCTCAAAAATACATGATATTCAATCTTTTAAAAGTTAAACTGTTTTAAAATTATGAAATACTGCAACAAGGTAGGTTCGCTATGGAAAACATGGTAGCAGAAAGCTTCAAGTATATGATTCTCGGAATGGGAATCGTATTTGCGTTTCTTTATATTATGGTCTTGGTTTTGCAAACGCAGGCAAAACTGATCGCCAAATATTTTCCCGAAAAACCGGCAGGACCGGCTGGAGGTGCTTCGACGGGAGTTGACAAGAAGAAGGTTGCAGCAGTGATTGCGGCCATTCAACACCACAAAAATCTCGGCAAATAACGCTTTACAAAGGAATTTTATGGCGAAAAAGAAAAAGTATATCGATGTAATGGACACCACCTTCCGCGACGGCTTTCAATCCGTTTTCGGCGGGCGGGTCCTGATGGAGGATTTCCTCCCTGCGGTCGAGGCGGCGAAAGATGCCGGCATTACCCACTTCGAATTTGGCGGTGGTGCACGTTTTCAGAGTCTCTTCTTCTATCTGCAGGAGAATGCGTTCGAGATGATGGACAAGTTCCGTGAAACCGTCGGTCCGGAAGTCAATCTTCAGACGCTGGCACGCGGCATCAACACCGTCATGCTCGATACCGGCAGCCGAGAGATGATCGATCTTCATGCCAAACTTTTCAAAAAGCACGGTACGACGACGATCCGAAACTTCGATGCACTCAACGATGTCGACAACCTTGCATACAGTGCCAAATGTATCAAAGATCACGGGCTCAAACATGAAGTGGTTGTAACGATCATGGACCTTCCTCCGGGATGCCACGGTGCGCATGATGCACCGTTCTATGAAAAGGTGCTTCGCAAAATTCTCGATTCGGGTCTGCCGTTTGACAGTGTCTGTTTCAAAGACGCGAGTGGAACCTCCAACCCGAACAAAGTCTACGAGACGATCAAAATGGCACGTAAACTTCTTCCGGAAGGGACCCATCTGCGCCTACATACACATGAAACCGCGGGTGTCAGTGTCGCATGTTACCTCGCAGCTCTCGAAGCGGGTGTGGATGGAATCGACATGGCCGCACACCCGGTAAGCGGTGGCACGAGCCAGCCCGATATTCTGACGTTGCTTCATGCGACCAAGGGAGGAGACTACGATCTCGGTGGTCTCGAACTTGAAAAAATTCTTGCCTATGAAGAGGTTCTCAACGACTGTCTGAAAGACTATTTCATTCCGCCGGAAGCGACACAGGTTTCACCACTTATTCCGTTCTCTCCGATGCCTGGCGGCGCTTTGACGGCAAATACGCAGATGATGCGCGACAGCGGCATCTTGCACAAGTATCCGGAAGTGATCCGTGCGATGCAAGAAGTGGTCGAAAAAGGTGGGTATGGCACATCGGTCACACCCGTATCGCAGTTTTACTGGCAGCAGGCCTTCAACAACGTCATGTTCGGGCCATGGAAGAAGATCGCACCAGGGTACGGGCGCATGGTGCTTGGATATTTCGGAAAAACACCGACCGAACCGGATCCGGAAGTGGTGAAGATCGCATCGGAACAGCTCAAACTCGAGCCGACAAAAGAGAATCCTCTCGATATCGCGGATCGCGACGAAACAAAATCGATCGCGTACTGGAAAAAAGTGCTCGAAGAAGAGGGTCTCGAAACGACGGAAGAGAATATCTTCATCGCAGCAGCGTGCGATAAGAAAGGCATCGACTTCCTCAAAGGCGAATCGCCGCTGATGGTACGCAAAAAAGATCAAGAAGAAAACAAAAAAGAAGGTGAATGTATGAGTAGTGCAGCAGGTGTATATACGGTTGTAGTTGACGGTCAGAAGTTCAAAGTCGAAGTTGCCGAAGGCGAAGGAGAAATCGTTGTCAAAGAGGCATCGAGCACACCGGCACCGGCGCCGGAAAGCGAAGTTCCTGCAGAGAATGCACCGGGCCTTACAGAAGTTCCTGCACAGGTTCCGGGCAATGTCTGGAAAATTCTGAAAAACCCGGGCGACAGTGTCGAAGAGGGTGAAGTGATCATGATTCTCGAGGCGATGAAAATGGAGATCGACATTCCTTCGCCGAAAGCGGGAAAGATCGCGAAAATCAACGTGGCTACCAACCAGGCGGTACAAGAGGGTCAGATTCTGGCACTGGTTGAGTAAGGTTTTGACGATGAAAAAAAGTATCGTTGCAGTATTGCTGCTTTTTATTACGCTTTTCGCTACAAATGCGGCAGCGAGCGGCCACGAACAGGTCGCACAGCAGACACACGCTATTGAGCATCATGCCGCTGTCGACTCTTCCGAAAAAGCGGTTGCTCATGACAAGGGAGTTTGGGAACTGTTGAAGTCATTCTACAAAACAACAGGTCTTTACGCCTTCACGACACCTCAGGAGGGAATGGTCAACGGTGAGGGCGAACCGGTCAATGCATTCCATCAAACATGGGGACGCGTCATCATGATCGGTATTACGCTGTTGCTCTTCTATCTGGCGATTGCAAAAGGTTTTGAGCCTCTGCTGCTTTTGCCGATCGGTTTCGGGGGGCTGCTGGCAAATATCCCGTTCGCCAATATGACGGCTGATCATGGCTTTTTGGGGGTCATCTACAACGCCGGAATCGCCAACGAGTTTTTTCCACTGCTTATTTTCATGGGGGTTGGAGCGATGACCGATTTCGGCCCAATGTTGGCAAACCCGAAAACGGCTCTCCTCGGCGGTGCCGCACAGTTCGGTATTTTCGGAACACTCGTCGGTGCCGCGGCCCTGAGCCAGTTTACCCCGGCTTTCGATTTCAGTCTTCAAGATTGTGCTGCGATTTCCATCATTGGGGGTGCGGACGGACCGACCTCCATCTTTATCGCTACCAAGCTCGCTCCGGATCTTCTTGGAGCGATTGCCGTAGCGGCGTATTCGTATATGGCGCTCGTGCCGGTCATTCAACCTCCAATCATGAAGGCTTTGACAAGCAAAGAAGAGCGTGTCATCGTCATGAAACAGCAGCGAAAAGTGCACAAGCTCGAAAAGCTCTTTCTACCTTTGATCGTACTTGGGCTGAGTATTCTTCTTTTGCCCGAATCGACGCCGCTGATCGGTGCTTTTACGTTCGGTAACTTTGCGAAAGAGTCGGGTGTCGTCGACCGCCTCAGCGACACGATGCAAAACTCTTTGATCAACATCGTCACGATTCTTCTGGGGCTTGGTGTCGGCTCCAAGCTGGCGGCGGAAAAATTCCTTGTTGGGGATACGCTCGGCATTCTTATTCTTGGCCTCGTAGCGTTCGCCGTCGGGACAGCTGCCGGTGTATTGATGGCGAAACTTATGAACAGACTCTCTTCCGAACCGATCAATCCATTGATCGGAGCGGCAGGTGTTTCTGCAGTACCGATGGCCGCACGTGTCGTCAACAAAGTCGGCATGGAAGAGAAACCGGGCAATATCCTTCTGATGCATGCGATGGGTCCGAACGTCGCAGGTGTCATCGGCTCCGCCGTTGCCGCAGGTGTTCTTATCTCTATTTTTAACTAATATTTCAAATCCGTTTCGCCATATTCTCTCTGGCGAAACGGCCTAACGGATCCATATGGCGAATTTGTCTGCTTACCGTACCATCGTGACGTTGGCGGCAATCGTCGTTATCATCGCTGGCCTGAAATATGCAGCGCCACTCATCGTTCCGTTTATGCTTTCAGCATTCATCTCTTTACTTTTGTCTCCATTGCTACACTGGCTTATAAAAAAAGGTATTCCTAGCCCATTGGCTTTTTTTATAGTCATCATTTTGGTGTTTCTACTTTTCGTTTCGGTAACCGGATTGATAACCAGTCATATGGCGGATCTTTTCGAACATGCGGAGAGTTGGCAGGTGACGATAACCGAAAATCTAAAACAAGTGATATTCCAACTACAGAAGGTCGGAATCGACATCGATCAGGAACTCTTCTTCTCCATGCTTCAGCCACAAAAGCTCTTTACATTCACCCTTTCTATCATCAAAAATGCCTCATTGTTGTTATCTAACTCTTTTTTGATTTTTTTTACCGTCGTATTTATGTTGATCGAATCTTTTTCAATAAAAAGAAAAATACGTTATCTCGAAAAAAGTGGATCTCCGGGCCTGGCTCATCGGATCGAGAGTTTTACCGTCAAACTCAACCACTATTTTACGTTGAAGGCATTTACGAGCCTGCTTACCGGTCTTTGGATCGTGGCTGTTTTATATATGTTTGACGTACCTTATCCTCTGCTTTGGGGATTGGGCGGCTTCATTCTGAACTTCATCCCTGTCATCGGCTCGATAATTGCAGCGATACCACCCGTGCTTATCGCGCTCGCTACCAGCGGTTTTGGTGATGCACTTTGGATTGGGGGTTGGTTTCTTGTAATCAACACGGTGATTGGAAATTTGCTTGAGCCGAAAATCATGGGAAGAGGCTTGGAAATTTCGGAACTGGTCGTTTTTCTATCATTGGTCTTTTGGGGTTGGGTCTTTGGCAAAATTGGAATGCTTTTGGCCGTACCGCTGACAATGGTCGTCAAATTCGCCTTTGAAACGTCAGAATCGACACGCTGGATCGCGGTACTGCTTTCCGACTCTGCTAAAAATAAAAAATAGAAGTGGTATAAATGCTGCTTTCGCCACAGAAGAAAAAGTAGAAGAGTGGTGCGGACGAGAGGACTTGAACCTCTAAAATGTGTTTTTAGATAGCAATAAAAGCCCTAAAATAGGCACTTTTACATATATGTCAACATATGAATATAAGCATTTGTTGTATATAATGTTGTATATCATTTAAAAAAAGGCATAGTGTGGAAGTAGGAAAATATATAAGTTTAGGCAATGGGATACAAGTAAGAAAAGCAAAAAATGATACATATACTTATTATCATAGTTATAGGGATAAAACAGATAATAAAGTAAAGCGAAAAAAACTATTTACCACAGACAAAGCAGACGCAAAAGGGTTAAAAAAAGCTATTTTAATGGTAGATAATTTAATCGAAACAGAACAAGAAGCAAAAGACAAAATCACCTTAAATGACCTATCTAAAAGATATTTTGAGTCAAGAAGAAAAAAAATGATAGGCGAACTACGACGAAAATATAACAATATGGATGAAGAAACATTCTTAAGTCTAAAAAATGTAAAAAATAAACTTACAGGCTTACAAAGTGAAGTCAATAGATATAACAAGAACATAGCAAAAAGTGAAATAGCAGAACAAGACATAGAAACACTAAAAAGACAAGATTTTAAAGCATTTTTGGATAATGATTTAAACTTAAAAGGGTTAAGTGCAAAAACGGTCTATAATATGGTTTCTTTATGTAAAACAATCATTAACTATGGTATTAGAAACGAAATAATAGAAATTCAAAATCCTTTAACAAATTTTAGTGTAAAAAATCCAAAAAGAAAAAGACTTCGTTATCTAAATATAGAAGAATTAGAACAGCTATTAAAAGAATGTCAAAAACACGAAAACCCAAATGTTTATATGTCCGTATATTTAGGTGTATTAACTGGTGCAAGGGCAAGAAGTGTGCTAAATATCAAAAAGAAAGATATTGACTTTAAAAATAACCATATAAAGCTGGATAATTTCAAAAGCAATAAAATCTATACTGTAGCCATAACGAAAAAAGCCTCAAAATGGTTAGAAAAACAAACCAAAGAACTAAAACCTGACGACTACATAATTTATAATAGAAAAAAGCCCTCTAATCAGCCATTTACATACATTCCAAAAGGTGTTTACCAGATAATGGACGAACTATTTAATCAGAACATAGATAAGAAGAATAATGAAGAACGAGATAATGTTGTAAATTTCCACACTATAAGAAGAAGCATAGCAACAAATATGGCACTTGAGGGTGTTGATATATTTAAAATTATGACATTTTTAAATCACGGTAGCACAAAACAAACACACGATTACTTAAACCTAAGCGGTATCAACCTAAATCAAGATATAGAAGCATTACACGGCAAAATCTTTGCCAATTTCTAAAATTATATATCAAACTATATAAGATACAACCTTTTAAAGGATTTTACGCCCAAATCAAGCAATAACACGAAAAAGAAATTATTGATTTTAAAAAATTAGTTTTAAATATTGTTTCAAAACTACATACAGATATTACAAAAGATAGAGCAAAAAAACTTTTAGAGATATTCAAAAAAGGGGTTGTGATTATAGTGTAGCTAACGCAATATATATAAATTCAACTAATACAAAAACCCCATAAAAGCCAAATCTATTCTTTATTGTAAAAAAGAATAGTGAAAGGGGGTTGGGGTTTGCGATAGCAAACCCAAAACTCCCCTAAATCTTTAATTTTTACGAAAATATAAAGAAAATGTCTGTGCTTTTTGGAAAAAGTGTTTTTTGTATGAATTTTTGATTATGAAGTTATGCTCACGCATGCGCACGCACGGGCGGGCGAGCTTGAATAACTTATAATCAACCCTTATACATTTTACCAAACCTAAAAAAATCCCGAAAATATGATATTAAAACTTTTACGAAAGATAATAGCAAAATAAATCAAAAATCAACCTATTTGCAAAAATATACACAAAAAATCCAAATTAAAAAAAATCTTCAAAAAAACTTTTATAATCAGATTATAAACAAAATAAGGAAGAATTATGAAATTACCACACGAAATAGTAGAAGAAAAAGCGTATTTAGAGCATTTATATCGAAAACTTCAAGAAAAAATGGACTCCAAAAAAGGAGAAGAAGACTATCAAAATATGCTTATAGAGGAAATGAATACAAAAATTAAGACATCAGTTACAATTCTTGGGAAAACATATAGATATTCAATGAATTATCAAGTTGCAAGGATACTTCAATCTGTTTTTGGCGTAAAAATAGAAGACGCACCAAAAGCACATAGAAAATGGTTAAATGAGAATATAGTTAAACCAATGAAAAATGCCAATTTTTTCTTAGATAATGGTGTAACTAAAGCGATAGATACATTATTATTCAAAACCATATTTGAAGAACTACATATAAAGAATTTGATAGTATCGAATAATTTATACCTAAGAAGTGAAGCATTGGAAAAAGAAGCGGAAATATTAGCAAAAGGATTATTCCAAATTAAAACAGCACAAGCACAATTTGACAAATCAGTAGAAGAAGAAAAAAAGAAATTAAACAAACACGCTAAACAACTAAACGAAGAATTAGATTTTCTAAATAAAATGGATGAGAATTTAAAAGCAGACATTGCAAAGTTTGAGAAAGCAAAAAAAGATTTTAAAGCATATCAAGAAAAGCACTTAAAACGCTTATATGACGAATATTTAAAATTTTATACCGAAAAACAAGACCAAGAAAAAATAGACAATCTAAAAAACTATTTTAAAAATTTAGGTATAAAAATATAAGAAGTTGTATATTTGTTGTATAAGTGTTGTATATTTTTGAAGTTAATTTTTTGTAAGTCCCTAAAATAGGGCTTTGTAAGTGGTGCGGACGAGAGGACTTGAACCTCCACGGGCTAATGCCCACTAGAACCTGAATCTAGCGCGTCTACCAATTCCGCCACGTCCGCGCGAATTGGACTGAAAGTATACAAAAGCATTCTTAAATAATAGTTTAAATACAATAGCGAGAATAGAATTTACGAGGATTTGCCATGCTTTTGATCAAAACTACGGATAAAAATTTTAAGGAGTCGTTCGAAGAGTTGCTCGGACGCGGGGCGATGGATATGGAGCATGTAGCTTCAATTGTCGGAACCATCATCAAAGAGATCCGAAATGAGGGGAACGAGGCGCTCAAAAGGCATATTGCCAAGTTTGACCGCTGGGAGGTTCGATTCGATGAAGATTTGATGGTCGATCCTGTGGATATGAAGAAAGCGTATGACGCACTCGACACTGATCTTCGCGAGGCATTGCACCTTGCCTATGAACGTATTAAAAACTATCATGAAAAACAGATGCCGAAGAGCTGGATCGATTTTGACAAAGCCGGCAACACACTGGGGCAGAAAGTGACGCCTGTTGATCGAGCGGGGCTTTATATTCCGGGAGGAAAGGCCGCCTATCCTAGTTCGCTTTTAATGAATGCGATTCCTGCGATTGTCGCAGGAGTGGATGAGATCGTCGTCACTACGCCTACGCCCGACAATGAGATCAATCATCTCCTTTTGGCTGCTGCGCACCTGTGCGGTATTGAAAAAATGTTTAAAGTGGGTGGGGCGAGTGCAATTGCCGCGATGGCGTATGGAACGGAAACGATTCCAAAGGTGGATGTTATCACCGGACCGGGAAATATTTTTGTCGCAACGGCAAAAAAACTTGTTTACGGCGATGTCAACATCGATATGATCGCGGGACCGAGCGAGATTGGAATTCTTGCCGACACATCGGCGATTCCGGAGTATCTGGCGATCGATCTTCTTTCACAAGCCGAACATGACGAGATGGCGAGTTCGATCCTAATAACCCCTTCCCTCGAACAGGCCGAAGCGGTACGAGAAGTGCTCTATATGGAATTGTCGAAGCTGGAGCGTGAAATGATTGCACGAAAATCGATCGAGGAACGCGGTGCGATCATTGTGACCGAAACGATGGATGAAGCGATCGAACTGATGAACAAGATTGCACCGGAACACCTCGAAGTGATGACAGCCAACCCTTTCGAGCTTCTGCCGAAAATAAGACATGCAGGTGCGATCTTCCTGGGGGCTTTTACCCCTGAACCTATCGGAGACTATATGGCAGGACCGAACCATACACTGCCTACAGGGGGCACTGCAAAATTCTATTCGCCCCTCAATGTCGAAAATTTCTTGAAAAAGTCATCCATTATCGCGATGAGCGAAGATGGAATCAACGAAATCGGAGAAGCGTGTGCTTTGCTTGCCAAAACCGAAGGGTTGACGGCGCACGAGAAATCAGTGCGTATCCGTCTCAAATAGAACTTTCAGAATCTTTTTTTCGAGGGTCGATGTCGCCAGTTTTCCAAAAGAAGCGATATCGATCCACTCTCCATCCGTCATGTGGTCCGACTTTTTTGTCTGAAGGAGAAACAACTCCGCCTCCAGTTTGAAGTGGGTATATTCCTGTACGATCTTGTGTAATGCGTTGCCGACGGGAAGATCAAGATCTTCCATTTCCGGAAATTCCCATAATCCGCCGAGAAGTTCCGTTTTGCGTTTGCGCATGAAAAGCTTGGTTCCGCATTGTAAAACAGCAATCTTTTTCTGTTTGATAGGTCTTTTTTTCAAAACTCTTTTTTGAGGATAATTCATCGGGCTCTCTCTTCCCATACATCGTGATGCGAAAGGGCATATTTCGCATTTTGGCGATTTGGGAAGACAGACGGTTGCTCCGAGATCCATCATCGCCTGGTTGTAGATGTACGGTTCTTCATGGTCGAGCAGTATCTCCGCCATTTTCCACAGTTCCCTCTCTTTCGCTTCGGTTTTTGCAAAAAAACGGTAAAGGATACGTTTGACGTTGGCATCCAAAACCGCAACGGGGTAATGTTTGGAAAAAGCCGCAATCGCATGAGCGGTCGATTTGCCGATTCCCGGCAATTTGACAAGTTCTTTTGGATCGGTCGGAAGACTCGGCGAAGCGATCTGTGCACACGCATGAATATAGCGTGCCCTGCGGTAATAACCCAATCCCTGCCATGCATGAAGGATCTCGTCGATCGAAGAGGCTTTTATACTTTCAAGGGTCGGAAAACGTTTCAGAAAAGGGAAAAAGAAACGATCCAAAACCGTCTTGACCTGTGTCTGCTGAAGCATCATTTCACTGATATAGATAACGTAGGGATCGTTCGTCTTGCGCCATGGAAGATCATGCCGGCCGAAGCTTTTATACCATTGACGCAGTTGTATGTGAATATCGCTATAATTCATGTAGAAATTATACTCGTTTAAAGCGTAAAAAGGGTACAGATGAAACAGTGGAGTTTCAATTTTCAGAGTGAAGAGGCGTTTAGTCGTTTTGTCAAGGAGAATGCACTTGCTTCCAAAAAGCAGTTGTTTGTACAGGTCAACTGCGGAATTATAAAACAGGAGAGTTTCGAACGTGTGCAATCGGCCCTGAAAAAGGAGCTTCCAAACGCTATCATCGCAGGTGCGAGCAGTGTCATACAGCTTTATGAGGGAAATGTTATATCCGAACAGATCGTTTTGTCGATTACCTCTTTTGAAAAAAGTACTTTATCGCTTTTTGAGTGTCTTCTCCCGGCTGAAGAGGAGGCCTCGGGTTACAGCTCGATCGTAAAAGCGATGGCATCTCAGATCGGGCCCGATACCAAAGGGATACTTCTCCTTACAAACACCATTCACTTCGACATCGAAAAGCTGATAAGCCAGAGTAATCGTATGTTTGGAAATATTCCGATCTTTGGAGGTATCGCATCGGACAATGAGCCATTTTTGAACTTTTCTATCTTCTCTCAAAATCAGATTTATCGGAAAGAGGGGCTCATCGCTGTGTTTTTTCACGGAGAGGCGCTACAGGTTACGTGTAACTATTTTTTCGATTGGGAACCGATCGGCAAGGAGTACACAGTCACGAAAGCGGAAGGTAGGAATCTTTACGAGCTCGACGGCCAGCCGTTGATGGATGTCTATACCAAATACTTCGGCCCGATGAACAGAGAAAAACTTCTTCATATATCCCTTTCCCATCCCCTCATCCGCACCTCACCGGAATTTGGCCAGGTCGCCCGGGCGCTTCTGGAACTCGATGGAGAAAAAGGACTCTATACGGGTGAGTTCGAAAAGGGAGAAAAAGTCCAAATAGGGTTTGGTCACTACAAGCGAATGATCGGCCGCTATGAAATTATTCCCGAAGTCTACAAGCAAATTCCTGCAGAAGTTGCATGGTTTTACATCTGTATATCCTATAGATATGGATATCTGGATATTCTCAAGTCATCAGCATCATTCTATAAAAATTCAGATCAACTGTTCGGCCTCGTCACATTTGGAGAATTCAGCCACAGAAAAGAAAAAAACTGTTTCCTGAATTTCACATTGACACGTGTCGCATTGACTGAAGATCCAGATGCCAGAATAGAACTCAATCTGAATGAGGTACTTCTGGAGCCGAAAGACGAACTGCTCGAGACATTGTCTACACTTGTCGCTTCCAGTAGTCATGAAATCATGGACCTGAACCGTCATTTGGAACAGGAAGTCAAAAAACGGACAAAAGAGTTGGCAGATTTGAACGCATTTCTCGAGAAGCGTATCGAACTCGAAGTCAAAAAGAATCGTGAAAAAGATAAGATGCTCTATCATCAGTCCAAATTGGCATCCATGGGAGAGATGATAAACAATATCGCCCATCAGTGGCGGCAACCGCTCAACATTATCGCTCTCGTAATGCAGGATCTTTCCCTCAAAGCCCAGATCGGCAACATCACACCGGGGGCGATCGCCCATGCAGAAAAGAAGATCAACGCGACACTAAAATACCTATCCGATACAATCGACGACTTCCGAAGTTTTGCATCCAATGGAGAGGAGTATTCGCATCCTGGAGGTTTTGAAGTCTGTAAAACAATAAAAGAAACCATTCGGCTGATTTCCATTGTATTGGAAGACGAGAAAATCAAATTGAAATTGACACTTCCCCCACAAGAGAGCATTGTAAAAGGCAGCCCCAATGACTTGAAACAGATTCTTTTGAATCTCATTTACAATGCCATAGATGCCTTGAAGGAGCGAAAAGTCGAAACTCCCCTCATCAAGGTCGAAGTCAAATACAACAACAAAATCAATATCAATGTAAGAGATAATGCCGGAGGTATCGATTCAGAGATTATCGACAAAATATTCGAGCCCTATTTTACGACAAAGTACCAGGCAAGAGGGACGGGGCTTGGGCTTTATATGTCGAAAATGATTGTCGAAAAGAGGCTCAATGGGAAGATAAGTGCCCGCAACACGCGTCGCGGGGCTTCATTTTGGATAGAACTTCCGATTATGGCTTGATATCGTAGAACGATTTGAGTGCACGGATGATCATCGCGTTTTTGGAGATACGCTCGACTTTCGCATCGGCGTGAACGCGATCGTAAAGATCCATGGGAAGGGTGATCGAGAAGGTTTTCGTTTCGATCTTTTTGCGTTTTGCGATGGTCTGGTTGATGTTTTTGAGCAGATCGATGATCTTGTTGGAATCGATAGGCTTTTGAATGAAGCTGTCGACACCGATTTTAATCGCTTCGGAAATTTTGCTCATATCGTTGCTTGCCGATATGATGACGATGATCTGGTCAGGATTGATTTCGCGAATTTTACGCGCGAGTTCGAGACCATCCATTCCTGGAAGAATGATATCGATAAAGACTACATCCGGCTTTTTCGCTTTGTAAATCGCCAGAGCATCTTCCGCATTCATCGCTGAATCTACAGAATTGAAAAAGTTGCTGAAGGTCGAGACCATCAGCTCGTTCGCCTCTTTCTCATCCTCGACGACCAGAGCATTCAATTTTTTGGTCTCGTTGGCGATCTTGACGATATCGTTGTCTATCATGATGTTACTCCTTGATGTTGTTGTTTTAAAAGTATAACGATTAAAAACAAAAAGAAAAATTAACATAATTGATTATGTTGATTGGATGATGGATGATGGATGATGGATGATGGATGATGGATGATGGAGTTGAGAATGGTTGTCGGTACCGATTTTTTGAAAAGATGGCGCGGTGGACGAGACTCGAACTCGCGACCCCCGCCGTGACAGGGCGGTATTCTAACCAACTGAACTACCACCGCACCGGATAACAAAGAAGAAAATGGTGGTCGCTAGTGGACTCGAACCACTGGCATCCACCTTGTAAGGGTGGCGCTCTACCAACTGAGCTAAGCGACCGTTTAAAATGGCGACCCCTAGAGGATTTGAACCTCTGTGTCCACCTTGAAAAGATGGCATCCTTGGCCACTAGATGAAGGGGTCATGACGACCCTTACAACAAATCAAGTGGTGACCCGTGTTGGATTCGAACCAACGGCCCATTCCTTAAAAGGGAATTGCTCTACCAACTGAGCTAACGGGTCACAGCCAGCTTGCAATCTCTTGCAAACGTGAGCGAAATTATAGGCAAAAAGTTATGCCTTGTCAAGGGGTTTCGAGAACTTTTTAAAAAAGATCTTCCTCGGCCACATGAAAGAGTAGTTTGTAGGCGTAAAGCATGCTCTGCTTCTGAATATAGTTTCTATCCCCATCGAAGTGAAGCTCTTCGACAATGGTTTGGGTATCGCTTTTGGCGCCAATGAAAACGGTTCCTACCGGTTTTTGAGGTGTCCCTCCGCCCGGTCCGGCGATTCCGCTTACAGCAAGTGCATAGTCGGCCTGGGCGATCTCTTTGGCTCCTGTAAGCATCTGCTTTACGCACGCTTCACTGACGGCACCGAATTTTTCGAGCACCTCTTTTTCCACACCGAGCCAGCCGGCTTTGAGTCTGTTCGAATAGGTAACGAGCGAGCCTCCGAAAATGGTGGATGAGCCCGGTTCGCTCGTCAGTTGTGCGGCGATGAGTCCTCCGGTACAGCTTTCGGCAAACGTTACCGTTTTTCCAGCATGCGAAAGTTTGTGAATGAGGTAAGCGAAAATATTCGTCGATTCGACAACTTTCGGTCCCAGCAGTTGTTTGACACTTTTTAGGAAATTGTCAAGCTGCCCATACTTTTTACTGATGCACTCCACCTGAATCCAACCCGGTGTGAGCGTGGTGAAAGAGATTTCGATTTCATGGGTTTTGGCCAATGGCTCCAAGAGCACGCCAGCACTTTCCTCATCCATTTTAAACAGATGCAGCATGCCCTCTTTTTCACTGTGTTCGATGAGGAACATGGGAAGGGTATGTCCCGGTTCAGCCAGCGCGATATTGATCGTACAGCCATTGTGATGTACCAAGAAACTGTTGTCGTCGTAGATATCGCTTTTTGAGGGTATTAGAAGATTCTCTTTGAGAATCAGGGTATCGTCTATCATGGTGGCGAGGAGTTTGCTTATGGGTGTAAATGCGCTTTTGTTGGCGACGATGACGAGATTGCCGTCCATTTGAATCTGTTTCTGCAGGAGCGATACGGTCTCACTGCTCGTTTCGGGAAGTTTTATGATCTGTTCCAAAAATCCCAAATGCCCGAGTTCACGTTCGATATACTCCATGAAAGGTGAGTTTAGATAGAGGTTTTTGCCAATGATGACAAGACGATTTTTCATAGCGATGCTCCTTCTTTGTAACGGCCATTATATCAAAGCAAATCCTGAAAATCAGCACATTTTAATGACCTTTTAAATATAATATTCCAATTTTTCTCCGGAGCGATGAATGGACTACAAGTCGACACTCAATCTTCCCAAAACAGATTTCCCGATGCGCGGAAACCTTCCGCAGAATGAACCGAAACGTTATGCGAAGTGGTTTGAGCAGAAGGTTTACGAACGTATGAAACAAAACCGCGACGGTGCGGAGATCTTTACGTTGCATGACGGCCCGCCTTATGCCAACGGCAAGATCCATATCGGTCATGCATTGAACAAAGTGCTCAAGGATATCATCGTCAAGGACAACTATTTCCAAGGTCGTGCGGTTCGTTTCACGCCGGGCTGGGACTGTCATGGTCTGCCGATCGAGCAGCAGGTCGAAAAGAAGATCGGCAAGGCGAAGAAAGAGCAGCTGCCCAAAACGAAGATCCGTCAGCTTTGCCGTGAGCATGCCGCAAAGTTTGTCGAGGTACAGAAAGAGGGCTTTAAAGCCCTCGGTGTTATCGCCGATTGGGAAAAACCCTACGTAACGATGGACTTCCGTTTCGAAGCGAATATCTACCGTACGCTCTGCAACGTGGCTGCGAAGGGATTGCTGGTCGAGCGTAACAAACCGGTCTACTGGAGCTGGGCGGAGCGTACGGCATTGGCCGAAGCGGAAGTCGAGTATGAAGAGAAAGAAGACTACTCGATCTACGTAGCCTTCGAACTTGGCGACAAAGCCAAAGAACAGCTTGGGCATCCCGAAGCTGCTGCCATTGTCATCTGGACGACGACACCGTGGACACTTCCCGCGAATGTCGGTATCAGCCTCAATCCCGACGAGATGTATGTGCTCACGAAAGATGGCTACATCGTGGCAGAGAAGCTTTTCGACGATCTTCTCGAGAGCGGTGTTGTCGAAGGGCCGATTGAGATGCGTATTCCCGCACGCGATCTGGAGGGGATGGTCGCCATCAACCCGCTCAACGGCCGCCCTTCTCGCATCGTGCTGGGCGAACACGTTTTGATGGACAACGGTACGGGTGCGGTCCATACGGCACCGGGTCATGGAGAGGACGACTATCGCGTAGGGCTCGTCAACGACCTCGAAGTGGTGATGCCGGTCGACGAAGAGGGGAAATATGACGAGACGGTTGTGCGTCTCGGCCTTCTGCCCAATGCCGAAGAGTTTGTCGGCAAGCATATTTTCGAAGCGAACGAAGAGATTTTGAAACTGCTGGGCCCGGCACTTTTGAAAGTCGAAAAATTCACCCACTCCTATCCGCACTGCTGGCGAAGTCACACGCCTCTCATCTTCCGCGCAACCAAGCAGTGGTTCATCAGTATCGACGGCAAGCCGGACGGTGAAGAGAAGAGCCTGCGCGATATCGCGCTGGACGAGATCGGCAAGACGAAGTTCTATCCGGAATGGGGGCGCAATCGTCTGACTTCGATGGTGGAAGGGCGCCCCGACTGGTGTATCAGCCGCCAGCGCGACTGGGGTGTGCCGATCGCCTTTTTCCGAAACAAAAAGACGGGCGAGGTGATCCTGGACGAAAAGGTGCTCAACTTCATCGCGATGATCTTCGAGATGAAGGGATGCGACGCATGGTATGAGATGAGTGTCGAAGAGCTTCTCTACCCGGGCAGCGGCTACGACCCGAACGACCTTGAAAAGGTGATGGATATCCTCGATGTCTGGTTCGACAGCGGTTCGACCTGGTATGCGGTGCTGAAATCCCGGAATTACGATGCCGGAAAATTCCCGGCCGACCTCTACCTCGAAGGAAGCGATCAACACCGCGGATGGTTCCAGAGTTCCCTGCTACTCAGCTCCGCGATCGAACACAAGGCGCCCTACAAGGCGATTCTGACCCACGGTTTCACCGTCGACGAGAAGGGCGAGAAGATGTCCAAATCGAAGGGCAACGTCGTCGCACCGGACGAGGTGGCCAAAAAGTACGGAAGTGAAATTCTGCGGCTATGGGTTGCGATGAGCGAATACAAGAGCGACCTGAAGATCAGCGACGCCATCTTGAAGCAGGTGGCGGAGAACTACCGAAAGATCCGTAATACGTTCCGTTTTCTGCTGGCCAACGTCGACGATCTCGAGAGACTTGTGCCGGTGGATGAGATGGGCGAGCTCGACCGCTGGATCGTCAAGAAGGCCAGTGAAGTTTTCGCATCGATGCGTGAGTCGTTCGATCTTTACGATTTCTCCAAGGGGTTTCATACCCTTAACAATTTTTTGACTAACGAGCTGAGCGGTATCTACCTCGACATCACAAAAGACCGCCTCTACTGTGACGGCAAGAACGATATGACGCGCCGCTCGAGCCAGAGCGCGATGGCGATGATCGCACGTGCGATGTTGCCGCTGGTGGCCCCTGTCATCACCTATACAGCCGATGAACTTCTCGAGTACGCTCCAGCGGTCGTCAAAGGTGAATCAAACGATGTTTTCGATCTGGTTTACGCACCGCTTCCAAATGCAGATGTGGCGATGGATGAATCCTATATGCTTGCCGCTCGCGAAGCCTTTTTCGAGATCGTCGACCGCCTCAAGAAAGAGGGCGTCATCAAGCAGACGCTGGAGCTTGGCCTCGTGACATCGAGTGACAAACTGGCGCAATTGAATCCCAAAGATGCAGAAGACTGGTTTGTTGTAAGTGAAATCGCAGCTTCCAGCGAGAGTGAAGCGCTGGCAGAGTTTGAAGTGGAGAGAGATCGCTTCGTCATCGTCAAGGCGAGTGGCCACAAGTGTCCGCGTTGCTGGCGATTCGCCGCACCCAAACCCGATACACTCTGTACGCGGTGTGCGAAGGTTCTGAATGTTTGATCTGAGTCAGCCGATTCACTGGCAGGTGGTTGCCGGCACGATCGGGCTCATATTTTTGATAACTGCGGTCGGAATCGCAGCGGTGAAGATGAAGAAAAAAAGGAGAGAAGGTTGATAACGCTAAAAGAGGCACTTGGTCTGCCAAAAGAAGAGATCGCCGCATTGCGCGAAGATCTGAAAAAGAAGATCGAAGAGAAAAAAGAGCTCAACGCCTACATCGCCGTCGATGAAGCGGGCGAGGGTGTGCCACTTCTGATCAAAGACAATATCCAGGTCAAAGGATGGAACGTTACCGCCGCGAGTAATATTCTGCAAGGGTATGTGGCACCCTACAACGCGACCGTGATCGAAAAGATCGAAGCGGCGGGCCTTTCACCGTTCGGACGGGCGAACATGGATGAATTTGCGATGGGAAGTTCAACCGAAACAAGTTTCTACGGCAAAACCCTCAACCCGCACGATCCCGGCCGCGTACCCGGTGGTTCTTCCGGCGGCTCCGCAGCGGCAGTCGGTGCGGGTGTAGCGATTGCCGCACTAGGAAGCGACACGGGTGGATCGATTCGGCAGCCGGCGGCATTTTGCGGCATAGTGGGCATGAAACCGACTTATGGAAGGGTGAGCCGTTGGGGGCTCGGTGCCTACAGTTCCAGTCTCGACCAGATCGGACCGATGACACAGAATGTCGAAGATGCGGCGATTTTGTATGACATTATAAGCGGCCACGACACCCATGACAGCACGAGTGCGGATATCGACTACACGCCGGTTACACCAAATCTGAATCCCGACAGAAAACTGAAAATCGCCGTTATCGACAACTATATCAAAGATGCCAGCCCCGAAGTGCAGGCGGCATACGACACGGCCATCAAAGCGCTCGAAGATTCGGGGCATACGATCGTCCATAAAGAGATGATGGGTGCGAAATATGACATTGCCGCCTACTACATTATCGCGACAGCCGAAGCGAGTGCGAACTTGAGCCGTTACGACGGGATCCGCTACGGCAACCGCGTCGAAGATGTGAAAGATCTCAAAGAGCTTTACCTCCGCACCCGCAGCGAAGGGTTTGGCGAAGAGGTCAAGCGCCGTATTCTGCTTGGAAGCTTCGTCCTCTCCAGCGGCTACTACGACGCCTACTATCTCAAAGCCCAGAAGGTGCGCCATCTCATTAAAGATGAGTTCGAGGCGGTCTTCAAAGAAGCGGATCTGATCCTCAGTCCCGTTGCGCCGACACCGGCTTTCAAATTCGGTGAGATGGCGGATCCACTGCAGATGTATCTGAGCGACGCCTATACGATCGGAATCAACCTTGCAGGTCTGCCGGCACTCAGTCTACCTATCCAAAAGACAGCCGAAGGGCTTCCTGTCGGCCTCCAGCTTATTGGAAAACATTTTGACGAACAGACGGTTTTTGACGGGGCATTGAGCCTTGAAAACGCGGTAGCATACGAAAAATAACGAAGGAGATCATACATGAGAATTAGAAAACGCGCCCTGACATTCGAAGATGTCCTTTTGGTTCCCAAGCACTCGACAGTACTTCCAAAAGAGGTCGACCTCTCGACACAACTGACAAAAAATATCCGCCTCAATATTCCGATTGTCTCCGCGGCGATGGATACGGTGACCGAGTACCGTGCGGCGATCGCGATGGCACGCCTCGGAGGGATCGGGATCATTCATAAAAACATGGATACCGCGACACAGGTCAAGCAGATCAAAAAGGTCAAGAAGAGCGAGTCCGGTATTATCATCGATCCCGTTTTCATGCATCCTGGGCAGACACTCGGCGAGGCAGAAGCGATTATGCGTGAGTACCGCATCTCCGGTGTACCGGTCGTGGACGAGCATATGAGACTGCTGGGTATCCTCACCAACCGCGATATGCGCTTCGAGACCGACATGAACAAAAAAGTTGAAGATATCATGACCAAAATGCCACTCATTACGGCGAAGAAAGGGATCTCGCTCGATGAAGCGGCGGATATTATGCACAAAAACAAGATCGAGAAACTGCCATTGATCGACGAAAACGGTGTCCTGACCGGTTTGGTTACGATCAAAGATATCAAAAAACGCAAAGAGTATCCAAATGCCTGCAAAGACGACTTTGGCCGTCTGCGCGTGGGCGCTGCGATTGGCGTGGGACAGATCGATCGAGCGCGTGCACTGGCGGAAGCGGGGGTTGACGTGCTGGTGCTCGACTCGGCGCACGGCCACTCCCAGGGCATCATCGACACACTCGAAACGCTCAAATCCGAGCTTGAAGTCGATGTGATAGCTGGAAACATCGCGACCAGCGAAGCTGCTGAAGATCTGATTAGAGCGGGTGCCGACGCCATCAAAGTTGGCATCGGGCCGGGATCGATCTGTACGACGCGCATCGTTGCCGGTGTTGGGGTCCCGCAGATCAGCGCCATTGATGAGTGTGCACAAGTGGGACACAAGTATGGTGTGCCGGTCATCGCCGACGGCGGTATCAAGTACTCCGGCGATGTCGCCAAAGCGTTGGCTGTGGGAGCGAGCTGTATTATGGCGGGTTCCATTCTTGCAGGAACCGAAGAGAGCCCGGGCGAGACCATCATGTACCAGGGACGCCAGTACAAAAGCTACCGTGGCATGGGAAGCATCGGTGCGATGACCAAAGGGAGCACCGACCGTTATTTCCAGGAAGGTACTGCAGCCGACAAACTTGTTCCGGAAGGTATCGAAGGGCGCGTACCCTACCGCGGACGTATCGCCGATGTGATCCATCAGCTCACCGGCGGTCTGCGCTCCTCGATGGGTTACTGTGGCAGCAAAGACATCCCCACCTTCTGGGAGCGTGCGGAATTCGTCGAGATCACGAGCGCGGGCCTCAAAGAGAGTCATGTACATGACGTTATGATCACCAAAGAAGCACCGAATTACCATATTTAAGCACGGAGCTTCGCTCCTCAACTATTCAGTCGCAATTCGCAAGTGGTTTTTTATAAAGCCTTGCGGTTTGGGGCGCGTCAGCGCCGTGCTTATGACTTGCGACCAAAAAGGAATTCCATGACCCAACAGACCAAAGCCCTTCACGCCGGCTACGAAAAAGACAAACAGGGAACGATGGTCGTTCCGATCTATCAAACGACGGCCTATGAGTTTCGCGATGTCGAGCATGCGGCGAATCTTTTTGCGCTCAAGGAACTCGGCAATATCTATACGCGTCTGAACAATCCGACAACCGATGTCTTCGAAAAACGCTTTGCCGAAATGGAGGAGGGTGAAGCTGCGCTTGCGACGGCCAGCGGGATGGCGGCGATCTTCTATGCCATCGCCAATGCAGCCGAAGCGGGCGACAATATTGTTTGTGCGACACAGCTGTATGGTGGAACCCTGACACAGGCGGCGCATACACTGAAGCGCTTCGGCATCGAGGCGCGTTTTTTCGATGTCCACGCACCCGAGCAGATCGAACCATTGATCGACGATAAGACAAAAGTGATCTTTTTCGAAACGTTGACCAACCCGAGTATCGACGTGGCCGATATCGAGGCCATCGTCGCCATCGCGGACAAATACCACATTCTTACGGTCGTCGACAACACCGTTGCGACGCCGATTCTCTGCCAGCCACTCAAACACGGCGTCGACATCGTCGTACATAGTGCCAGTAAATACACGACGGGGCAGGGACTCGCTATCGGTGGGATCATGGTCGAACGTAAAGATCTGGTCGAAAAGATCAAAGAGAATCCACGCTATCCGCAATTCAACGAACCCGATCCAAGCTACCACGGACTTGTCTATGTCGACGTTCCGTTGCCGGTATATACGTTGCGTGCGCGTCTTGCTCTTTTGCGTGATCTGGGTGCCGTTGTCGCGCCGTTCAACAGCTGGCTCTTCATCCAGGGGCTCGAAACCCTACCGATCAGAATGCCGGTCCACTCGAAAAACGCACAGCGAGTCGCGGAATTTCTCGTGCGGCATCCCAAGGTGTTGAAAGTCAACTATCCTGGACTTAAGAGTGATCCGAATCACACCATGGCGATGAAATATTTCAAAGACGGCATGTGCAGCGGGTTGCTCAGCTTCGAAGTCGAGGATTTCGAAACGGCGAAGCGGATCGTCGACCGTACACAGATCTTTTCACTGGTCGTCAATATCGGGGACAGCAAGAGCATCATCACCCATCCTGCGAGTACGACGCATCAGCAACTCAACGAAGAAGAGATGGCGGCGTGTGGCGTCAAGCCGGGACTGATCCGTCTAAGTATCGGCCTTGAAGATGCGGACGATTTGATCGAAGATCTCAAGCAGGCGTTGGAAGGATAACGGCCCTTTGAAGATTACGACAAAAAAAGAGACGTTTACCAACCCGCTCTATCTGGAAAGCGGCCGTATTCTCGAGCCGTATGAACTGGTGTACGAAACATACGGCGAATTGAACGACGAGAAAAACAACGCGATCCTTGTCACCCATGCGCTCAGCGGAAGCCACCACGCGGCGGGCCGTTACGAAGGTGACAGGAAGCCGGGCTGGTGGGATGGCCTCATAGGAGATGGCAAGGCTATCGATACGACACGTTACTTTGTGATATGCGTCAATGTTATCGGCAGTTGTTACGGTTCGACGGGCCCGATGTCGCAGATGTATCCGAGTGAAGAGCGCTATCGTCTCAAGTTTCCGGTGATTACCGTCAAGGACATGGTCAAAGCGCAGCGCATCCTTCTCAGCCGGCTCGGTATCGACAGGCTCCATGCGATCGTCGGTGGTTCGATGGGCGGGATGCAGGCGCTTCGGTTCGCGGTGGAGTTTCCAAATTTCGCCAAACACACGATCGCGATGGCGGCGACCCATGCCACCAGGCCCTGGGCGATCGCCTTCAACAAAGTGGTGCAGGAAGCGATCATCAAAGACCCGAAGTTCAAAAAGGGAAATTACGATCCGGAAGATTTTAAAGAAGAGGGATTTACGGGGTTGGCAGTCGGACGGATGGCGGGGCATATCAGCTATCTCTCTCCGGAGTCGATGGACCGGAAATTTGGACGTACCTATGTCGAGACCGACGGACTCTTCGAGCTGTTTGGAAAGTTTCAGGTGGAGCGCTATCTCGAGTATAACGGCTACGGTTTCAGTAAATGGTTCGATCCGCTCAGCTATCTCTATATTACCAAGGCGATCAACATTTTTGATATATCACGCGGGTACGATACGCTCGATGAAGCGTTGAAACGCATCAAGACGGACCTGCATCTCATCTCTTTCAGACGTGATCTGCTCTTTATGCCCGAGGAGATGAAGGAGGTCAAGATCGTTATGGATGCACAGGGGCAGAGTGGCCATGTCAGTTACTACGAGGTTGATAGCGATTACGGGCATGACGCTTTTTTGGTGGAGCTGGACAAATTCAGCGATTATGTTGCGGACGTTTTGAGATAGCACGGAGCTTCGCTCCTCAAGTATTCAGTCGCAAGTCGCAAGACTTTTGAAAAAAATTTGCGACGATAAAAAGGAGATTGGTTTGGCAAAAGGTTTGGATTTTGAAGAGAAGGTCGAAGCGGCGAAAAAGATCATGGAACAGTTGATGGATCCGGAAATTCCTTTGGAGAAAAGCGTAAAGCTTTACAAAGAGGGGATGAAACTGCTCAAAGAGGCCGGAAAGATTCTCGAAGATGCAAAGATCGAAATCGAGACGATCGAAAAAGAGCAGATCGATCCGGAGGAGTTGTTATGATCAATCTTGCTGCCCTTCAGATGCCGACACAGGGGATGAGTCCCAATGCGCTCGACCACTACTTCAAGACGGCAAAGGCCAAAGATACGAAGTTGATACTGCTTGGCGAATATGTTCTCAACCACTTTTTCAAAGAGCTCGAAAAGATGCCGGTGAACATGATCAAGGATCAAAGCGACCACCATCTGGCGATGATCAAAGCGTTGAGCAAAAAATATGAAATGGTCGTTGTGGCACCGCTGATTCAGGTCAAGAACAAAGTGTGCTACAAAACGATCGTCAAAGTGACGCCCAAGACGACCCATACCTATTATCAGCAGATACTCATCGACTATGGCCACTGGGACGAGGCGAAATTTTTCGCCAATGAAATCAAGCCGCTTGAAGATCCGATGGTATTTGCCCATGAAGGTGTGAGATTCGGTGTCATCGGAGGGTTTGAAATCCATTTCAACTGGTTTTTCGACCGTCTCAATGCACGGGATGTCGATGTGCTTCTTCTTCCGACCGCTGCGACTTTCGAATCACACAATCGCTGGCGGGAGATTCTAAAAACTCGTGCCTTTTTGCACAACATCTACATTTTGCGAGCCAACCGCGTCGGGGAATATCTCGACAATGAGGTCAAATGGAAGTTCTACGGCGATTCGATGTTGATAACCCCGGTCGGAGAGGTTGAAAGCGTGCTCGAAGACAAGGAGTCGCTGATGGTCGCTACGGTCGATCGGAAAGAGGTTCGTGAAGCCAAGAGGCTATGGGGATTCGAAAAACAGCTCAAAAAGCGTCAAAATTAGAATTTATTATATGATATAATCTCCCTAAAAAGTTGGAGACTCTCTGTATGGAAGCGTATTATCACTACTTCAATCGGCAGGTGATGCTTTGGGGCGAAGAGACCCAGGCGAATCTACAAAATAAAAAGATCGCCATTATCGGTTCAGGGGGGTTGGGAAGTTCTTTGGCCATTGCACTGGGGGCGAGTGGAATCGGCCACATCGACCTTGTCGATTTCGATGAGGTTTCAGTACATAATATTCACAGGCAGATCGCTTTCAGTGTAGGTGACGAGGGGAAATACAAAGCCGAAGTGGCAGCGGAACTGGTTATGAGGCGTTGTCCTTTCGTCGAAGCAACGCCTTTTGTCATGCGGTTTGACGAGTTTGCCAAAGAGAGAGGCTCTTACGATCTGCTGCTCGATGCGACAGACAACCTTCCAAGCCGTGCCCAAATCGATGCCTACGCCAAACAGATCGGCTCTCCATGGATCTACGGTTCCGTCGAAGCGTTCAATGGGCAGGTCTGTTTTATCGACCGAAGCAGTTTCGATGCTTTCAAGATCATGGAGCGCCAGCCGGCCGGGATCGCCGCGCCGATCGTCATGCATATCGCTTCGCTTCAGGCGAATCTCGCATTGCGCTATCTTGCGGGACAAACAGTGAAAAAAGATTTGCTCTACTATCTCTATTTCAACGAGGAAGGGGAGCTGATAACCCAGAAGTTCAAGATGCCGACGCGTTGATGCGCGGCATCTGATCAGACCATTATTCCTTTGATGACGAAGAAGATGATGGCAGAGAGTACGGCAGCTGCGGGGACGGTTACGACCCAGGCCGCAACGATTTTCTTAAGGGCGTTTCGCTGAACGTATTTTGTCTTGTAGACGGTTTTGAGCGCTTTGTTCTCTTTTTTGATCTCTTTTTCATGCATCCCTATCAACTCGAAAAGATGAACGATGCGTTCATAGTCCTGCTGGGTTTTGACGGTTTTCGCTTCCAATGTAGTTAGCTCGGTTTTAAACGCGTCGAGTCTTCTTTTCAGCTCCTCCAGCTTCTCTTTTTCCTCTTTGATACGATACTCGAGCCGCTGAGTCCTGTCGAGCCATTCACGCAGAAAACCGACACCGAAGACACCCCCGAGCGCGATGTGTGTCGAGCTGACCGGCAGGCCGAGCTGTGATGCGATGATGACGGTGATCGCCGCTGCCAGTGCAATCGAAAAGGCACGGATCTGGTCGAGCTCGGTAATTTCGCTTCCGACCGTTTTGATCAGTTTCGGACCGTAGAGTGCAAGACCGAGCGAGATACCGATGGCACCTATGACCATGACCCAGAGAGGAATCGCCGCTTTGGTCGAAATCGTGGCGTGCGTCAACGCGTCATAGATTCCTGCGAGCGGGCCGACGGCGTTGGCCACATCGTTCGCTCCGTGTGCGAAGCTTAGAAGGGCTGCCGCGAAGATGAGCGGAATGGTAAAGAGGCGGTTGACGCTGCTTCGTTCGTTATTCAGTTTATGGGCGTGTCGCACAATGGCCGATTTGACCAGAACGAAAATAACCACCGCTCCGACAAGGCCGATACCTGCCGCTGTCGGAAAACCGAGCTTGATGATATGTTTGATTCCTTTGAGGATGACATAGGTGATGAACGCCCAGCCCATGACCGCCACATAGAGTGGCACCATTTTCATCGCCGCCTCTTTGGTATCATCTTTGTAGATGATCGTCTTTTTGATCGCGTAGAGAAAGCCTGCCGCGATGACACCGCCGAGTATAGGAGAGATGACCCAGCTTGCAGCGATTTTCCCCATGGTCCCCCATGCTACGATACTGAAGGTTCCCGCTGCAGCGATTCCGCCTCCCATAACGCCTCCGACGATGGAGTGGGTCGTGGAGACGGGTGCTTTAAGATAGGTTGCGAGGTTGAGCCACAGTGCCGCTGCGAGCAGTGCGGCCGTCATGGCCCAGACGAAATACTCCGGATGGGTGAACGCTGCCGGGTCGATGATCCCTTTTTTTATGGTACCGGTTACATCAGCACCGGCTATGAGCGCACCGGCCGACTCGAAAACGGCTGCGATAAGAATGGCCCCTACCATTGTCAGCGCTTTGGATCCGACCGCCGGTCCGACGTTGTTCGCGACGTCGTTGGCCCCGATGTTCATCGCCATATAGGCACCGAAGACCGCTGCGACGGCGAGGAATGGGTTGCCTGGAATTTTATCCCATGTCGCAAGCAGAACGATCGCCATGAAGACGAGGGAGAGCCCCAGGCGAAGAAAATCGGTCTGGGATTTCTTCGCCGCCTTTTTCTGCATTTTTTCGAATGTGTTGATCTCCATTTCGATTGCCTTTTCAAGAAATATCACAGAATGGTAACAAAGTGTTCATTAAATATTTCAACAATGATGGAAAGCTCCTGCTTCCAAACAGGTTTTTGACATTATTGTTGCAAACGTATATAATCTTTATAGTTTATTACTGAAATTTGTAGTAAATAATATCCAACCAAGGAACCACCTATGGCAAAAACACTCAAGAAAAAAGCGGTTAAAAAAATCGTCGCGAAAGCGGCAAAAAAAGCGGTGGCGAAAAAAATCATCAAGAAAAAAGCTGCCGGCAAGATCACGAAAAAAGTGCTCAAACGTGTTTTGAAGAAGAAGCCTTCGAAAGTCAAATCTGTAAAGAAGATCGCGAAAAAAGCGATTGAAAAAGCCGTGTAGTTCCGAAAGGCTCGTTTCATCGAGGGGGTCTTAAATCGAGTCTGCCAATCGATGCGTATCTTCTTGCATGGTACACCTTCGTTGTCGTATTGACACAAATGAGTGCAGAGTATAAGGCCGGTTTGACGTTTAGCTGACGATATCGAAGATGGCGGGTATATACGAAACATATTACTTATCCGAATTTTCCGGTGATGTACTGCTCGGTCATCTCCTCTTTCGGGGTGATGAATAGCTCTTCGGTGACGCCCAGTTCGATGAGATCGCCCAGATACATGAAGGCGGTGTAGTCGCTGACACGGGCTGCCTGCTGCATGTTGTGGGTGACGATGATGATGGTTACCTTCTCTTTGAGTTTGATGATCAGCTCTTCGATCGCCTGGGTCGAGATGGGGTCGAGCGCCGAGGTGGGCTCGTCGAAGAGGAGTACTTCCGGTTCGACGGCGACGGCACGCGCGATACATAGACGCTGCTGCTGGCCACCCGAGAGTGCGGTACCCGAACTCTTGAGACGGCCGCCCACCTCTTTCCAGAGTGCGGCGTCCTTGAGTGCCTGCTCGACACGGCCGTCGAGTTCGCTTTTTGACTTGATGCCCTGCAGGCGCAGTCCGTAGGCGACATTGTCGTAGATGCTCATCGGGAACGGTGTCGGTTTTTGAAAAATCATCCCGATCTGTGTGCGTAGCTTGATGAGATCCTCTTTTTTGCTCAGGATGTTGCGACCTTCAAAAAGGATTTCCCCCTCGTACCGGTTGCCGGGGTAGAGGTCGTGCATCCGGTTGAAACAGCGCAGCAGGGTCGTTTTTCCGCAACCGCTCGGGCCGATGAGCGCGGTGACAGCCCCTTTGCCGATCGGCATGTTGATCTTCTTGAGGTTGGGTGTGTCGACACCGGCATAGTAGAAGCTGAAATCTTTCACTTCGATAATGTGCTCGTGCATGACTTCACAAATGGTTGGCATCAGCGGTTTCCTTTTTGGGTTTTTCTAAAAATAGCGCGGTTCATCTGCGCGTGGGCTCGCTGCCGAAGCGAACACAGTGTCAACGTAGCTTGACGGGCTTTGCTCGTCAAGCGTATCTCCTGAAGGTTCGGCATCAGCGGTTTCCTTTTTTGGTTCTGGTAATGAGACGTCCGATAATGTTGGCGCCCAGGACGAAAAGGGCGAGGATGAGGGCGGCAGCCCACCCCTGGTCGATCCAGTCGTCGTAGGGACTGGTGGCGTAGTTGAACATTGTCACCGTCAACGAAGCGATCGGCTGGGTGAGGTCGGTCGAATAGAAGTTGTTCGAAAAGCTCGTAAACAGCAGTGGCGCCGTTTCGCCGGCGATACGGGCGACGGAAAGCAGAATCCCCGTAAGCATACCCGTCTTGGCCCCTCGATACACCACCTGGATGATCACTTTGTATTTCGGTGCACCCAGTGCAATGGCCGCTTCACGTAGACTGCCGGGGACAAGCTGCAGCATATCGTCGGTCGTTCGCAGAACGATGGGCACCATCATCACTGTCAGTGCCGCGATGCCGGCCCATCCGCTGAAATGGCCGATGGGCTCGACCAGAATGGCGTAGACGAAAGCGCCGATAACGATGCTCGGCGTACTCATCATGATGTCGGAGATGTCGCGGATGAGTCGCGCGAGCCTGCTCTTCTTGCCGCCGTATTCGCTGAGATACGTGCCGGCGAGCACGCCGACAGGTACGCCGATGAATGAAGCGCCGAGGACGAGCATCAGCTGTCCGACGAGGGCGTTTCTAAGACCGCTCGGTTCACGGCCCGGAGGTGCCATGTCGTAAGTGAAGATATCGAGATTCAGCGCCGTGAACCCTTTGTAGAGCAGTACGCCGATGATCCAGAACAAAAAGAGCATACCGGCGAGTGCGGCAGCCGTTGAGAGGAGCATGATGATTTTGTTGACGAGAATGCGTCGTTCCTGTCGTGTCATACGCGCTGCTCCTGAAGGTTTCTCAGAAACCAGAATTTCGCCACGGCGATGACGGTGAAGCTGATGACCAGCAAGATGAGCGCCAGGTAGAAGAGGCTCGAGTAGTAGAGGTCGGTGTCGGCCTCGGTGAACTCGTTGGCCAGCGTGACTGGGATACTCGTGGCCGGTTTGAAGATGGAGTCGGGAATTTTGTGGGCGTTCCCCATGACGAAGGTGACGGCCATCGTTTCGCCGATGGCGCGGCCGAGGGCGAGGATGATGGAACCGATGATGCCGCTCTTGACGTAGGGGATGACGACATCTTTGAGCACCTCCCAGCGTGTCGCACCCATGCCGTAGGCCGATTCTTTGAGAATCGGGGGCGTCGTCTTCATCGCGTCGCGTGTAATGGCGGCCATGAAGGGAAGGATCATGATCGAAAGCACGAATCCGGCCGTCGCCAGTCCCAGACCGTTGCCGCCCCAGATGTCACGCAGAATGGGAGCGAGGTAGAAAAGTCCCCACATGCCGTAGATGATGGAGGGGATGGCGGCGAGCAGTTCGATCGCCATTCCGACAACGGCGGCGATCCACGGCGGTGCGAGCTCGCTCAGAAAAATCGCGATGCCGATGGCGACAGGCGTGGCGATGAGCATTGCGATAATCGTCGATACGATCGAGCCGTAGATCGCCGGATAGCCACCGAAGATATCCATGTTCGGCGCCCACTTGCTGTTGGTGATGAATTGCAGTCCGAATGCGTCGATGGCGGGTTTGGCTTCGTTGAAGAGGACGAAGAAAAGTGCCGCGAGGACGATCAGTACCGAGATTGCGAAGAAGCGGGTCGTGTTGTGGAAGACGGTGTCGAGGGTCCGGTTCACACTCTTTCCTTTGGGGTGAATAATATGAGCGATTATAGATGCGTTCGGTTACAAAATTGTTACATTGCAACGATGCGCAAATGCGGCGGCTGAAAAGCCGCCTTCGTCAGGGAGTAGATATGAAATTTGCAAGCTTTTTGAGCCCTCCGGGGGAAGAGGGCTCGGTCAAGCCGGCAGAGCCGGGAGGAAAATCCCGGTTTGACAATGTGCAGTTTTTATATAGAATTAGAAAAACCATTGTGTCGTCAATTTCAGACGCTCTTCCGTTTTGTCGCCAATGTTGACATCGTATTCGTCTTTTTGATAGGAAAGTCCGACTTTGGTGCTGTTGCCGCGAAGATACCAGTTGACCCCTATGATTTTCGATGTCAGGTCGTAACCGCTGGCGTCTTCCCACTTGTCCCAACTTTCATAGCGTGCGAACGGCGCGATATAGTAGAGGTCTTTAAAGAGATATTCGCCTTTGACATACCAGCCATTCGATTCACCTATATCGCTTTGTCCCCATTCTTTGACGACACCGTCGAATTTGAAATATTCTGCCTGCACGAATGCACCCAGGTAGTGAGCGGACATTTCGAGGTTGAAGAGTTCATGGTCGATGGTTTGGGCGACTGTACCGTCATCATAGGAGATGTTCGGGCTTTTCCAGTAGGCGGCACCGATTTCGAAATGTTTGCCCTCCGCAAAGTATGTTTCGGTACGTTTTTTCTCTTCCCATCCGTCGAAAGGAGAGAGGACGATTTTACCGCCATAAAAGAAACTTTTCTGCGACAGGTCCCCGCTAAAGCTGTTGCCCGATGCATCTTTCAATTTTCCGGAGTAGACGCCATCACCGAATGCGAGTTGATAGTGTACTTTTTTATTCCAGTCACCATACATTTGCGCATTCGTACCCCGTCGGTTATGGGTAATGTATTGCGCAGCTTCGTCGGCAACGTGTGGTCGGTCATAATGCAAAACGTAAGCGGATTTGACGGTTTCGGTTCTGGAAACATCGATTTTGCCACGATAAAGTTTGAAGTTGACCAATGATGTATCGAATGGTTTTTTGATTTTCAAGTAGGCGTCACCCACATTGAACTCTTGCTCGCCCTTGTCGGCATAGTTGGCTTTGTCGTTACGGACATCCATCGTGAACGAGACATTTTTGGAAAATCCAACCCCAATCTCGAATCGTACCCGTCGAAGATAGGCATCCCATAGATCCGTATCCGCTTCGGTTACGTCGTTATAGTCGGTTTGACGATTTTCGAAAGTGCCTTGCAGTCGTACACCGAGTTTGACCCACATATCGGGATTGTCGAATGCACGAATTTTCATGTTCGGACCTGTCTGTTTGCCAAGAAGGAAATCCGGCGATTTTCTGTCGACAACTTTTGGAAGAACTTTTTTTATCTTCAGCTCTTTTTTCGTCGATTTCGAGAGAGTGCTCCGTTTCTCGATGATTTGCTCTTTTGCACTGACGAAATCACCGAGCTCGACGCGGTTTGCACCCGGTTTGCTGTAGATGACACCGGTTTCGGTGTCCTGATAGAGTGTAATCGCCTTGGCTGCGTTTGCACCTGAGCCAAGAGCGGCGATGGCTGCGAGAGAGAGTATCGCTTTTTTCATCATGTCGATCCTTTTTGTTATAGTTGAAAGGGACAGATGTGTAGCCCTTGAGAAAAGTTTGGTGATTATAAGAGGTATTGGTTACAAGACCGTTACATAAGAGGAGTGTCGGCAAATTCCCAGCCAAAGAGGGGCGGAGAAGTAAGAGAGAGTGGAGTTTGCGAGCTTCGCGAGCCTTTCGGGAGGTGCCGTCGTGCAACGCGAAAGGCTCGGTAGAACCGGTAAAACCGGTGTCCGGAGGCTCGGCTTCTACCAGTGGACTTCGGTCGTGAACATATATTTGGTCTGATCGACGTCATTGCCACCTTCGGCGGCGTTTGTGTCGTCGATATTGAAGATATTCGCGATGAATTTGACGTTTTTGTTATATGTATAGGCCGCACCGGCGATGATTTCATTCCGCGTCAAATCGTTGCTGTTGTATTCGAAGTTGTCATAGCGTGCGAAAAGAGCCCACTTGTGAGTGGGGCGGAATTCGCCGTTGATCGTCCAGCCATTGTGACTTTTCTCCGTTACGTAATCTTCATAATTGACATACATACCGGCGATCAGAAACGATGGCTGGTTGTAGACTGCATGAAGTCCGTACCAGTTGTAGTTTTTCTGGTTGTTGATTTGACCGGTGAAAGAGAGATCGAAATATTCGTTTTCGGTGGGATGGACATGCTTTTTGCCCGTACCCAGCACGTTGGCAGTCAGACGCCACTCGTAGGACATACGGTTTCCTTCGTGTCCGTGGTGGTATCCGGCACCGTTGAAGACACCGATTTCGGAGCTGAAGTAGTCCATCTTGGTTTTGAAGTTGATACCCTGATCCGCCGAGTCGGTCAGGTGTGCGCCTTCGCCCTCTTCGATAAAGGTTTTGGCGATGGAGCGGTAGAACCAGCCGTGGTGCTCTTCCCAGTCGATCCAGGGGCGGTGGACCTGACCGAACTCGACGCCGGTGTAAGGAATGTACTCCTCCAGATTAAGGTAGATGTAGGCGTATTTGAGACGCACAACCCAGCTGCCGTCAACATCCTGAAACGTATCGAGCGTGGTGCGCATATAATCGGTCTTGTTCCAGTAGGCTTTGACCTGGAAATAGTTCCGGCGGGTTTCGAACTTGCTCTTATCGGCATTGGTGGAAGTTTTATCGTCCGTATAGGTGTAGCCCAGATAATGGGTGCCGCTGAACTTGAGTGTGGGTACGCCGGATTTGACTTTGACGCCCAGTTTTTTGTTGATTTTGGAAAGATCCCGCTGGCGCTCGGTATGGAGTTCCTTGGCGCTGACGAAGTCGCCCATTTCGACGCGGCCGGCACCCGGTTTGGTATAGATGGCACCCGTTTCAGTGTCCTGATAGAGTGTGATCGATGCGGCGGAGAGTGATCCCGTTACTGCTGTGATAGCGGCCAAGGAGAGAAGTGTCTTTTTCATTGTGGTTGTTTCCTTTCAAAGATTTTTTTCGGTTTGATTTTGGTTCATCAGGCATTCCGCCCGTCAGGGCGTCTGCCACGGAAGGGGCTGGCTTCGGTGGCACAGTGCCCAGTGTAGGGCGGCGGGCTTTGCCCGACGGCCCTGTATTTCAATAGATTCCGTGCTCTTTCCAGTAGTCTCGGATCATCGTTTTGGTCTCTTCGGGCAGGGGGATATAGCCCAGTTTTTTCGCCTCTTCGTCACCGTGTTTGAAGGCGAAGTCGAAGAACTTGACCACCTCTTTGTTCATGTCCGTCGCTTCTCTTGGCAGTAGAATGAAAGTGGCCGCGACAATGGGATAGCTGTTGTCACCCGGCTGAAGTGCGAGGATCTGATAGAAATGCGTTTTCGGCGACCACTTGGCATATTTTGCTGCTGCTTTGAAGTTTTCCTCTTTCGCTTCGACCCATTTGCCGCTCTTTGTCTGCAGAACCGCCGCGCCGAAACCATTTTTCTTTTTGTAGGCGTATTCGACGTATCCGATGGAGTAGGGGTTTTGGGAAATGAGGCTGGAGACCCCTTCGTTGCCTTTACTGCCCAGACCGACTGGCCAGTCGAGCGCTTTGCCGATGCCCACGTTGTCTGCCCAGTCGCTGCTGACGTGTGACAGGAAATAGCTGAAATTGAAGGTGGTGCCCGATCCGTCGGCGCGGTGGCATACGACAATCTCTTTGTGTGGGAGTTTCAAACCCGGGTTGTCCTCGGCGATCGCCTTGTCGTCCCAATATTTGATTTTGCCCAGAAAGATGGCGGCGAGATCTCTGTTCTCGATTCTCAATTCACCATCTTCGATACCGGGGATGTTGTAGGCCGCGACGATGGAGCCGATGACCGCCGGAAACTGATAGAGGCGTTTTTTGTCGAGTTTTTTCGGTTTGAGGGGCTTGTCGCTCGCGCCGAAGTTGACCGTACGTGCGCTGATCTGCTTGATGCCGCCGCCGGAACCGATGGACTGGTAATTAACCTGGTTGCCGCTCTTTTTCTGATAAAGATAGGCCCAGTCGAAATAGATTGGTGCGGGGAATGATGCGCCCGCGCCGCTGATGTTGGCCGCGCTTGCTGCGATGACACCGGCGGCGAGGGCCGCCGCTGCTTTCTTGAGCATTCTGTCTCCTTGCGTTGAATCTCTGGTTCTGCCAGTGAGATTATAGAATGTCACGGATACAATTCGGTTACAGTTGGTATAATGACCGTTACCAAACCGTTACCGAATCGGATTAGACTACGCTCTATATTGATGTCTAAAAGGAAGGGAATGCTTTCAAATTTTCAGGAAAAGCTCGATCAGATCAACCGAATGATGACAGATCTTGCCCAGATGATTCTAAAAGGGGAGAAACTCTGTTTCGACGGCTTTAAAGCAAAAGATATGAAAGTATTAGACGATGCACGCGACGCGGTGAAGGGGTGTCGCACCAAAGCGAACGAGATCGACAACGAAATCATCAAGATATTGGCCCTTTACGGTCCTGAAGCGACAGAGTTGCGTGAAATGGTGGGATATCTGAAAATCACCAACGAGCTGATCAATGCGGCCGGCAGTGTTCGTTCATACGTCAAGCACAACAAATCGCTGATCGCCGGCGATTTCGATATGGGGGCGATGGAGGCTTCGTTCGTTCCACTCCATCAAACTGCTCTAAACTCCATCACACATATGATCGAAATGTTCGATCTAGGCAAAAGCGAAGAAGAGATACGTGGACTCTACAGGTCGATCAAGGTCGAGGAATCGAAAGGGGACGACCTCTACTCAATCGTGCAGAAAGATATTTCCGAAATGCTTTGCCATATCGACGTCGATCCGCTCGACTTCATGACGGTGCTCAAACTCGCCAGAAAGCTCGAGCATATCAGCGACCATGCGATCAACGTGGCCAAGTTGTTGCTTTTCATAAAGACTGGCGGAGAATTGGAGAGCTACTGATGGCACTGATCGCGATCATCGAAGACGAGCAGGATCTGCTCGATCTTTTGGAGTATCACCTGCAGAAAGATGGGTATGAGACATTCGCCGCCATTTCGGTCAAACCGATCGAAAAACTACTGGAGGAGGAGACCCCGGACCTGATGATCGTCGACCGAAACCTGCCGGGGGTGGAGGGCAGCGAATTTGTCCACTCACTCAGGGAACGAGGCATCGACGTTCCCGTGATTTTTTTGACGGCGAAAGTGGCCGAACACGAAATAGAAGAGGGGTTCTTGCGCGGTGGGGACGACTACGTGACCAAACCCTTCAACGTCAAGGAGCTGATGCATCGCGTCCGTGCCGTACTGCGCCGCAGCAAGCCCGAAGAGAACGAGACCGTGACATACCGAGACATTACCATCAAACCCAAAAGCTACGAAGTTTTTGTCGCGGGGCGGAAAATCGATCTGACCCGGCTCGAGTTCAAACTTCTGCTCGAACTGGTGACACACAAAAACCTGGTTCTCAGCCGTGACCAGCTTCTGGAGCGGGTATGGGGCGACGAGGGGGAGTATCAGGACCGTACCGTCAACGTCGCGGTCAACCGTCTCAAAGAGAAGATCGACCCCGACAAGAGCAAAAACTATATAAAATCGATCCGCGGAGTGGGGTACCAGGTGTGCTGAAACGTCATTTCAAACTTCCGCAAATCTTTTTTATAAACTTTTTCCTTCTTCTGTTCGGGACGCTTATTATCGCGTCGTTTATCGTCTACTATTCGATCCAGCAAATCGAAGTAAAACAGTTCACCAATCAGCTCAGGAGCGAGATCGCCTACGTGCGGGCCATGCTCGACGAGGGGAAATCGCTGGAAGCGGCGGCGGCCGAAATGGGGGAGATCATGGGACGCCCACTTCGCGTGACGCTGATTTCAATGGAGGGAAGACCTCTTTTCGACAATGAAGCCGATGTGAACACGATGGAGAATCATGCGAACCGTCCGGAAGTGATGGCGGCGAGGCGGAGGGGTTTCGGTACGGCGGTTCGCTATTCCGAAACGGTCAAAAACGACCGTATCTACGTGGCGAAAAAAATAGTCTGGAACGGGAAACCGGCCATTTTGCGTCTTTCGGTCTCGCTGGAAACGATCATGTTCGACTTCAGGATGCTCTGGTTTCGGCTCGCCTCGGTTTTTCTGGCGGCGTTGGTGATAGGGTATCTCATCAGCCGGGCACTTCAGCGTCGTATCGATGAAGAGCTTGGAAAACTGACCGACTATCTCAAGGCGATAGCCGACAAAAACTATCAGGCAAATTTCAGTGCCGGTTTCTCGGAAGAGTTCACGACGATCGCGATATTGCTCAAAAAACTGGCCAGGCGGCTCGAGAAGAACGAGAAGAAGAAACGCAAATACAATGCGAAACTACGTTTTATCAGCAAACAGCGCAACGACATGATCTCGGCCATCAGCCACGAGTTCAAAAATCCGGTCGCTGCGATTATGGGATATACCGAAACGCTTCTGGACGATGATGAACTTCCCAAGCCCATTCGGAGGAAATTTCTCGAGAGAATCGAGCAGAATGCCAGACGTATTACCCAAATGATTGACCGTCTCAGTTTTATGACCCGGATGGAGAGCAGTGAAATCAAACCTCAGATGAGCGATTTCGACTTTGAAAAAGTGGTACTCGATGCGGTTCATGCGCTCGAACGGAAATATGCGGGGAGAGAGATCGTCGTCGAGGGAGAACCGGTCACGATTCATGCGGACAAGACGATGATGGAGATGGCGGTCATCAACCTGATCGATAACGCCTTGAAGTACTCCGAGGATGAGGTGAGAATCATATTGAATGAAAATGAGTTCTGCATCGTCGACAAAGGCCAGGGGATACCGGAAAAGGAGCTTGAATCGATCACCAAAAAATTCTACCGTATCGAGAAAAACAGCTGGGACAACTCGATGGGGCTCGGCCTCGCGATCGTAAAGTACATTTTGAAACTCCATCGAAGCGATTTGGTGATCACTTCGGAAGTGGGTAGAGGAACGATCATCTGCTTTTCTATTCCTTCCGTTTGTATAATCAAAAAAAATGAAGGCTCTACCCAGTCACACTGATTCATCGGGTTGATTGGGCAACTGCATTGTTGACTTATAAGAAAAACCTACTTATTGACTCTCGATTTAGCTTCGATTAAAAAAACTATTGATAGACTGAAAACGTCGTATATTAGGCACTTGGAAGAGTTTTGACGTGCTTATGAAGTGCATAAGAAATGCAAAACTCTTGGGTGGTGTGGCCGTTTTTGAATGAACGCTCGACGCCCGATGGTGTAATTAAATTTCAGGAGGAGTCTATGAAGCTCGGCTTTTTGGTAGACCTGGCGCTTTGCATGGGATGTAAAGGGTGTGAGGTCTCTTGTAAAGTGGAAAATGAAGTTCCGCTCAGTATGTGGCGCCTGCGGGTTAAGTATGTTGATGTGGGAACGTTCCCGGAAACGAAGCGTACTTTTACGCCGCTGCGCTGTAACCACTGCGAAAACGCACCGTGCGAGCGAATCTGTCCGGTCAGTGCACTGCACTATCTTGAAAACGGTATCGTGAATGTCGACAAAGAGCGCTGTATCGGCTGTGCGGGCTGTGTCATGGCATGCCCCTACGGTGCAATCTATATCGACCCGGAGACCAATACGGCCGACAAGTGCACCTACTGTGCCCACCGTGTCGCGGGAGGCATGATGCCGGCATGTGTCGTTGCATGTCCTGTCGAAGCGAATATCTTCGGTGACCTCGATGATCCGACCAGCAATATCAGCATGTATATCATGGAGCATCAGGGCAATGTCAAGGTTCGAAAGCCCGAGAAGAATACGCATCCGAAACATTTCTATACAAGTGGCGGCGAAGTGAACCTCAATCCGCTCGCAAGCAAGCGTGAAGAGGGATACAATCTCTTCAACAACATTACGCATCTTAAACATGTAGGAGGTCACTAAGATGGTTGAACATACTACCGCCGCGACCGATGCAATCGTAACGCTCGACGTCGCGCTCCCCGGAATCGTATGGGGTTGGATGATTACACTCAACATGTGGGCGAAGAGTATCGGAACGGGCGTCGTACTGATCGGTGTCTATCTTTTGAAAAAATACGGAGACCGTGTCGCGAGCGTCAAAACAATGATGCCGGTGATCTCTTTCATTTTCCTGAATATTTTCCTGCTCTTCACACTGCTGGATCTTCACCAGCCGTTTAGAATGTGGCATATCTTCTTCTATCCGCACTGGACTTCCGCCATTACCGTTGGCGCATGGTTGGCGACGATCTTTACGGGTATCATCTTTGTCATGGCCGCCGGAAAAATTCTGAACAAGATCAACGAAGAACAGTACAACAAGCTGATGTGGGCAGCCTTTGTTTTTGCGATTCCTGTGACGCTCTATACTGCGACGATCATGGGTGAAGCCTCCGCGCGCGAATTATGGCAGACACCGACCGAACTTCTTCAGATGGCTCTTGCGGCGTTTATCGGCGGTTCCGCGACCTATCTGATTCTCGGAGTCGGAGATAGAAACGTTAAACGCGATTTGGCCATTGTGTTGGCTGTAAGTGCGACACTCTCGTTCATTGTCTATATGGGAGAGTATTATTTTGGTGCGATGAAAGCCGAAGAGGTTGCTGCGACGATCGCATTTGTCAAGGATGGTGGAGCGTATCACACCATGTTCTGGCTCGGACAGGTGATGGGGTACATCGTGCCGGTGGCACTTGTCATTTTTGCACTTCGGACACAGTCAAACAGTCTTCTCGCGCTCGCTTCCGTACTGGCCCTGGCAGGCCTTTGGATCGCCAAGCATGTCTGGCTCGTGATTCCGCAACTGTTGAACCTTAGTTGATTGAGTAGGAGAGAATAATATGATCAATGAAAATAGACGAACATTTTTAAAAGGCGCCGCGTTTACCGTTGCTGGTGCGACACTGGCCACTGGTGTATTCGAAAGTGTGGCAGAAGCTTCCAAAGAAGTGGTAACAGAGTTTACCGATACGCCTGAGAGTCTCGATTTCTACCCTCCACTCGAAAAGTGGGACAGCTTCCGTGAACTCGACGGAGATGATTGGAAACGTGGGGGTATCGACAGAAAAGGTGTTCGAAGCGAAGACAATCCTGATGGTATTTTAGTCCATGACTACACGATCGTTCCATGCGTCTGCTCCAACTGTGAAGCGGGATGCGGCCTGACAGCTTGGGTCGACAAAAAGACGATGACAGTAAGAAAGTACATGGGCAACCCCCTTCACAGCGGAAGCCGGGGACGAAACTGTGCAAAAGGGTATGCGGTCGAAAGCCAGATGTACGATCCGGATCGCATTCCTTTCCCGATCAAACGTGCTCCGGGCTCCAAACGCGGTGAAGGCAAATGGGTCCGTATCAGCTGGGATCAGGCACTGAAAGAGATCGGGAAAAAGATGCATGATACGCTCAAAAGTGGTGACGAAATGAGCAAAAAGCTCATTATGTACCATGTCGGCCGCCCGAATGAAAATGGATTTTCCGGCCGTGTTCCACACACAATGGGATTGGATGGTTTCGACAGCCATACCAACATCTGTTCCGCAGGTGCACGGGAAGGTTCGATTCAATGGGCCAATGATGACCGAAACTCTCCAGATTGGGCCAATGCAAAACTGATATTCCTTCAGTCTTCCCATGCAGCGGATGCAGGGCACTACTTCCAGCAGTCTGCCGGGCTCATCGCCGATGCCCGCAAACGGGGTGCCAAAATGATCGTGATGGACCCGCGCCTGAGTAACTCGGCTGGTATCGCTGATCTTTGGTTGCCGGTGTGGCCGGGAACCGAGACGGCACTTTATCTCTATCTTGCCAACCGTGTTTTGAACGAAAAAGGCAAAAATGGCGATGACCTGATCGATCACAAGTTTGTCAAGAATTGGATCAATTGGGATCGGCTGATGGCGAATAAAGAGTATCTGAAATTCATGGTTACAAAAGGGTATATCTCCAAAATGCCAGAAGACGAGAGCTATGAGAGTTTCATCGATGTGATGAAAGAGCTCTACGCACCCTATACCAAGGAGTTCGTTGTCAAAGAGTGTAAACTCGAAGGACAGGAATATAAGCTGGACAAACTCTTTGAAATGTTCATAGACGCAGGTCCACGGGTAGCCACCTATCTATGGCGTGCCGGTCCAATCGCCCATCGTGGCGGTTGGATGATCACCCGTGCCGGTTTTCTTCCATTGGCACTCCGTGGTGCCCTTGCCGGAGATGTTGGTGGTGTCAGCTGGCACCATTGGCATGAAATTTCTGTTGGAGGCAAAGGAGACAAAGCTACTGTGGCCGGAAAGAAGCCACCGAAAGTCGATGTCTGGAATGAGCTGGCATGGCCCCCGGAGTATCCACTCAGTACCTATGAAATGAGTATGTTACTTCCCCATCTTCTGATGGACGAAGAGTGGCAGAACAAATGGCGTGCCCGTGGTCTGAACGTTCCGACGAAACTTTCCGTTTGGATTCCGCGCATGTACAATCCGGTCTGGATTAACCCGGACGGTTTCCGATGGATCGAGTGCCTCAAAGACGAGAGCAAAATGGAGATGACGCTGAACCTTTCGCCAACCTGGTCCGAGACCAACTGGTATTGCGACTATGTCCTGCCTGTTGGATTGGCAGGAGAACGTCACGACCAGCAGTCCGCACCGACCAAACCTGAGCGCTGGACTGCGTTCCGTCAGCCGGTATTGCGTGTTGCGATGGAAAAGATGGGATGGAAACCGAAAGTACCGTATCGTGGCACCCTCGAAGCGCATATGAAAGCGGGCCTGGGTGAAGTGTGGGAAGAGAATGAATTCTTCGCCGAACTGCTCTGCCTCCATGTGGATCCGGACGGCAGCCTGGGGGTTCGCCAGTATTGGGAATCCGCGAAACATCCGGGACAGCCTGTCACTGTCAAAGAGTATTACGATGCGGCTTTCAGCCTTCTTCCAAAACTTAAGAAGGCGGCCCATGCAGCATATCCTGGAAGTGAATATCCTTGCTACGAGTTCATGCGTGATAGAGGTGCGTGGACCGAGACGACGAATGTCTATCGACCGCAAGAAGAAACACTTGAATTCGACGGTACGTATTACCACGCCCACGGTCACAAATATCATGCTGACGAAGTGGAAAGAGATCGGTTCGGTGTGCTGTGGGTCACCGACCATGAAGGACGCCGCCGCAGTATCGGTGTAGAAATAGAAGGCAAACTCTATGAAGGGTTCCATACGCCCGACAAGAAACTCGATCTCTTCTGTGAGTGGCTGATCGACTGGAAGTGGCCGGAGTATGCACTGCCAATCTACCCGCGCAATGCCCGTGAATACGACAAGATGATCCATATCGTTTCACAAGTGCACCACCGGTATATGAACGGTGAAAACGAATTTGCACTTAACACGGTATTCCGTTTGCCTTACAATATTCACACCCGTTCCGTAAACTCCAAACATTTGATGGAAATCAGCCAGAACCACAACCCGGTCTGGATCTATACTAAAGATGCCGAGCGTATGGGAATTAAGCGTGGCGATGCGGTAAAAGTTCGCATCGTTGATACCGTTAGCGGTCTGGAGAGTGGCTATTTCATCGCGATGGCGGTCCCGACGGAAGGCACGATGCCGGGTGTTCTCGCATGCAGCCACCATGCTGGTCGTTGGAAACTAAAAAATGCGGTTGACATTCCTGGCTTCAAGCATGCGCTCGGTGTTATGGGTGTCGGTGCTCCACTGTACGAGATGACGATGGATGGAAAAGTGGGGACTTTGAAACCTAAAGAGGGAATCGAAGAGGGGATGAAATCCCGTCCGAAAACATGGCAATTCAAAGAGTTCAACAAAGATCTTGACAATATCTGGTGGGATGGGTTGAGCGGCTCATGGCAAAATGCTGTGGCACCGGTCCATCCGGATCCGATCGCTGGTAACCATGCTTGGCATCAGAAGGTTATCCTTGAAAAGGCGGAAAAGGATGACCAAATCGGTGATATTTATGTCAACTATGAGAACAATTTCAAAACCTACAAGGCCTGGAGAGATGAATTGACACGCCCTTTGACGAGTGAAGATACGGAACGTCGTCCTTACTGGATCAAACGGCCGGTCGTACCTTTGAGCAAGAAAGCTTACGAATTCAAGATTAAAGATCTTTAATTTGCGTTAATGTTTCATTGCAAGCGGGGCGTAATGCCCCGCACGATATAATTTTTTGAAGTAAGAAGTAAGAAGGAAGTTTTTCTCTCTTACTTCTCACTTCTCGCTTCCCACTCCTCACTGAAAAGGTACTTTATGAACGACGTTCTGACCAAACAACTTGCCCGGGTCAATCTTTACGCGCTGGTCTCGCGAATTATGATGAAAGAGGTTGACGAAGAGTTTCTGGAGAAGTTCGAAGCAGATGAGATGATTCTCTCTTTTTTTCCTAACTACCAAGGATGGGAGAAACCAAAAGAACTGTCACACAAAAATCTTCTCGAACAATTTTTAAATGTCGATTTCACCAATCTTTTCGTTTTGCATTTGATTCCTTACGAATCCTTCTATTTTCGGGATGATCAAATGTTAGAAACCGGCGGGGACAATCCAGTCGTCCAGATTTACAACGAATACGATTTTCGTGTTCAATTGGATAAAGCGCGTACCGTCAGCCCCGATCATATAGGAATAGAGCTGGAGTTCATGTATATGCTTGCAAGTTCTGAATACAAGGCGCTCGAAAACAAGGATTACGACGCTGCATGTCAGATTGCGAGGATCCAGAGAGATTTCCTGCGCGATCATCTGCTGCAGTGGGCACCGATGTTTCTGCAGAATGTCAAGGCCGAAGCGGGGACGCCTTTCTATTTCGACGCCGCATCGCTGACACTTGAGTTCATGCTGAGCGACTATGAGTATCTGAATGAGCTGATCACTGAAGAGGGTTGTAACTACACGGTATGAGTACGCTGATGTTCGATGCCGCACGGTGCGTGCGGACGGTGACAAAATTTTCGGAGTGTACCAAATGTGTCGAAGTCTGTCCGGTCGATACGCTTCATATCGCCCAGAACAACCTTCCCGCATTTACCCCTTCTGTCTGTGTCGATTGTGGCGGATGCCTTGGGGTCTGTCCCTCCGAAGCGTTTAAACTCAAAGACTTCGATACAACCGAATTCTTTTTCGAGTTTGCCGCGTCGGATGAGACACTTGTTTCATGCCGCGTCAATGTACCGTGCATCATGGCACTCAGTGTCGAGCATTTGATCTCGCTTGCACTGCTCAAGAACGATCCGATGGTGCTGGACATCGGCCATTGCGCTAACTGCCCTTACAAAGATCCGCTCTATGCCAATATCGTCAAGAGTGTCGACGAGGCGAACTACATCCTCGATGCGTGTGAAAGCGGGAAAACGATCCGTCTCGAGGATGTCGGGGCCGAAGAGGAAAATGCCCCTTTGGATATCGATCAACATGACCGCCGTGCCTTTTTGGAGCGTCTTTCGCTCAAAGGGGTGATTAAATCGAAAAAAGAGTTCGACAACGCGGTCGCTTCGATCAGCGACGAGGCGAAACTGCACAGTGTCGATCTTACCGATGTCGCAAAGATTCGCCAGAAAGAGCTGCCCGATAAACGAAAAATTCTCTTTACTGCGTTAAAGCGTGCCCCCAAACCTTCGGTGTACCATACGATTGCCGAAGAGGATATTTCGTTCGCGTCACAGAAATTCATCGATATGGAAACCTGTACCAACTGCCAGATGTGCTATCGCATCTGTCCAACCGGAGCGCTTAGTTCAGATACGAAAAACAGCAAAATCTATTTCGACGCGATGATGTGTATCAAGTGCCGTGCCTGTCACGATACCTGCGAACCCGACAGTCTCAAGCTGCAGCCGACGTTCGAGCTGAAAGAGTTTTTCGAGCCGACACAGCGTCTGCTGGCATCCTTCAAACTGGTGCGCTGCGATGAATGCGGCATTCATTTTACGTCACTTCAGGGGGAAAGAACATGCTCGAGATGTGCCGTTGAAGAGGAAGAGGCACTCGATCTGTGGGGACTGGAAGAGCAACCCGACGGAACGGTGGCATTCAAAAAAGAAGAAGAGGATTCACCATCATGATCGACGAAGGAATTTTGGCCAAAGAGAGCCGGCTGATTGCACTGTATGGGATGAATGCACAGACGTCACCGTTTCTGAAGGTACTCAATACCACATTCAAGCATCTCGGTCTCAACGACTTCGCCATCGGTCTCAACATCAAGCCCGAAGATTTCGCCTATATGGTCAAAGGGATGCCGAGCTCGAAAGTTACCATGGCACTCTATGAACCGGAGTACCAAGAAGTTGCGGTACCGCTGCTCGATATCAAGGATCAATGCATCGAACGGAGCGGTCTATGCGACGGTGCCTATGCCGATGAGGGGAAACTGGTCGGAACGTGTTTTACGCCGCAGAGTTTCGAGAACATGGTGGCGTGTGAAGGGATACGGTTTGAAGGAAAACGTATACTCCTGCTTGGTGGCGGAGCGATCGCTCGAGCCCTTCTTCCGCTGCTTGGCGTGCTTGGTGCATCGTTTGTCGAAGTTGCCGACGGCAGCGTCGAACGTGCGGCCGAAGCGCTCGAAATCGCGAAGCCTTCGTTCGCGGCTGTCGAGACCGATGTCGCATGGTTCCAAAACGGCATGGAGGTCGATGTCACCAACTATGACATCATCATAAACGCCGTTGATATCTATGCACACAGCGACAAAAAGCTTATAGTCCCAAAAGGTGAAAACAGGAAGCTCGTTCTGATCGACTTTGTACGAAGTTCAAGCAGTTTCGACACCTTGGCGAATGAACTCGCTTGCCGGAAACTCGGCAGTTATCAGTGGATGACAGCTTCAGCCATGAGTGTCGCGAAAGCATGGCTCGGAGTCGATATCGATTGTGACAGTTATGAAACAATTATGAAAAACTTGGGAGAGATTTGAAAATGGAAGATTTGAGAAAAGAGTTCGAAAACTACATGGAAGACCGCTGCGTCACGAGCGAATGCGAGACGGAAGAGGATTCATATGAATATCCCGACTATGTCGAAGCGATCAATGCGGAGCTCATGCCGCCGAGTAAAAGCGGGGTCTATATCAGCCGCTGGGATCTGAAGATGGTCGGGGATGCGATCGACGCTTCAATCGCGATGGATGCACGGGCACGCATGTACAAAATGCTGATGCGTTCGGTTCACGACAAGGAAACGATGGGGCTTCTGCTGGGTGCTTTCTCATCTTTGATCGATGCCAAAATCGAGCCTTACAAAGAGATGATGAATGCCTATCCTGTTGTATCTCCAATTTTTCAGGAGAAAATCGACAAGGCAGAACGGGTCAAGGCCTATTTCGAAGAGGTGTTGAAGACCTATTTCCCGGAGGAGTAAAAGATACATTTTACATTCGAATACCCTTGGATTCTTTTTTTACTGCTTGTCATACCATGTTTTTGGCGTTGTCCTAGCGGTGTAGTTAAATTCTATTTTCCCCATATACAGAGGGTGCCTACATCCTCTCTGACATTTCAGATACAACCGCTTTTCCAGGCATTGCTCTATACACTTTTCATTACATCGTTGGCGTCTCCCATTGCATTCGACAGGCTCCAGGCAAGTGCTCGAAGTGGACGGGATCTGGTACTTTCTATCGATACCAGCGGTTCAATGGGAGAGTCAGGATTTGACAGTGTGCATTCATCGAAACGAAAATATGATGCGGTTTTAGAGATCGTCGAACATTTTCTGGAAAATCGTTTCGATGACAATGTAGGTCTTGTTATGTTCGGTACTTTTGCCTATGCAGCCTCACCTGTAACCTACGATCTCAAAGCGCTTGAAGAGATTCTGAAGCTTACCGACGTGGGTATTGCAGGGCAGAGTACGGCGATCGGGGAGGGGATCGACCAGGCTATTCGAACATTGCATTTCGGCTATGCGAAGGAGAAGGTGATCGTTTTGCTGACCGACGGCTTCCAGAACACCGGATCGGTTTCGGTGAAAGAGGCTGTCGAGAAAGCGAAGAGAGTGGGTGTGAAAATTTACACGATCGGCATCGGTAAAGCGGGCGATTTCGACAAAAACCTGCTCGAACGCATCGCCACAGAAACAGGAGGACGTTTTTTCCCCGCAATGGATGCTTCTGGTCTCAAAGAAGTATTCGATATCATCGATAATCTGGAACCCAGTCCCATACGTTCGAAAAGCATGATCAATAGGAAAATGCTCTACGTCTATCCTCTCGTTTTCGGCATGATTTTGCTTGTTTTCGTCTTGAGTTTTAGAAATGGAAAGGGTGGTTTTTTTGGATGGAACACTTCTGCTACGGGAGAGTTTTTCACCAAGCTGCCACGCTTTCTCGATCTGTTCCATCGCAGAAAGAGAATGTCATGACACTTCTGCATCCCGTTTTTTTATGGCTGTTGATACCGCTTGCGCTTTTTGCGCTCGTGCGTTATCATCAGTATCATCTTGACACGCTGCCGTTTCGGTCCGAAATCGTGCTCGAAAACCGTCGGACGCCTTTGATGCGGCTGGCACCATTTATCGCATTGGCTTGGATGATTCTTTCGCTTGCGCGGCCAGTTGTCACAGAGAGCCGCGATATTACGGCCCCCTCGCCGCAGACAGTCTATCTGGCTATCGACGCTTCACGTTCCATGCAGGCCCGTGACAGAGTTCCCGATCGTTACGAATTCGCCAAAACCGCCATCGAGAAACTCCTTTCCATCGATAACTCTCATCGGTTCGCACTCATCACTTTCACGAGCAATGCGCTGATACTCTCGCCACCCACATCCGATCGTGAATTGATTCATGTGGCGCTGGAAAGTTTTAACCCCGATTATATTCTGACACACGGCACCTCTCTCGACGCGCTGATACGTTATGTTGCCCGATTCGGCGGAAACGAGCAAAAGCGTCTCGTCGTTTTCAGTGATGGTGGCGATGGTGAATACGATGCATCGCTGGTCGCGTTTGTCCGTTCGCACCGCATTCGTATCTATGGTGTCGCCTGTGCTACCCGCAACGGTGCCAAAATTCCCGTGGATGAGGGTTGGCTTCACGACAAAGAAGGGCATCTTGTCATTTCCATGCAAAATCCCGCACTTGAAAGGCTCAGCATCGAAAGCGGCGGGGAGACCGTTGACGAAAAAATGCCGGAAGTGGTGGCAGCCACACTGGCTGAACGTCTGGAGGACCCTATAACGTCCACCGCATCTGAACGGGTGCAATATCACGAATTTTTCTGGATACCGCTACTTCTCGGGATCCTCTTTTTCCTGGTGGGAACGCTTTCTCTATCCGGTCTGAAGCGAATGTTGCGTCTACCGCTCGTTCTTCTTTTCGGTCTTCATCTGCAGGCGAGCATTCTGGATATCTATCGCCTCCATCGAGGGTATGAGGCGTACAAGACAAAGAAATATCGGGAAGCGGAAGCAATTTTCAGGGAAATTTCGTATCTGCAGGAGGGTCGCTATGCGCTGGCCAACACACTCTACAGAGAGGGCGCCTACAAGAAGGCTGGCAGACTTTTCGCCTCGATCAAGGCAAAAAAACCCGCTGTCAAACGGCAGGTATGGTACAATCTCGGCAATTGCGCCGCGAAAATGGGCCATTACAAGAGTGCAGCTGACTATTATATCAAAGCGCTGCAGCTTGGTTACGATCCGGATGCCGTTCATAATCTTCAGTTGGTGCTTTTTTTGCAGGAAAAAATGGTAAGACAGATCGCACCCAAAGCTAACCGCCATGTCAAAGCGGTCAGTCGCAGTGGCACAGCGGATCAGAGCGAAAAAAGTGGCACGAAAAAAGGCGGAAATAGCCGAATGCAGCAGGGCAGCGGCAGCGATGCCGCGTCGAAAACGACGGTCGTCGGCCGTCGGCCGTCGGCGCAAGCGGCATCGAAACGCCATCCGCTCGGATCGAGGGTTTATGAAATGATCAACAAAGGGTATATAAATGAAAAGAAACCCTGGTAGTAGGTTTCTGCTGATTCTTGCATTGTTTGTCGTATCCCTTTGCGCAGACGAAGGATACCGCTATTCGATGCGGCTGAGCACAGAGAGTGCAACGGTGAAGGAGCCGTTTCTTTTTACCTTCAGTATCGAACAGCTCGATCGCAGTAAAGTGATGTTTTTTGATATTCGTCCGCATCAGAAAGGTTTTTTTTTCAAGCGGCTTGACAAGAATGTCGACGATACTTTCCATCATCGCAAAGCTCTCTTTACCTATCTTGTCTACGCTTTGCAGCCATACGACGGCCCCCTGCGATTCGATTTGACCGTCAAGCAGACCAATGACAAGCGTATCGAATTGAGTACGACCGGAGGGCGATACAATGTCAAGGATATCGAAACCACGGATCTTCATGAAACCCTCTCAACTCCAATCTTGCATATTACCTCTATCCCGAAACAGGTTCCGCTCGTGGGAGAATTCCATATGCGGGTCTCGGTGGACAAAAGCTCGGTTTCCGCCCGAACCCCCGTCTATCTGAAGATACACCTCGAGGGAATCGGTGCCATGCCCGAACCGTTCGATTTCACTCCCAAAATCGAGGGGGCCGAAATTTTCACCGATGATCCGCATGTGACACTTCGTTATTCGAAAGATGGCGTTCACTATGAGGCCACCTATCTCTATGCGTTGCTCAGTGATCGTTCTTTCACCGTTCCAGCCTACCGTCTACAGGCGTGGTCTTACAAAAAACGGAAATTCTATTCACTCGAAAGCACACCTTTGTCCGTCCAGGTCAAGACAGTGCCCATTCGACAGTTGGTAGATGAAAGGAATATGCCCCAAAGTGTTTTCGATATGTTCGAAGATACGAAAGAGTGGCTGATCTACCTGCTGGTATTTATGAGCGGGTATCTAAGTGCACTACTGATCACAAAACTGCGCGGGCGGAGGCGGCTGTCCGGTGCTTCGGACATATTTGCAAAAGAGGTTAGGCAAGCCAAAGATGCCCGTGCCCTGCTGACCCTGCTACTCCATAAAGATGCCCAAACATACGCCTCTTTTATCACAGACCTCGAAAAAGCGGTATACAGGGGCGAAAATATTCCTTTCAAACAAATCAAGAAGGAGATACTGCGCCATGGTTAGGTATATGTTTTTTCTGGCTCTCTTTGCCATATCTATTTCGGCTTCTTCGGAAGGAGAGCGGCTCTATATGTCCAAAGGATGTTATGGTTGCCACGGTACCTATGGTGAGGGGATCGGCGATTATCCGAAATTGGCGGGACGTGAAATAGACGAACTGGCAGACAGACTTCATGCACTTCAGCGGGGCATTGGACATACTTCGAAACGCGATATGATGATTCCGTTCGCCAAATCCCTGCATGAGAGTGAGATCGAAGCGATCGCGAAATACCTGAGTTTCCAGCAACCAGATATATCGGAAGACGAGTCTTTGGAAACTCCTGAAGAGATTCTCGGTGGTTCAGATATGTGAAATAGCGGTTTACACAACCTTATTACGTTTTAGAAAAATGATTTCGACGGATATGTGCGGTTACATTCCATCAGCAATCGTTTCAGATATTTTCAATCGGTAAAGGTTTTGCAAAAATGTTGCATCTTTTGACGATCTTGAGCTGCTTTTCGTTTTCCACTCCCGTAAAATCCCGCCAATGCGTCTGAGGATGAAACTTTCGATCTCCATGATGATCTCGCTCCCTCCGGTAAGAGGAAAAGTATGCTGCCTGAATCGACAATCTCGAAAAGGTCGTCTACATGAGCGGACCTCTCAGCTGGGAAAGATCAAAAAAAAGAAATAATGCGATTGGTATGATTCAACGCTTGAGAACCACTTCGCCATAGACGGTGTCGAGTGGATAACCCTGCTCGACCCATTCACGTATACCGCCTTTGAGTGAATAGACGTTGGTGTACCCCATCTCTTGCATCGTTTTGGCTGCGAGCTTTCCGCGCTTGCCGGTACAGCAGTAGATGACGATGCGTGCATTTTTGTCCGGTATCGCTTTTTTAACCTTGAATTCGAGATAACCGCGTGTGATCTGGACGAGATTGAGGGTGAAAATCTCGCCATGGCCGATTTGATCGGGTTCCCGGATATCCAGGATATAGAGATCGTCGACTTCATCGGTGATCAGCTTGTAGAGTTCTTTGGGCTCCATCTCCCTGACCGGAATCTCTTTCGGGCATGGGCAGAGTTTTGTCTCCTGTGCGGCGACAAAAGTGAGCGAAAGCATCATTAGCAGAAGAAGTTTTTTCATGTTGAACCTTTTTTTAGCGTATTATAGTTGGTTTGCACAAAATAAGTCAAATAGAACGAATATTTTATTGAAATCAATTTTATTTACTTAAACCGCCAAGTTCGAGTTTTAGCGGTATCATCCCTGTCTGGGCCACTGTTTGGAGCGCTTTGGGTTGATGGATAGCGGTGCGCATTCTCTCGATACCTCTCTTTTCCAGATAGCTGGCGATATTCTCCGCACGATTGTCGGCAAGCCTCCGGAGTTCTTCGGTCGTTACCGGGACACTCTTCAACAGGGCTGCGTAGAGTGTATCGAAATATTTTCCTGAATCGGGTTTCTCTTTGTTCTCTTTGAGCCCTTCGACATAGGTTTTTTTCACTTTATCGAGTGCCTGTATTCCGGCTCTATCGACAAAGACCCGTTCGAGTAGGTGGATGGTCACTTCATTTTTTATCTTTTCCGAACCTTGTCGCCCGGACGAGGCGGTCAGGATATCTTTGAGCTTCCTCCTTCGAATCCCTGAGCTATCTGCGTCGATATGGTAAGAACCCGTCAGCTCGAGTTTCAAAAGCGGACGTTTTTTGAATATTTCAACCAGTTTGTCGAGTTTTTCCCTTTCCGTTGGATCGATCGTATCGCTACCGGGTTCGAAATCGACATATTGCAGCTCTTCGCCTTTGATGCCGAGCATATTGCCGAGAAAACGGAACGGGGCGGTGACGATTCCGGAGATCATGTTGCCGATCGCCTGCCAGACCACCTTGCCGACCTTGAATTTCGGATCGGTGACGTTGCCTTCGAGGGGAATGTCCAGGTCGATGATACCGTTGGAGTCTTTGAGCAGAGCAATCGCCAGTTGGATGGGGGCCTCGATGCTTTCATCGCTTTCGATCTTGTCACCAAGCTCCAGTTTTTTGAGGACAATTTTATTCTCACTCAACAGTTTCCCGTCCTCTATGGTATATTTGAGTTTAAGCCACAGCCGTCCATCTTTGATGGTATAGCCGATATACTTTCCCGTATAGGGTGATAGGTTTGTCACATCGAGGTTTCTGAAATCGATATCGATTTCACTCTTTCTAATCGGATCGGCTGCGATCAAGAAGGCCTTGATGTTCGCCATACCGTATCGGTCTACGATACCTTTGAGCTGGATGGAGGCCAAATTGTCCGGCAGGCTGCTGATGCCGATTGCTTCTCCTTTAAGGTCTTGGATATGTGTGGCGAAAGGAAGCGGGAGCGACAGGTCGGAGAAATCGCTGCGCCCCTTTTTGATTTCGACTTTCGTCAGGGAGTAGTTGAGCGATTCTCTTTTTTTCGTCGTCGCCATTTTTATATTTTTGTCTTTGGCTGGACCTCTTTTCACGAGACGGTCGAGATTGGTCGATTTGTCTTTGGCGACGTGGACTCTGATATAAGGTTCTTCGAGAACCACTTTGTCGATCTTCATCGCATTCGGTCCGAGTTCCAGGTGGGCTGGTTTGACGGTGATCCTTTCGACACTGAAAATCTCCGATCCCGTGAGCGCGTGGTCGATTTTGAGATGTTTCAGGTCAAGCGAATAGTCGATCGTCGCTTTTGGCTGCAGCGAGGTGTTGTAGGAGATTTCGGCATGGCTGTTCAGCGAACCTTCGGGAATGTCGATATTGAGAAATTTTTGTACGTAGGGTACGTAAGGGGTGATCGCGACATCGGATGTCTGGAGCGTAAAATCTGCTTTGAGGGGAGAGAGAAGTAGGGAGCCTTCGGCGCTTATAGTACCTTCGGAAGGCGTTTTTAACGAAAGACGGAAAGATGATCTCTCTTTCTGTGGAAAAGCGAATCCAACGAGGTGAAATCCTACCTTTTGGGCGGTCAATCTGAGTGGATCCTTCACTCTTCTCTCCTCGAACCGGAACACTCCATCTTGCAGGTCGAGATTTTTTAGAGTCACTCCAAAAGGCTTGGTATGGTCCGGTTTGACGCTTTTTCTCTTTGAGGAATTTTTTTGCTTTGAAAGAAAGAGCTTCTGGATATTGCTCTGACCATTTTTGAAAAGAACCAGCCGGATATCGGGTCTATCGATATTGATCTCTTCGATCGCCAGCTTTTTTTGCGGAAGTCGCAAAAGACCTCGCTTCAGCTCAACGCGTTTAATACGTAAAGGTGTGTTTTCGCCCTCTTTTTCAGTGATTTCGATATTGTGCAGGTTGAGGTGTTCAAGCAGGACTTGAACGGTGCCGTTCGTCTCGAAATGGAGTGCTTCGAAGCTGTGGGTATGGTCGGCATCGACGAAGTAGAGAGGCCCTTCGAGCCGTGTGTGAAGATTGTCGATCCGTACCTCTTTGATTCCGATTTTCCAGGGGGACATTGCCGCTGTAATGGGCTCCGTACTTGTCGGTATCTTTCTTTTCACTGGTTGGGCTCGTTTTTTCCATGTATTGAAAGAGAAGCTTCCTTGTTTGTCGACCGCTGTGTAGAGTTTGGCATTGTCGAGTATGACTTCGTCGATGCTAACGCTTCGCTCCGGCCATTCGGCATCGATATTTCTGATCTCGAAAAGATCGATCGTCGCAGGTGTCGAGACGGCATCATCGAGGCGGAAATTATGTATCGCAAGGCGCCCCTTTGTGATTTTCGCACGGATGCCCGGATGCGTTTGTTCAATGTTGTAGGTCAGAGAAAGATCGCCTCTTCCTTCTCTGAGATCGAGTGTCGTAGACTCCTTTAGATAGTGATTGATCTTTTTGAGATTGGCACTTTGGATATCCAGTTCCCCCCTTACGTAAAACGGGTTGAGGGATATTTTGGAGAAAGAGCGTACGAATGCCGTATCTTTCGTTTCTATTTCATAGACCAAAAATCCATACTCGTTGGGAAGGGTGGAGATATTCTCAATTCCGAAATTGTAATTGGTCGCCACAATTTTGACGGGTTCCGCTTTACTCAGATCTTCGAATGTCAGAGTCGCCGATTCGATCGCAAACTGCCTGATGCGCAGTGGCGGCAACGAGGATGTATCGGAGAGACTCTTTGTGTCGGATGGCGTCTGTTTTTTTTCAAGATGTTTTAGAATATTGGAGAAGTTGAAACTTCCGTCTTCTTCTATTACTATATGGATCGCCGGCCGCTTGAACCGCAATGCGTCAAAACCGATCGATCGGTTGAAAAGGGAAGATATGGGTGAAAAGTCGATATCGAGCGCTTTGAGCGTAAAAAAGTCTCTCTCGTTTTTGTCTTCGATTGTTATATCCGAAAGTTCCAACTGCATAGTGTAGGGATTGAACGATATCGCACCTATCGTCACATCGGTACCGAGCGTTTTTGATAGCAAGGGTGGCAAATTTTTCGATGCAATGAACGGTAACATCCAAAAACCTGCGATCGTGTAGAAAAAAAAGAGGAAGGCAAGGCAGCAGTACCAAAATTTTTTACGATAGATTTTCATGATTGCTGCCTTTTTAATAGCGTTCGGTCTTTATCGGGCAATATAGAATTATACCCAACGTCAAATCACAAAACCAGGATCTAAAATTTTTGTTGTATAATCAATTAATATTATCTTTAAAAGATTTGTTTTTTCAAAAGCGTCGAGCTTCCCGAGAATGGTGGGTTGTGTGATGTTGACTTGTTGTAAAAGGTTGAGAGGAAAATGGGTTTTGATAAAAACGACAAAATAATTAAAAACGACAGGTTTTTTCGATTGATGGCGGACAATCTGCCGGATATGCTCTGGGCGAAAGATATTGAAGGGCGGTATCTTTTCGCCAACCGTGCCCTTTGTGAAAATCTTCTCATGGCGAAAGATACGCAAGAGCCGATAGGGAAGCAGGATATTTTTTTCGCCGAAAGAGAACGCCGAAAGCATCCGGAAAATCAGGAGTGGCATACGTTCGGAGAACTCTGTTTCAATACCGATCTCATCACGCTCGAACATATGAAGCCGATGCGATTCGAAGAGTATGGCAACGTGAAAGGAAAAATGCTCTATCTCGAAGTGCACAAGGCACCTCTCTTCGACGAGCAAGGCAAACTTCTCGGAACGGTGGGAAGTGCGCGGGATATCACGCGTCAAAAAGAGCTGGAACGGCAGATCAAAAAGTCGAACGAGACGTTCGAACAACTCCTCAATGCAACGATCGAGGGATTGTTCGTGTTCGACAGCGAAAGAAGGTGTATTCAGGTCAACGAAATGGCGGCGAAAATTACCGGTTATTCGCAGAAGGAGCTGATTGGCAAACACGCCCTCGACGATCTCGTCGCACCGGAATCGTTCGATATCGTCAAAGAGAAAATACGACTCGACTCGGCGGAGCCTTACGAGATGATCGTTATGAGAAGAGACGGTTCGCGCGTTCCCGTGATTGCGCGAGGAAAAAACCTCGAACTTTTCGGAAAGCGGGTCCGTATCAGTGCGATTATGGATATCACCGAGATGAAAGAGGCTCAGACAAAGATCGAGTATCTCGCCTACTACGACGTTCTCACGGGATTGCCGAATAGAAGGCTGTTGACCAGGTATCTTGAACAGGCGATGCATTTTTCCGCCAGGAACGGCAATTACGGCGCCCTTATTTTCATGGATCTCGACAATTTCAAGAAGATCAACGACACGGCCGGCCACGATAGTGGAGATAGGCTGCTCAAAGAGATAGCGACAAGGATAAAAGATTCGATCCGAAGAAGTGACACGGTTTCGAGATTCGGAGGGGACGAGTTTGTCATTCTTCTGACAAATCTGAAAGGCACGGCCGAGAAGGTGGGGCTGGAGGTAGAAAAATGGGCGGAAAACATCCGCTCGAAAGTAGAAGAACAGTTCTGGTTACCCGAACCAATGAAGATGAAAATCCATCCTGAATGCAGTATGGGTATAACGCTTTTCAAAGGGGATGTCAGAACGACCGACGAACTTCTGAAGCATGCCGATATCGCTTTGTACGAGGCAAAAAATTCCGGCAGAAACTGCATAAGGTTCTACAACAGAAAAATGCAGCAGAATGTTGATAAACAGATCGAAACGGAGCATCAGCTGAACGAAGCGTTCAGCAGGAACGAGATCGAAGTCCATTATCAACCGCAACTCTCGATGCAAGGAAAGATCAAAGCCGCCGAAGCGCTCTGTCGCTGGAATCATCCCGTTAAAGGCTTGATTACCCCGGATCAATTCATTCCCGTAGCCGAGATGAGTGGACAGATCATCAAACTCGGCGATATTATGCTCGAGAAAGTTTGTAATCGTTTGAAAATTTGGTCGGGGATCGAAGGTTTCAACAATCTCGCGATAAGTCTCAATATCAGTGTCAAACAGTTCATGTCTCCATCGTTTGTTCAGAGTGTCGAAGAGAAGATCGAGAAGTACGGTGTAAGGCCTCATATGCTGAAACTGGAGCTTACGGAATCTCTTTTTCTGGACAATTTCGATAAAGTAGTCAAGAAAATGAACAGGCTCAAGAAGATCGGTATCGAGATATCACTGGACGATTTCGGAACCGGTTTCTCTTCTCTCTCCTATCTGAAAAAGTTGCCGCTCACCCAATTGAAGATCGACCGCTCGTTCATTCGGGATATCATTGAAGACGACAACGATAAAGCGATCGTTCGGGCTACGATCGCTATTGCCGAATCGATGGGGCTCGAAACAGTGGCCGAGGGGGTCGAAACGGCCGAACAGAAAGAGCTTCTCGAAGATATGGGGTGTAAAATCTATCAGGGGTATCTCTTCAGCAAGCCACTTCCTTTGGAAGAGTTCGAAGCATACGCAGCAGACAAACTGTAGTCGTATGTTAGACTTTTTTGAGGAGACAGAGAAAAAAGCCGTCCATTGATTCGGTGGGAAGAATACGTACAGCTTTGGAGAGGTTGAGGTTAAATCTTTTTTTCTTCCATTGCGTGACTCCGGGGTGAATGTTTTCTATCGGTATCTCGATGGGTTCGACATGAATCTCCGGATGTTTGTGCAGGGCTTTGTCGACGACGGCTTCGTTCTCTTCCGGGGCGAATGAGCAAGTGGCGTAGAGGAGCTTTCCACCCGGTTTCAGACTTTTTATCGCCGACTCCATCAGCCGATATTGCAGCTTTGCCATCTCTTTGATCTTGCGTTCGCTCCAAAAGGCGTATGTTTGTGGAGCGTATGTCTTGAATTTCGCTTCGGTAGAGCAGGGCGCATCGAGTAAAACCCTGTCGAACATGGCGGGACATTTGTTTCCTACGCCGCGGCCGTCCGCCATGTAGTGGTGGGCGATTGTGGCACCGCCTCGCTCGAGGTTGGCTTTGAGACGGAAAAAACGATCTTTCCCCGGTTCGACGACCGACAGCCAACCCTCGTTTTGCATCATGGCTGCCATCATCAGCGATTTTCCGCCGGGAGCCGCCGTCAGGTCGAGCACCGTTTCGCCCGGTCTTGGACCGAGTATGAGTGGTGCGAGCATTGATGAAAGGCTCTGGATATAGATATCCCCCCTATCGAAAAGGCGTGAATGGGTCAATGTGTCGCGCATCTTCGCTTCGACGCTGAATGCGTAAGGGTACCAAGCCACCGGTTCGGGTTCGAGCCCCTCTTCATCCAACTGTTTCAGTGCGGTATCGGTATCCGTTTTGAGCGGATTGATGCGGAAGGAGACCCGCCTTGGGCGCTCGAAGGTTTCAAGCAGTGTGTCGGCATCGTCGGGATAGATGGCGCGAAACCGCTCGATGAATAGATCGGGCAGTGGCATTGGCTATCCTAGCATGTGATAATGCAGAAGCACCTGCATTACGAGGGCACTTGAAAATCCCGCCGCGGCACCCGCGACGAGGTCGTCACCCATGACGCCCCAGCCACCGGGAGCTTCGCGGTCGATGCGTCCTATGATGGAGGGTTTCCAGATGTCGTAGGTACGGAAAAAGAGAAAACTCAAAATGAGGGCGGGAAACGAGATCCCGCTGATGCAGAGTGCCAGCCAGATGCCGGCGACTTCGTCGATGACGATGCGCTTGTCGTCGTGGATCCCGCTCCGCAGCTCGTAGCGGTTGATCTCGCGAACCCCGATAAGCGTCACCAGTATCGTCAAAAGAAAGAGCGTTTCGATCGGAAAATAGGAGAGTATGGCCATACCGATGAGAAGGCCGACGAGCGTCCCCCATGTTCCGGGTGCTTTGGGAAGAAGCCCGCTTCCCAAACCGGCGAGAAACAGTTTTTCTGAAACATTCATCTTCCATTCTCCATCTTCAATCATTTCAAAGAGGTGGTTTGATAGAGCTTCATCAGTTTGATGTAAAAATCCTCTTCGCTCTGACTCTCCAGCAGACCAGACCCAGGCATCAGGTCGTAATAGATTTTTTCCAGGTTTTCGAAGCGATTGGGAAAGAGGTGGGTCAAAATCATCGCCGAAATCTCTTTGCGGATCAGTACGGCCGGTGGAAGAAGCCCCTTTTTCAAGAGCTCGAGAATCGAGTCGGCATGATAGGAGATATGGTGATGCTCGCCATGTGGACAGGTGCGGCTGCTGACGAGTGTGCGGCAGATATCGCAGTAAGCGTACTCTGGCGCTGTATGGATCTGAATCTCGAATCCTTTGAGATGGTCGAAAACCGATTGGATGCGGTTTTTGTCGTAAAAGGAGCCGAGTCCGGCATGGTTCTGGCCGATCACCAGCTCGTCGCACCCGAAGTTTTCTGCGACAAGAGCATCGAGGATCACTTCGTTGTAACCGGCGAAGATGTAGGTGTACTCCAACGGTACGATCACGACGCGGTTGGCAGGCAGATAGTTTTTGACGAAATAATCCATCGAGCGGTAGCGCAGCTCGTAAGGGAGGGTACTGTCCTCCTGATAGGGTTTGAAGAGGAAAATTACAACCAGGTCTGAGCGGTCGAGTGTGGTCCGGATGAGACGTTCATGCGCCCGGTGCAGGGGACGCGCTGCCATCATCAGTGCACTGGTCTGTTTCGCTCCGATACGGTTTTTCGCCACTGTGATCTGCTCTTTGATTTTTCGCAGAGATGGATACTCCACATGGTATTTTCCGCTTACGGCGTAGTGCCCAAGACGTTTCATCGTCGCCTGGACGCCTGGATGAGATGCGTTTTGGGTACCGTAGATCTCCTGGACGCGTGCCTCCGGATCGATTTTGAACACTTCGTCGACCTTGAGCCATCCGACAGGTTTGCCGTTGACGAAGAGGTCGACGATCTCTCCGGGTTTCAGTGCCTTTAAAACCTCTTCGTTTCGTCGCCCTTTGGGGGCGAGAATGAAAGAGAAAGGAAAGCTGTGCCCTTTGTAGCACTTGGTATGGTTGACCTCTTCGGAAGTTTTTTCATCCATCAATCCGTCGACAGGATGCAGTAACCCCTCCTGCACCAGTGCGAGGGTCGAAAGCGCCTCCTGGTCGATGAAGAGCGCCTTTTTACTTTTTCTTGAATATGCCATACTTTTTCCTCTTTTCCCAGAGTGATTTGCGCGATATTCCGAGCTTTTTGCTCAACTCGGTGTCCGGGAACTTGCTTTGGTAGTTGTGAATGATGAATTTGACATAATCATCGATCGTCAGAATCTCCGTACGGTCGAATATCTTGTGCTCGCTGACCAGTTCGATCGTTTCCACTCTTTCATCTTCGAAGTTCTCTGTAGTCGAAGTGATGACGTCTCTGTCCTGTAACGCTTCCAGAAACGCTTCGCGCTCGCTCTTTTTCAGCATTTGGAACTCAGGCATATAGGCGATAGAGTCGCTCTCCAAATGTTCAAGGGCACTCAGAGAGGCGCTGTTGCTGAGTGGAAGATATTTGAGCGGCCGTCCAAGCTCTTCCGCAAGAGCGAAAGCGAAAGCATCGGCCTGCTTTTGGTAATTCGTTTTGACCATGAGTGGAAGTGTTTTTTTCATGGGGTTCGGAAGTTGGATGTTTTTGAGCTGATGATCGAGGTAATCCTCATAGAGCTCGCACCGTTTCTGCAGCTGTTTGAAGCTGTGGAAATGGTTGATTTTCCGTATCAGCTCTTCGATCATAAACGGCTTCTGGATGTAGTCGTGTGCACCCGCTTTGAGTGGATCGGTGACGGTGTCGTTACTGATGTATGAAACCATCAGGAGAATGATTTCATCGGCAAACTTTTTTATAACGGCGTAGAAGTCCTGTCCCGAGAGATTGGTCGAGAGCAGGATGACGTCGTAACGCTCCGTCTGGTCGAGCGCATCGTTGACCGCGGTGAAGATATCGCATTCGTGGCCGAAATCGATCAGCTTTCCTGCGATACTCTGCGCGAGGTAGATTTCATCTTCGACGATGAGTATTTTCATGATAATGTCCAGTTAAAATATTTAAGCGTTGCTGTCGCATTGACGGCAACTCCCTCTTTGCGTCCGATAAAACCGAGTTTTTCCGTCGTTGTCGCTTTGACATTCATTCTATCCGGTGTTACCTGAAGCAATGAGGCGACTCTTCGTGCCATTTCATATTTGTAAGGGGAGAGTTTCGGTACCTCCGCCATGATCGTCAGGTCGGCATGGACTATCTCGAAGCCGTAGTGGTGAATCTTTTGGACGACCCGTTTTAAAAGTTGTGCGGAATCGGCCCCTGCATATGCCTGATCGGTATCTGGAAAAAGTTCACCGATGTCGCCCATACCGGCAGCACCCATGAGTGCATCGATTAGGGCGTGGATCGCGACGTCACCGTCGGAGTGGGCCTTGAAACCATACGGCACATCGATTTGAACGCCGCCGAGAACCATTCTTTTCCCTTCTTCGAATGCATGGACATCGAAGCCGTTTCCTGTAAAACAGAGGCTTGTGTCCGGTGCTTCGAGGCAGGGAAGGTGGGAGATGTCGTCGGCAAAAGTAAGTTTGTGAAGTGACTCGTCCCCTTCGATAAATGCGACTTTTCCGCCATTGTGATGGATCGCACTGCTCTCGTCGGTAAATTCACCGGGTTGTGAAAGGGCGGCCAACAGTTTTTCGGTGCGGCTGAGTTGCGGCGTCTGGATACGTAGAAGTTTCGAACGGTCGATCGGTTCATTCTCGTAGTAGACCGTATCGTTTACGGGAAGAACGGGAACGGCGCAGTCCGCCGTTTCGATCGCTCGCAGCAGTGCTTCGCAGATCTTGCGGCTTACACAGGCGCGTGCTACGTCGCTTACGAGTACCAGCGTGCTATCGACTGACGCCAGAGCGTTTTGAAGGGATGCTTGCCTGCTCTCTCCGCCTTGTACGAAAGTATAGTTTGCGAATCGTTTCATATAATTGATTTCGTCGGGATGAGCGGCAATGACGATCTTCTGAAAGAGTCCCATAGACTCGAATGTTCTGGCCACCCGGAACCAAAGCGGTTCGCTTCCGACACGGAGCCATTGCTTTTTGACGGGTTTTTTAAAACGTGTTGCCTCTCCGGCAGAGAGAAGCACCAGTGTTAAATCAGACAAATTTTCTCCTAAAAAGCCCTATGTGTTACGAAAGTATACATTAGAAAAGCTTGCTTTTATCTTTTTTGTGATAATTTTTGGGACTTGACTGCGCAAGGCCAGTCACAATGTAGGAGGGACAACCATGAGAAGCGAATGGGTCAAAAAACGTGAAAACGATAAAGTTCGAACACAAATGTATTATGCCAAGCAGGGCATCGTAACCGAAGAGATGGCGTATGTCGCCAAGGTAGAGAAACTCAATCCGGAGTTTGTCCGAAGCGAAGTGGCACGTGGACGGATGATCATTCCGGCCAACGTCAACCATGTTCACCAAAAACCTATGGCGATCGGTATGGGGGCGACGTGCAAAATCAATGCAAATATCGGATCCTCTGCCGTCGCTAGCGATGCAGAGGGCGAAGTCGAAAAGGTCAAAGTGTGTCAGAAATATGGTGCTGACACCATTATGGATCTCTCCACCGGCGGTGACCTGGACATGATCCGCGAAGAGGTGATCAAGCATGCAGAGGTGCCAATCGGCACCGTTCCGATGTATCAGATTCTGCACGATTGCAACAATAAGATCGAGGACCTTACGATCGATGCGATGCTCGATGTCATCGAACGCCAGGCGAAGCAGGGAGTCAGCTATTTCACGATCCATGCGGGATTTCTTTTGCGTTTCATGCCACTTGTAGCAAAACGTAAAATGGGGATTGTAAGTCGCGGCGGTAGCCTGATGGCGGCATGGATGATGCACTATCATAAAGAGAATCCTTTCTACACAGCGTATGACGATATTCTCGATATCTGCCGCAAGTATGATGTTTCTCTTTCGCTCGGCGATAGCCTACGCCCCGGATGTCTCTACGACGCCAGCGACGATGCGCAGCTCAATGAACTCAAAGTGCTTGGCGAGCTGACGCTCCGTGCGTGGGAGAAGGATGTGCAGGTAATGATCGAAGGGCCGGGCCACGTTCCGCTCAACCAGATCGAGCGCAACATGAAGCTCGAGCGTGACTACTGCCACGAAGCGCCGTTCTATATTCTCGGGCCGCTCGTTACCGATATCGCTGCAGGTTACGACCATATCTCCAGCGCCATCGGTGCGGCGGTCGGCGGGTGGCATGGTGCCAGTATGCTCTGCTACGTTACGCCGAAAGAGCACCTTGGACTGCCGAATGCTGCGGATGTTCGCGAAGGGATCATCGCCTACAAAATCGCGGCGCATGCCGCCGATATCGCCCGCGGCCGCAAGGGTGCGCGCGATATCGACGATGCGATGAGCGACGCACGCTACACGTTCGACTGGAACAAACAGTTCGAACTGGCGCTCGACCCCGACCGGGCCCGCGAATATCACGACGAGACACTGCCGCAGGATGTTTTCAAAGAGGCGGAGTTCTGCTCGATGTGCGGACCGAAATTCTGCAGCTACAAAATCAGCCAGGATATTATGGAAGGTAATGTCGATTTCAGTCATGTCGCGAGTTAAATTTAAATCGAAAATTTAGTTGAAATGTTTACGTTTCATAAAGTCTAGTTAACATAAACTTCAGAACTTTTTATGAGATGCGAGGAATTTCCGCTCCAAGCATCTCATCTTTTGTAGTGAAAAGAAAATTTCAATAAAGGATGAAAATGACAGAAAGTCAAGTCAAAGAGGTACTCTCAACGGTAACCTATCCGGGATTTACGAAAGATATTGTAACCTTCGGATTCGTCAAGGGTATCGAGATCGACGGTGGCCGTGTGGCCGTAACGGTCGAAATCACATCGAGTGCACCGGAAGTGAAAAAAGCGCTCGAGGATGAGATTAGAACGAAACTGGAAATGGCGGGTGCGACGGAAGTGATTCCGATGATCATGCAGCCGAAAATGCCGCGCGAAACATCGAGTCATGGCAAAAATATCGCCCCGCAAGTCAAGAACTTTGTTATGGTCAGCTCAGGCAAGGGTGGCGTCGGTAAATCGACGACTTCCGTCAACCTCGCGATCGCTCTGGCGATGCAGGGTAAAAAAGTCGGCCTTCTCGATGCCGACATTTACGGTCCGAACGTGCCGCGAATGATGGGTGTGGAAGATATGCGTCCGGATGTCATCGGCAACAAAGTGAAGCCGATCAACGCCTATGGTGTCGAAGTGATGAGTATGGGCGTTCTGATGGAAGAGGGGCAGTCGCTCATCTGGCGTGGTGCGATGGTCATGAAGGCGATCGAACAGTTCCTGCGCGATATCCTCTGGAGCGATCTTGACGTACTTGTCATCGACATGCCGCCGGGAACGGGCGATGCACAGCTGACGCTGGCGCAGAGTGTTCCGGTCACGGCCGGCATCACGGTTACGACACCGCAGAAAGTCTCTCTCGACGACTCGCGCCGAAGCCTTGATATGTTCAAGAAACTGCATATCCCGATCGCGGGCGTCGTTGAAAACATGAGCGGCTTCATCTGCCCGAGCTGTGGGACCGAGAGTGATATCTTCGGACGCGGTACGGCAGCTGCGGTCGCCGAAGAGTACGGCAGCAAACTTCTCGCACAGATTCCGATCGAGCCGGCGGTACGCGAAGGTGGCGACGAAGGGAAGCCGATCACCTACCACTATCCCGAAAGTGAAACGGCGAAGCGCTATATCAAAGCGGCCGAAGATCTTTGGAATACGATCGAACAGATCAACGAAGAGGGTGGCGTAAGCAACGAAGCGATCCAGCCGACGACCCCTCCGGGCGTCTCCGCCTGCTCAACCGGCGCACAGCCGCAGGGTGGCCAAAACCAAGGTGGCTGCGGCTGCAGCTAAAATCTTCAGATCCGGCACTCGCCGGATCCATAGAGAACTTCTCCCCGACTTCAATAGACGCGGGACAAACACTTTGTTCCGATCACTTCACAATGGCATAGGTCTTTATATGCTATGATTGAAAAATTCTGTTGAAGGTTTTCGATATGCATCGATATTTTCCCCATATTCTACTGGGACTTTATCTGGTTTGGTTTGGCGTATTGGCAACTGATCCCTACAATCGTGAGATTTGGTTCAGCGAAAATCTTCCTATCGTACTCATCGTATTACTTCTCGTTGTCACCTATTCGAAATTTCGTTTTTCCAATACGGCCTATTTCTTGATGAGCATATTGATTTTTCTCCATACACTTGGAGGCCACTATACCTTTGAACGGGTACCCTTTGAGTGGGTAACCGACTTTTTTGGGTTTGAACGCAACAACTTTGACAGAGTCGCACATTTCAGTGTCGGATTCTATGCCTTTGCGATCGTCGAATTTCTTTGTCGTCAAGCATACGTGACGCGACGCTGGATTGCATATCTATTCGGGGTTTTCGCTATTTTGAGTGTGGCGGCTCTGTATGAGATTGTTGAGTGGTGGTTCGCAGTAATGGCCGATAATGAGACGGGTATAGCGTTTCTCGGTTCCCAAGGCGATATTTGGGATGCTCAAAAAGATATGCTGAGTGACGGACTGGGGGCGATATTCGCTGTCGCTCTTTATCACTTTCTTCCGCCTTGGAGAGGGCGCTGCGGCGCTCGAAGGGTGGGATGATACGCTTGAAGTGCGTACCTTCTTGCTAAAATCACGTATCAACCAACTCCTTTAAAATCTTCTCTTTATTTGTACAGAAATTCCCGTTTTTCTCGATGAGAAAAAAGTCGTTGACACGATGTTTGCGGGTTGTGATGACAGCCGATGCGATATCGACGCCGAGTTTGTCGAAATAGTGGGCGACATAGGCCATCAATCCCCGCTGGTTGGATGTTTTGATCTGCATCGTCGCGTAGCTTTTGGAGTGTTCGCAATCGATCGTGATCTCTTTGGGTTTGATCTTCGGTTTGGCCAGTTTGATCGTTTTTCCCATATCGAACGAGTCGTGGATGATCGCTTCGACCATCGGGATTTCGTCTTTGGCGATGGTGTCGTTGAACTCGAGGACGAAATATTTGATTCCGTCGAAGAGTTTGAAGATCTCCATGCCGACGAGTTCGAGGTGGCTCAGTTTACCCAGTAGAAAGCCGAGGTTGATCGGCACTTTTCTGTAAATTTCGATTTTGAGCGTCTCGCCGGTGTCGATCTCCATCGCATAGTCGAGTATGCCTCTGGCTTGCACGGCGATGTCGAGAATCTCTCTGGCCGTATGTTTGATGAAAAAGAGGTTTGATTCGATCGAGAGGATTTTCTTTTGCATCGAACGGGGAAGCGTTTGGAACGCGGAGAGTTTTTTGAGCGCCTGTTCTCGGCGCAGGCGTTTGGCTGTTTCGTCGATGATCGCCGGTTTTTCGAGAATCTCCGAGGCGGCGAAATAGAGTGTTTTGAGCATTCTGTCGGTAAAGGCGTTGTAGACCCCCTCACCCACGGCATTGACATCGCAGTAGGTTAGAATGAAGAGCATGTCGAGCAGTTTTTGGGTACTCAATGGCGCGACAAATTTGGAAACGGTTGATTCGTCGTAGATATCTTCGTTGTGGATTGTTTTGGTCATCCGGGTATGATGGCGAATGAGCAGTATCCCTTCTTTGATAAGCGGTTCGGAAAAACCCAGTTTTTTGGCATAGATCTTGAAGAGGTCGGCACCTACTTCGCGATGGTCGCGCACTCTTCCTTTTCCGGCATCGTGTAAAAGCGCAACGAGTTTCAGCATCGCTTTGGAGTCTTTGTCCAGCTTTTCGAAAAGAGGTTGCAGGATCTCGTGTTCGAGCCGGTCGAGTATAGCGAGCGTCTGGATGGAGTGGATGTCGACCGGATAATGGTGATAGCCATCGAATTGTGGAAGGTACATCACCCGTTTGAGCGGCGTGATCGCTTTGGGAAGTTTCCCGCTTTTAAAGAGTGTATCGATGATCGACGCGCTGTATGGCATGTAGAAAATCTGACGGATGGCGCTGATGAGTTGCTTGCCTTTTGTCTTCGGTATTTCGGTTCTGTCGATAAGATGGCAAAATGAGGCGTCGGCGATGACCGGATAGCGGTATGCCTCTTTGAGCAGCAGTTTAAGGTAGTAGAGAAAGGTTTTGGGTTTCAAATCTCTTTGGGCATAGAGGGTGTCTTGACACCGGAAGATACCCGGCTCGATGCACTCTTTTCGTAAAAGCGGAATATGTGTCGCATCGTAAAGATAGGGTTTGCCGAGAAGACCACTCCAGTAGGCAGTCTTTTTTCGGATAGTATCCAGGGCATGAAAAGTGCGACTTACCAGCTCTTTCTGGGCTTTTTGCGGCTTGCCTTTTTCGATGCCCAGGAGATTGGCGACATTCGGGACGAGATCGAGCCGCAAGGTATCCTCTTTTTTCCCGGCGCTCAGATGCAGGGCCGCACGTACGCGGAATATAAATTCGAGTGCTGAGCGGTATTCGGTATAGTCGGTTTCATCGATAACCGATCCCACCAGCTCTCGTAAGCGGAAAACATTGTGTCGTACCGACGCGATCCAGAAGACGAGGTTCGCATCCCTCATGCCGCCGACACACTCTTTGATATTGGGTTCCATCGAGATGGGAAACTTCCGATGTCTCGTTTCGGCTTCCTGGAGTTTGGCGAGTACATACATTTTCGGGTCATCTCTTCGTATGACACCAAACTGCCGTTGTGTCTCCATCCAGATGAAGTTGGAGCCGATGATGAAACGCGATTCCAGAAGGGCCGTTTTGATTGTGATGTCGGTTTTGGAAACGTCTGGCAGTTCAGAGATTTCATGGACGCGGTGCCCCAGATGAAAGCCGGCATCCCATGCGATGTAGAGGATCTTCTCTATAATCTCTTTGATATTGTAGCCGGGAGTCTCTTTGTAGACGATCATCAGGTCGATATCGCTGTGTACGCAAAGTTGTTCGCGGCCGTAGCTTCCAAGCGCCACAAGTGCGATGGGAACGGAGTTTCTCATCGGCTGAAATTCGCGGAACATCTTACGAAGGACAACCTTGTAGATAATCGATAGAAACTGGTCGATCTTGCGGGTGTGATGTACCAGAAACGCTTTTCCCTGTGTCTCTTTGAATATCTCTTCTAGATTGTCGAGATACTCTTTGATCGCCTGCTTCAAAAGTTTTGAAATTTTGAAATCCGGAGCGTTTTGGTCCAAAAGCGATTCTATTTCAATGTTCAGATCCATATCGCGTCAGCGCCTTTTCTTTTTGGATATAATACCGAAAATTTTATCATTGGGGTGTATGGTATGGACGTAGTGGAAAAAGTGCGCAGCGGCGAGCGGATCGGTCTTGAGGATGCGCTTGAACTCTATGAACTCGATCTTTTTACACTGGGTGGCCTTGCCGATGAAAAGCGCAAGGCCCTGCATGGTAAGAAAACCTATTTCAACATCAACCGCCATATCAACCCCACCAATATTTGCAAAGATATCTGCAAGTTTTGTGCCTACAGCGCCAGTCGAAAAAATCCAAACCCCTATACGATGCCCGTCGAAGAGATCGTCGAAATTGCGAAACACTCATGGAAAAACGGTGCCAAAGAGGTACACATCGTCTCCGCGCACAATCCTGAAGCGGGGCTCGACTGGTATCTTGGAATGTTCAGAGCGATCAAAGAGGAGCTGCCCGATATCCATGTCAAAGCGCTGACGGCTGCGGAAATCAATTTTCTGGCCGAAGAGTATGGGCTGAGTATTGACGAAGTGCTCGACCGTATGGTCGAAAACGGTGTCGACTCGATGCCCGGCGGCGGTGCCGAGATTTTCGACGAGAAGGTTCGTGATTACATTTGCAAGGGGAAAGTGACTTCCGACGGGTGGCTCGATATCCACCGTAAATGGCATCAACGGGGCAAAAAGTCCAACGCGACGATGCTCTTCGGTCATATTGAAACGCGTGAACACCGCATTGACCATATGCTGCGCCTACGCGCCTTGCAGGATGAAACAGGTGGGTTCAATTGCTTCATTCCGCTGGTGTACCAAAAAGAGAACAACTACCTCAAAGTCGAAAATTTCCCGACGGGCCAAGAGATACTCAAAACGATGGCGATAAGCCGTATCGTACTCGATAACATCCAAAACCTCAAAGCCTACTGGGTCACTGCGACGATCAACTTGGCGCTCATCGCCCAAGAGTACGGTGCAAACGATCTTGACGGGACGATCGAGCGCGAATCGATCCAGGCGGCGGCAGGGGCGAGAAGCGCACATGGCATGCCGCTCGACGAGTTCGTCCATCTCATCAAAGACAGCGGTTTCGTTCCCGTTGAGCGCGACAGCCTCTACAACGAACTGAAAGCGTGGTGATGGAACGAATCCGATACGACTACGAAACATTCGCGAAAGATCTGCACGCACTTGCCGATTCGATCGACGAAAGATTCGACGCGATCGTCGCCATTGCAAGAGGTGGTATGACGATGGCCCATATGCTGGGCGAATACTGGGGTGTCCGAAACGTATACGTAATCAACGCGATTGGGTACGAGGATACAAAAAAGCTTGGGATGCCTCGTATTTTCAATCTCCCGGACCTATCGGAGTGTCGGAATGTTTTAGTCGTTGACGATATCGCCGATAGCGGCGATACGCTTTTGGCCGTTATGGAAAAGCTGAAGTCGAATTATCCCGATGTTTCGTTTAAAACGGCCACACTCTTTTACAAGACGGATGCGAAATTTCAACCTGACTACAAGTTCAAAAAGGCCGAGGGATGGATCGACTTTTTTTGGAATGAAGATTTGAAACGATATAATGCACCTACTATTCGGTAAAGGGTTTTTCATGGTTTTAATGATCGATAACTACGACAGTTTTACCTACAATATCGTCCAATACTGCCTCGAACTCGGTGCCGATCTCAAAATAATCCGCAATGACGAATTAAGCGTGGATGAGATCGAGGCACTGAATCCTGAAAAGATTATCATTTCACCCGGTCCCGCCACGCCGAACGAGGCAGGTGTAAGCCTGGAAGTTGTAGAGAGATTCCACAAAGAGTTACCTATATTCGGTATTTGTCTGGGACATCAGACGATCGCTCAGGCTTTCGGAGGCAAAGTTGTGCGGGCAAAAAATCTGATGCACGGCAAAACATCTCAGATGGAAGTGCATATCGAGTCACCGATTTTTAAATTTATGCCAGAAACGTTTATTGCGACACGCTATCACTCACTCGTCGTCGAGAAAGAGAGCCTACCGGATCATATTATCGCGACAGCCTACAGTCATGACGATCATGAGATTATGGCACTTCAGATTGACGGGTATCCGGTTTATGGGGTACAGTTTCATCCCGAGTCGATCATGAGTGAATATGGTCACCTCATGCTGGACAATTTCCTCAAACTCTGATGAGTAGGCTTAGAGTCTTCGTCTCGATTCTTCTATTCGTTCACCTTGTCGTTCTGATATGGGTCGCTTGGGGGCTTCCCATCGGCCCGAATGAAGCGAAACTCTACTATTCCGGCCAAAACCTTGTCAATTTGTTGATGCATGGGGGAAAAACGCTCTTCCCTTCTTGCGATTTTTTAAATATCCGTCTCCCATTTCTGATCATCCACCTTGTCAATCTCGCACTTTTTTATCGGCTTTCGAAATATTTTCTTAAAGATGAGATTGCACTGTTTACATCTTTTATCACTTTTCTTTTTCTTCCCGGCATCGTCAGTTCGGCGGTTCTCGCCACTTCTACCGGCATCATTTTGGCACTCTACCAGGGGTTTTTGATTCTTTTCCTCGAGAGGAAAAAGTTTGCAGCCTTTCTGCTTCTGCCACTCTTTCTTTTTGTCGATAAAAGCAGTGTCATTCTCTATTTTGCACTTTTTACCTATGCTCTCTGGAGAAGAGATGGCATAATGCTTTTGCTTGTCTCTGTGCTGTTCGGAGCTTCCGTCAGTATTTACGGTATCGATATGCACGGAAAACCGGTCAACTATTTTGCCGATACGATAGGGCTCTACGCTGCCATTTTTTCTCCCTTGCTGTTTCTCTACTTTTTTTATGCGATGTATCGCATCCTGCTCAAGGGTGATAAAAACATCATCTGGCATGTCAGTTTTACAGTATTGATATTGTCTCTGACGATCTCTTTACGCCAGCGGATTCCCATTCAGGACTTTGCACCCTATGTTATCGTTGCGATTCCTTTGATGGTCAGACTCTTTTTTCAGACCTTTAGAGTCCGTTTGCCGCAATTCAGGAAGCGTTATCTCCTTTTGGCTGGCGTTGTCTTTTCGGTGCTGCTTCTCAATACGTTGCTCCTTCTTTTTCACAAGCCGTTGTTTCTTGTTCTGGAAAAGCCACACAAACACTTCGCCGCACCATTTTACTATCCGTATTGGTGTGCAGAGGCATTGAAAAAAGAGGGTATACATGGGATCCAGACAAAGAAAAAAGAGCTGCAGTTACAATTGCGATATCATGGTTTAACATCCGATCCTTTATCGGAACTCAAAACGGAAATGTGTAAAGGTTGTAAAAAAGTTTCGATTCGATACAAAAACAGGGTACTCAAAAGCTGTTATGTTTCGAAAATAAACAATTAATCGATTTTTTCTTCAATCGCATTGAGATAAAGCGTCTGATACAAAAAATAGTGCTAAACTCATAAAATAAAAATCATAAGGAGTTGTGATGGCTCAAAAAGCGATACGAGAGTATGACGGCAAAGCCATTTTCGCCAAACATTGGAACGAATATTTTGATGGCTTTCACTACGATTTCAAATCTGTACTGGTTACGAGTGCGGATGAGTTACGTGAAAAAGCGAAAGAGCATGGATTCGAGTGGCTCAATCAAGAACCACTGGTTGTCAAACCCGATATGCTTTTCGGCAAGCGCGGTAAAAATGGTTTGGTTCTTTTCAAGGTTGAAAAGCCCGGTGATGTAAAACTCGAAGATGCGGCAAAGTGGATCGAAGAGAAACAGAGCCATGAAGTGACGTTGCTTTCCGGTCAGAAAGGGATGTTGACGCACTTTATCGTTGAGCCGTTCACTCCGCATACACAGGAGCAGGAGTACTACATTTCCGCAACGGTCGTCGACAATGACGATGTGCTCTATATGTCAGCCGAAGGCGGTATGGAAGTTGAAGAAGGTTGGGAAGAGAAAGTCAATGAAGTCCGCATTCCTATCAACATGTCGGACAATGAGATGGAACGTGCCATTCATGCAAGTGTACCTGAAGGCATTCCGGAAGAAAACAAAGAGCGTTTTGCCTCTTTCGCGATTCAGTTCTTTAAATTCTACCGCGATTTGAACTTCGCCTATCTTGAGATCAACCCGATCGTCATGATCGAAAACAATGCCCATATCCTTGACCTGGTCGCACGCCTTGACGATACGGCAGGCTTCCTGATGAAAGACAAGTGGGGCGACATCGAATTCCCGACCCCGTTTGGCATGGAAGATCAATCTCCCGAAGAGAAAGCTATCGCGGAGGCCGATGCGAAATCAGGTGCCTCGTTGAAACTTACGATTCTCAACCCTGAAGGTCGTATTTGGACGATGGTTGCCGGCGGTGGAGCATCCGTTGTCTACGCCGATACGATTGCCGATCTCGCGGGTGTTAAAGATCTTGCGAACTATGGTGAATATTCAGGTGGACCGACAGAGAGCGAAACACAGTTCTATGCAGAAACGATTTTCGATCTGATGACACGTTATGAAGATCCCCGTGGCAAAATTCTCATCATCGGTGGAGCGATTGCAAACTTTACCGACGTTGCGAAAACATTTACCGGAATTATCAAAGCACTCGAAAAATATGCGGATAAATTGAAAGCGCACAATACAAAAATCTATGTACGACGTGGTGGACCGAACTATGAAAAAGGTCTCAAGGATATCAAAGAAGCGGCCGAGAGACTGGGGCTTTACATGGAAGTCTACGGACCGGATACTCATGTAACCGATATCGTACGTATGGCACTTGAGAAGTAAGGGAGAGAGAAGATGAGCAGCAGACTTTTTACAAAAGACACACAAGCGATTTTCTGGAACAACAACAAAAGCGCGATTCAGCGTATGTTGGATTATGACTACGTCATTGGACGTGAAAAACCTTCGGTAGCGGCGATCGTCGCTCCGACAAGTTCCAACAAATTCGAGAAATTCTTTTATGGACCGGATGAGATCATGGTTCCGCTTTACAAATCTACGGCGGATGCGGTTGCCGAACATAAAAATGCGGATGTCCTTTTGAACTTCGCATCGTTCCGTACGGCGTATGACGTCTCTATGGAAGCGATCAACATGGGTGACCAGTTCCGCGTTATCATGGTTACAGCGGAAGGTATTCCGGAAAGACTCGCACGCAAGATGAATCAGGCAGCCAGAGACAATGGAACGCTGGTTATCGGACCCGCGACTGTCGGTGCGATCACTCCAGGTGCATTCAAAATCGCAAACATTGGCGGTACCATTGAGAATATTATCAACTCCAAACTCCACAGAGCGGGAAGTGCAGGCCTTGTAACGCGTTCAGGTGGTCTTTTCAACGAACTGTGTAACATCATCTCTTTGAATGCCGACGGTATTGCAGAGGGTGTTGCGATCGGCGGTGACCGTTTCGTAGGATCGGTCTTTATCGACAACCTCCTTCGCATGGAAGAGAACCCGGATGTCAAATACATGATTCTCCTGGGTGAAGTCGGTGGTACGGAAGAGTACAAAGTGATCGAAGCGGTCAAATCCGGTAAAATCAAAAAACCGATCATCGCATGGTGTATCGGTACAATCGCCAAACACTTCAGCAGCGGCGTACAGTTCGGCCATGCAGGTGCAAGTGCGAATGCCGAGCGCGAAACGGCTGAGGCGAAAAATGCTGCGATGCGTGAAGCCGGTATTCATGTGCCCAACAGCTTCAACGATCTGCCACAGACGATTCATCAGGTCTATACCGATCTTAAAAAAGAGGGCATCATTCAGGAGATCGAAGAGCCTGAAGTACGCAAGATTCCGGCTAACCGCAAACCGAAAAATTTCATCTGTACGATCAGCGATGACCGTGGTGAAGAAGCAACCTATGCAGGATACCCGATCAGCTCTGTTGCAACGCCGGATACCGGTAAAAGCATCGGAGATGTAGTCAGTCTCCTATGGTTCAAAAAAGTTTATCCTAAATGGGCGACCGACTTTATCGAAACCGTTATCAAAACCGTTGCAGACCACGGTCCGGCTGTTTCCGGTGCCCACAACGCCAAAGTCACTGCGCGTGCAGGCAAGTCCGTTGTTGAATCGCTGGTTACCGGACTTCTCACCATTGGACCACGATTTGGTGGTGCGATCGACGGTGCGGCAAAATACTTCAAATATGCCAACGACAACAATATGACACCGCAGGAATTCCTTGCATATATGAAAAAACAGGGGATTCCGATTCCGGGTATTGGACACCGAATCAAGTCACTCAGAAATCCGGACAAACGTGTCGAGGGCCTGAAAAAATATGCAAAAGAGTATTTCCCAAGCACATCACTTCTCGAGTATGCGCTTGAAGTCGAACAATTGACGACGTCCAAAAAAGACAACCTGATCCTAAACGTTGACGGAACGATCGGCATTCTCATGGTCGATATGTGGCGAGCGCTTGGATATAGTGAAGAAGAAATCAACGAGTTCATCGAAAGCGGTACACTCAACTCTTTCTTTATTCTCGGACGAACCATCGGATTCATTGGACATGTCCTGGATGAAAAACGCTTGGCGATGCCAATGTACAGACATCCGATGGATGATATTCTATATGACGTAAAACCCGCGGAGAAGATCCAGTAATTCTCCCTTTTGACCTTGTGGTATAATTGGCGTAAACCAGTTATACCCGGGGTTTCTTCATGAAAAACGCTTTTACTATACTTGAACTTATTGCAGTAATTGTAATAGTTGCCATCCTTTCTATCGTTATGATTCCAAGATTCAGTGATAGCAAACTAAGAGAAGCAGCCGACCAGATAATATCTCATATTCGTTATACACAGCATCTTGCAATGATAGACGATCGCTATGATCCACAGAAAAATGAATGGTACAAAGAGAGATGGCAGATTGGCTTTTGGCAATGTACCGGAAGCTACGATTGGTACTATGTTGTAGGACATGATTTAGATCATGGTGGAGGTATCGGAAATTCTGAAGCTGCGATCAATCCCTCTGACAACAAACACCTTTTTACATCCAATAGTTGTAATTTGTCGAATGACCAAAGTGGTGAAATCCTGATTACAAAAAAATTCGGTATCAATAATGTAATACTCTCCAGTTCATGCGGAAATAACAAACATATCGCTTTCGATAATTTGGGAAGACCTTACAAATCAACATTGGGTTCCAACATATACGATCTCGTCAATAATACATGTCGAATCCATTTTATTGCAGACGATGGAGATTTCTACATATCTATCGAACCAGAAACCGGTTACGTTCATTTAAGTTCTATAAATTACTGATCATATCGAAAATTTTCGAATTTTCGAATTTTTTCCGAAATTCGGTGAAAAAACCCTTGACAAGAGGTTTGTATGGTGCTATAATTCCCGTCCACAAACGATGGAGCCCTTGAGTAAGGGACTTCGAGAGGTCGTGAGTGAGTCATTTGCGAGAGTGACAGACGAGATCTTTGACAACCAAGTAAGAGATAAGTAAGAACCTTTGAGCTTTTAAGCTTTTGTGACTTTCAAGTAAAAGTCAACACAAACAGTCGACAAGGTTTAAATTGTCCATTTATGGAGAGTTTGATCCTGGCTCAGAGTGAACGCTGGCGGCGTGCCTAACACATGCAAGTCGAACGAGAACGGCTCGATGAACCTTCGGGGGATTCGAGTGTCAGCTAAGTGGCGCACGGGTGAGTAATGTATAGGTAACATGCCCCTTGGAGGGGGATAACAGCTGGAAACGGCTGCTAATACCCCATATTCCTATAGGACGTCAAGTCGTATAGGGAAACGGTTTATTCCGCCAAGGGATTGGCCTGTATCGTATCAGCTAGTTGGTGGGGTAATGGCCCACCAAGGCGATGACGCGTAGCTGGTCTGAGAGGATGATCAGCCACACTGGAACTGAGACACGGTCCAGACTCCTACGGGAGGCAGCAGTGGGGAATATTGCACAATGGGGGAAACCCTGATGCAGCAACGCCGCGTGGAGGATGACGCATTTCGGTGTGTAAACTCCTTTTCTGTCGGAAGATAATGACGGTATGACAGGAATAAGCACCGGCTAACTCCGTGCCAGCAGCCGCGGTAATACGGAGGGTGCAAGCGTTACTCGGAATCACTGGGCGTAAAGGACGCGTAGGCGGGTTCGTAAGTCAGGTGTGAAAGCCCACGGCTCAACCGTGGAACTGCACTTGAAACTGTGAACCTAGAGTCTGGGAGAGGCAGAT